>CAZECW010000092.1:0-6563 GCA_964510585.1 uncultured archaeon | reverse complement strand
TTACAGGAGTCTACCTTATTTTTATTTAGATATTCCCAAGTATCGCTTAAATGTTTTTCAAAGTAAGGTGGAAAATCTCTGGCTTTGTAGATTATAACTTTTCCTCTGGAAATTTCATTTGCTCTTTCCCATCTTGCGCATCTGCCGATTCTTTGGATCAATGAGTCTGCTGGAGCGCACTCTGTTAATAAAATATCTGCGCTTATATCCAAACCAACTTCGCAAACTTGTGTTGAGACCACAATACCTCCTGAACCCTTCTTTCCAAGTTTTTCAATAATTTTCTCCTCTTTATCGTTTCTGTCACTAACAGTAAATCTTGCATGAATTAATACAACATCGTCTCTTCTTTCTTTTATTTTATTATAGAACTTAATTGCTCCACCTACAGTATTGCAAACAACTAATACTCGCTCTCCATCTTCAGCCTCTTTAAGAGCAGAGTTGTCCGTATTATTTGGTACTAACTCCTCATTTTTAATTTCTACACTAAGACTCCTTTCAATTACTTTACCCCTTTTATATGATACCTCCTTTAAGTTAATCAAATCTCTTTTAAAGTCATTACAAAGAGAATCAGGCATTGTTGCGGTCATTAAAGTAAATGGAACATTTGATTTGTTCAGAATTTCGATCATTGCGCGCATTAGCGCATGTGTATATGGACTATACATATGCGCCTCGTCGAAAACAACATAGGAAAGAGCAATGCTCCCTGCAGGTAAATCTATCTGGCTTATAAGATGTTTATATGTCCTTACATATCCATACAAGAACTGATCTAAAGTTGTAACAACAACATCTGAAAAGAAATACGCATCTAAAGGATGAGAACCATGATGTGACTCTACTACTAATTTTGGATTAATCCTACTTACCTTTTCAGTGATTCTGTTTTTAATCTGTTGACATAGTGCCTGTGTCGGCAGAACATAGATCATACGAGGCGCTAAATACCACTCACCGATAGAAAACTGGGCGAAGAAGGGGGCAATCGCACTTTCAGTCTTACCATAACCACAAGGCAATTTTACAAATGTGAATGGAGCGACTCCCTTCTTCGCATTAAGATATATATGATTAAAAACTTCTAATTGTTCCAAGTATGGATTGTTTATTCCAAGAGTAGAGAACACCTCTCGCGCAATCTCTTCAGCATCTCCATTACTCGTCATAATTTCTCACTCAATCAATTTATTAGCTTAATAACGCCGACATTTACACTACAATTTTTGCAAACTATTTACAGAAATTTTCCCTATCTTCCCTTTTTGGTAATCATGTGACTATCTCGAAAATGGAGAAAAGAGTAAACATCTTCCCAAATTTCGCATTCAAATAAATATTCCCACCTCTTTATCTATAAACTTTTTCTTATTTAAACACAAACTTAACAGCTCTCAAACTCTCCTGCATATTTTCCATGCTTCGCAGTCTGTGCACTTTTTGGGATTGTTTGTTGGTGGTGGTATGACTTCGTTTTCAACCATTTCTCTTAGCTTTTTTAGTATCTGGATTACTGTGGCTTTTGCTTTGAAGTCTATTTCCAGCAGTTTTTCTTTTTTGTCGTCTTCGTACCGTATTAGCACGCTTTTGACGGGTATGTCGAGGCATATCTCCACAAGCAGTGCGTATGCTGCCATTTGTAGGTAGTATCCTTCAAATAGGGTTTTTGAGGCTCCCTTACCGGATTTTACGTCTACTAGTGTTATTTTTTCGCCGTCGTATTCGAAGTAGTCTATTATGGCTGCTAGTCCTAGGGCTTCGGAGCAAAGATATATGTTATAGTATCTTGAGACTCCCCTATTTTCTTCTGTTTCGACGCTTTTGGCTCTGCAGGTTTTTTCATGTATTTTTTGTCCTCTCACCATTTTAACTGAGGGTGTGAATCTTGCCTTTAAAACGTGGCGGAAGTAGGGTTTGCGCTTGCAGTATCCGTATTGCCTTATGTCTTCGGCTGTAAAAATGATTCTTGGCCTCACACATTCCCAGACTGTCAAGTTATAACCACCTCTTCCTCACTCACATCGTGGAGTTCACACACAACAATGTGGGCCTCAAAACATCTCTCACACACGGGAAAAATGCGTATGTCTGCGGGTTCTCCACCTACTAGGTCTTCCAACTCTAGGGCTAGCATTTCGGCCTTGTTTCTACTCATCTCCCCTATAAATACACTTTTCTGTAGTCTTTTGAGGCCGTATTCAAAGAGTCGGGAGGCAATTTTTGCCCGTAAGCGGTCATCAGGCACATCATATGTTACAATGTTATTCACTTTGATTTTCTCCCCCTGTTGTTCCCCACCACTCGAAAGTGTATGGGGTGTAGCGTTGAGATTTTCCAAGGAGGTAACGTGCAATTTCTCTTGCCTGGTGGAATATCATGTTTTCCAGGGATGTTTTGTCCTCCCCCTGTTTTCCTTCGTTTTCCAGCCTGTTGAGTATGGCTTCAATATATCTCCTCTTGGCTTGCTCACTGAATTGTAGCCTTCCGCCCGTGTGTTCAAAATCTTTTGCTGTTAGTGTTCCCTGTGTGAACATGCTTATTGCGGTTCTATCCACTACTGGCTGTCTGAATTCCTCTGATAAGTCAAGAACCAGTGATGGTTTTCCGGAGCGGTCTGCGTGTAGGAATCCTGCGAAGGGCTCCAATCCACAAGCGGTTACCGCTGCCAGCACCCTACTGTTTAGTATGGTGTATCCCAGGCTTAGGGCGGCGTTAAATGGATCTCTGGGTGGCCTTTTTTCCCTCCTCTGGAACCTTATTTCCTCTGGGAGGATTAGTCTTAGAGCCTGGTAGTAGATGCGTGTGGCTTCAGCCTCAAGGCCCATCAACTCGTAGCGGTTTTCCATAATCAGCCCATTTATTTCTCCTAGTTTTTCTTGGACTCTTTTTATTTCTTGGGTGGCTGTTTCCAGACCCTCTGCCACTTTTGGGTCGGTGCGCCTTCTGCTGTTTGCAAAGTAGTTGAGGAGGCGGTGCTTGTTTGTCATTCCCGCATCCACAAATGCCTTGGCAAGATGTGTTCCCCTCTCATCTCCGTAGGCAGTTATCTGCTCTCTGCGTGTTAGGACTGTGCCATGCATAAAAAATCCGTGAAGCAGTGCTACAGGTTTTCCTCCACCCATAAATAGTACTGGTACACCGTTCTCCGCCAGCAGCTTCACAGCATCAGAAGATATGCTTGTTGAGGCGGAAACTATTATTTCTGTTAGTTTAACAACTGGGACCTCTTTGAGTTTTTCCCCTCCACAGGTAATTTTAATACATTGACCCTTCTTTCCTATGAAGGAGCCGTGACTGGTTATTTCAAGTAACAACTTTTTTAGTCCTCCTCACAGATTATCCCTCTCCCCCTCGCAGAGCTCAAATCATGGGCCAGGAGTAAACTGTTAGCTTGAAGGTATAGAATGTTCCCCCTAACATAAACAACTTTTCCAAAAATGTCTTCAATCTGCCACAAGTTCACATCCACATTTAATTCGGGTGGTAAGCCGTAAACCTGGCTTAGGTCAAGGAGACAAACTTCACGTAAATCGAATCTTTTTGCAGCTTCCCGGCTTAATTCCTCCAGTTCCCTGATTTGTGGGCCTTTTGGGTTTGCGAATTCTTCTGCTTTGTACTCGAATCCAACTCTTGTTTCTAGCTCTAGGGCTTCAGCTATAATTTGTTCTTTTTCTTGGGCGGTTGCAAGGTTTAGGTTTCCTCTGAGTACTGCGGCGCAGTCTGCTCCCTGCTCTATTAGTCGATACTTGTATCCGTCTGGGGTGCTCCATCTCTCTGCTCTGGTTACTCCCACTTTGAAGAGTTCTCCGAAGCCTGCTATGTATATTACGTGTTCCTCCTTGCATAGTTGTTCTGCCCAGGGTGAATTGCATGGTGGTTTTTCTGGGTTGCATTGCTGGTTGTAGGGTGCCCCAGCCCCCTTCGTTATGCACTCTAGCCTTAGTATTTTGACGAGTTTTTGGCATTCTTCGCAGTACTGGGAGTCTCCGCTTGTGGGGTTTAGGCATTCCAGGCAGTATTTTTCTTTTGTGAGTGGGAGTGTGTGTTCCCCAAAGAGTGGTGCGCTTCCTAGTCCCAGATGTGATATTATGTCTATGTGTGGTAGGCAGAATCCTAGGAAGGGGCGCCAACTGTATCCTCTTACTATGAATTGGATGTCTTCTTGGGGGGCTATTTCTTTTGTGTGGGGGATGACTATTTGTTGTGTTGTTGCTATCATCCTTTTTTCACTCTCTCTCGCAATTTACATTTATAAATTTCATTGGGAAAAATATAAACATTTCGGAAATATATTTCCATTTTTACATTTAAAATCCAAAAATAACAGCACAAAACCCACAAACCCAAACCAAAAAACCTTCAAAACCCGCCCATTTAGCCCAGACGGAAGCCACCAAGACCATCCAATAGATTTTTCCACTTCACATCCGGAAAACTCACCCCTCCCCCACTCCTCCATAAAAAGAGGTATAAATAGTCCCCATTCTGAAATGGTTTTAAGGAAAAAAACTTGTAGGGTGAGAGAGAATAAAGGCTCAAAGCAACCGAAATAAACCCTAGACGTCTTCTTAATATCTGAATGTTAACCATAGATGGAAATTGTTGCTTTGATCCGATAAATAAGCCCTATTTATTTCGATACTACTCGATTTCTTTTCGGAGTTTGTCGGGATTATGAAATTTGACTTTTTTTGGGTCAAAGTGCTCTGGGTCAAAATCTTTGCCAAGCCACTCTAATGTTTCTTCGTATTCTTCATGGTTGGGATTTTTTAAGATTTCCAATAATTCTTCGTACCCCCAAATTCCGCCACAGTCCTCAGGGGGGCAGGCTCTTTTCCCCTTGACGCATATTGGATAATTAATGCCCTCTTCTGCGGGAAGAATTTTCTCCAATTCCACCTTATGAACCCAATTGTCACCGAAATCGTACACGTAATCCACAGACCTATTCTTCATAGAGAAATAGTCAGCTATCTTCACCTTCCATTCCGGGAGAACCTCTTTCCAATAGTCTTTATGTGGGGTTCCTATACTCACCACAGAGCCGGTTAAAGGATCAATGGCTTCAAACTCGTGAAGATGGCTAAATGACCAACCCATAGCGTCCTGAATCGCTACATGTAGGTCCCAAAAGGTGTAGGTTTCCGGAACCTGTATCCTCCGCCAAATAGGCGGCTTACTACCCTTTAACGTGATCTTAAATTGGTACACTTGGCTGAAATTCTTTTTCTTCATAAATCACCCTACTCCTGATTATTACTAACATTTATTTAAATATTTATGAAAGAAAAGGCCACAATGACTGTCCTCATAAAGAAATTCTTAAAGATTCCCGTTTAAGTTAGGGGAGTGAAAAGACGCAGGTAGCTCAGCTTAGCCCCCGCTAAAACTCTCTTAGCAATGCTTTGGTAAAAGTTAGTGTTTATCTTCTCCATAAAGCCTTGCCATTCTTTGATAACGTTAAATTCGCCTTCTTGACTGTTCTTCCCCGATTTTTCTTTTTAACTTTTTTTTCGCTGTTTATCATCTGCGAGGTACAGTTTGCAGTCGGGGTTGGCGCAAGTTGAGCTCCCTTAACGTCACCTTGGAGACCGCGGATTTTCCCCTTGGGCTTCCGGATAATGGTTTTTCTTACGCGTAGCTCGTTTTCGCACAGGGGGCATGTGGATGTTGCGGGTGCCAGAACTATGTGGGGCGTTTCCTGCTGGTTAAGTTTTTGGGACACATAAGTTAAAGAAGAAGCGAACAGTTTATCTTACCTATCTAACCAAAGATAGTAATCGGTGATTTCAAGGAGTCGGGAACAAGTCTAATTTAAAGTTGTCGTGCTAATTTTTGTGAAAACTGGATGAAGATTTCTTGAAGGTTGACACTCACCGCGACTTGGGCTTCTCACCAACGGTTTTGTGAATCGTAAACTGTATTAATGGGGAAAATTCATTAAATATGGGGTGTGATTTGAAAGTAGTTGCAGACGCATCGATTTTGATACATCTATCAGCAATAGGGCGATTTTATCTGTTAAAAGAACAATTCAAAGAGATAATGATCCCTGAAGGAATTTATAGGGAGGTTGTAATCGAGGGCTGGAGGCTACCAGGCTCCTTGGAGACTTCGGAAGCGGTAAGATCAGATTTGATAAATGTGGTACAGGTTATGGATAGGGAAAAAAACTAGAGAAATAATGGGGGAATATGAAGTGAGTTTAAGTAATGCCGAAGTGATTCAACTGGCTAGGAAAATAATGCTGCAATTGTTTTGGCAAATGAGGAGGAAATTAGGGATGCGGCGGAGTCCTCTGGATTTAAAGTAAGAGGCTGTTTGGGTGTGTTAGTTGAGGCTGTTAAAAGTAAGATTATATCTCCACGGCAATTAATCCAATATATTGAAAATCTAGTGAGTTCTGGTTATCGAATGAGCGACGACATAATTGAAAAAGTGAAGGAGAATTTGTTGAGGTGGGAATAATGAATGTTACTCCAGCGATTCCTGAACGAATAAGAAAGAAGTTCCTAAAAGAAATATTAGAAATGTATTCTCAAGGCGAGTTGTCAGCA
>CAZECW010000091.1:0-9301 GCA_964510585.1 uncultured archaeon | reverse complement strand
TATGCTGGGGCGGAGTATGGTGCGGTGACTCAAGAGGGATTGGCGGCGATTGAACTTATGAAGAAGTATGAGGGCATCCAACTGGAAACTACATATACTGGTAAAGCTCTGGCGGGCCTAATAGATTACACCAAGAAACATGATTTGAAAGATACCCCAATACTTTTCTGGAACACATATAATTCAGTGGACGTCTCAAAATATATGAAGCGTGGAATAACTTACAAGGATTTGCCCGAGGCCTTCCACAAGAACTTCAAAGAGGACTTGCTCCACAAAAAATGAGGACTGGAAAAACTATATGCAGTGAATGTTTAAGATTCTTATGTGGGGGCCTCCCTCGGAGATTGGGAAGCCCTTCTCAATATTTGGTCTCAATCTGAAGTCCTTTCCCACGGCATCTATACCCGATATTATTTTTTTGATTTCTCCAGTTATCCTTATATTTTTGATGGGTTGTTTTGCCACCCCCCTCTCAACGAGGTATCCCATTTCGGGGGATATTTCGATTCGCCCACTGGAAACATTTGACTCCGCCCTCACTACACCTCTGGCGTATATTCCGAACCGGGTCTCCTCAAAAATTTCTTCAACCCTCCAGTCTCTGGGCTGGATATACACATTGCTCATCAAAGGGCGGGGCATATGAAATACTCCATGTGCATTTCCAGGTTCATCTTCTCCTCTGGCGGTTAGCCGTGTGTGAAGCAGCCGCAATCCTCTTTCGCTGAGCAGAATTTTGGGTCTTCCCCTCACTCCTTCATCGTCCCAGTTGAAGGACCCGTAACCATTCTCCAGAGAGGGGTTGTCAACAAGCCCCAGGGGTTCACTTAAGCCCAGTTTATGGAAATTTCTTTGCTGGTAGATGTCTGCTTCCAACATGTGGGCTATCTCATGAGCGAGGGCACCAGCTCCCTCATTGTCCAAAACTATGTTAAATTTGGTAGCTGCACCCTTGGATAGGACGCCTGCCTGCGTGGATTCGACTGCTCTCGTAGTTAAATCTTCAACTATTTCATACCAGTTGGGAGCTTCAACTATTTCAAACCCTCCTCTTCCCCCGATACCCTTACTGGCAAAGCCCTCAGACAAACCCCTCGCCACCACGTAGAGAAAAACGTCAACCAGGGGATACCTCTCAACAATGTCAGCACCTTCAGAGCTTACAAAATGGTAATCAGTGAAACTGTATGAGGCAACTATTTCGGTTCGGGAGTAAAAGTTCCCCAAAGAATATTTAACCTCGTCTCTAATGTTTTTCAAAAATTCTATAGCCTTATCCACTTCAAACTCCTTTTTCACCGGGAAGCTTTTCTCACCCTTTTCCGCTTTCAGTGGGAGAAGCTCAATTTTAGCATCACATATCTCCGCCTGTTTTAGAGCGAGCTTCGCCAATTCTTTGAGGCTATTCGCATCCTGAAGGTTGGCGCTTGCCACCCCGTAACCTTTTGAAGCCGCTCTACACACCACCCTCTCAGACTTGTTTTTAAAAACATCAGCAGAGTCCCCCCTAAAGGCCACCTCAACAACTTCCTGCCTCACTAAACGCACATCAGAGTATTTGGCAGAGGACATTTCTCCCAAGACACCATATATGTCAATCATTAAGCATCACATCCCCAAATTACCCTTAAATTAGATAGTTATTTGGATGCCTTAATGATTTCTTTACTATGGTAGGGAGAAATGTTTATCTTTACAAATGTGATTCTGATACACGATTTATTCCCTGTAATTTTTGAATGTTTTGGATTTGAAAGCTTTAGAGGTGAAAACTGTGGAGAAGAACACCAAACTGGAATGGGTAAGAGGGACAGTTAGAGTGAAACGTGGCTTTATGCAAATGCAGAAACATGGTGTCATAATGGATGTAACTAACGTGGAGCAGGCCCAAATAGCCGAAGACGCAGGAGCAGTAGCAGTCATGGCCCTAGACAAACTTCCATACGATGTGCGAAAGGCAGGAGGAGTGGCACGCACCGCAAGCCTAAAAGTCATAGAAGAAATAATGGACCACGTCACAATACCCGTCATGGCTAAATGCCGAATAGGTCACACCTACGAGGCCAGAGTACTGGAAGCCATAGGCGTAGACGCCATAGACGAATCCGAGGTGCTAACCCCCGCAGATGAAGAGAGACACATCTGGAAATGGGATTTCACAGTACCATTCGTAAACGGCACAAGAGACTTGGGAGGTGCTCTCAGAAGAATCGAAGAAGGCGCCTCCATGATTAGAACCAAAGGCGAAGCTGGAACAGGCAACGTGGCAGAAGCAGTGAAACACATGAGAATAATGAATAGTGAAATAAGACAAGCAAAAATACTCTTGGAAAACGAGGACTACCAGGAACTAATGAAGCTAGCCAGAACTCTAAAAGCATCCTTTGACTTGCTTGTGGAAACTGCACGGCTGGGAAGACTTCCCGTTGTGAACTTCGCCGCTGGAGGAATAGCAACCCCCGCAGACGCAGCTCTCATGATGTCTTTGGGATGCGATGGAATATTTGTGGGTTCAGGAATCTTCAAGTCCGAAGATCCCCTTGAAAGAGCAAAGGCCATTGTTACCGCGTGCACCTACTGGGATGACCCCAAAATAGTGGCAGAAGTCCAAAAAATGATAGATGAAAGAAAATCCATGGCTGGACTAGACATTCAAACCTTGGAGTTAAGAATGCAGGATAGAGGAGCAGAAACATGAGTGATTCCAGAGTGAAAATCGGGGTACTAGCTCTACAAGGAGCAATAGAAGAACACGTTCAAGCAACCGAGGCAGCTTTCAAATCTTTGGGCATAAAAGGAGAGGTGCTTTGGGTTAAGAAGCCTGAACACTTGGAAGGAATCCAGGGTTTAATAATTCCCGGGGGAGAGAGCACCGTTATGGGAAGATTAATGGAAAACAGTGGACTTCTAGAAGCTACCAAAAAATTCGCCAATGAGGGCAACCCCATACTGGGCACCTGCTCAGGAATGGTTCTCCTAGCCAAAGAAGTTTATGACCGAGTAGTGGGCAAAACGAACCAGCCGACCCTAAAACTCATGGATATAACTGTGGAGAGAAACGCTTTCGGGCGGCAAGGGGAATCCTTTGAAGAAGACCTAGAAATTCCACTGCTGGGCGGAAAAAAGTTCCGGGGAGTATTCATTCGCGCCCCAATAGTTCAAAGTATGGGCGAAAATGTTAAACCCATCTGCCGCCTCGATGGAAAAATTGTTGCTGCACAGCAAAACAACATTTTAGCAACATCATTCCACCCAGAGCTGGCAGAGGATACCCGATTCCACGAATTCTTCCTAAAAAAAGCAACAAAAGAATAACCCCACCAATCCATGTAGTTGTTGCACTATTATGGGATTCAAAAAAGCTTGTGGTTCCAAGGAGAAGATTTTAGGAAACATTTTCGAGATGGCGATTGGTTGGGACACTTATTTCTCCTTGGAACCACCCTCTAGTCTATTTTTCAATTTTGGAGTCTACCACTGTGGGGGACCTCTGCCTCCTCCTGATCCTGCGCCTCTGCCCCATCCACCTCTACCTCTGCCTCTTCTGGCGTATCCTCGGTCTTCGGGTGCTCGGTGGACATTGGTTGAGCCACATTTGGGGCAGTTGTTGGGCCTTGGGGTTCCGTAGGGTACTTCCCAGTTGTAGCCGCACTGGAAGCACGTGAATTTTTTCATTTCAAGTTGGGCCATTGTGTAGTCACCTCCTTGGAAGTGTAATTCTTTTCCCTCGATTAGGGCTTCAGCCACCTTTTGTCTGGCTCTTTCTATGAGCCTGTAGAAGGTTGGCTGGGAGATGTTCATTTTTTGGGCGGCTTCTTCTTGGGTGAGTTTTTCTAGGTCCCTTAATCGTATGGCTTCTAGTTCGTCAAATGTTAGAACCAGTTTCTCGGGTGTGTAAGGGGTGTCTTGTGGTTTGAAGCTGCTTATTTCGGGTTTGAATCTTATTTCCCGTATTTTTCTTGGCCTCGGCATACACGCTCATTATGAATATATATTCATAAATATTTAAATATATCGCCAAGTTATCGTCCAATTCTTTTCAGCCCTATTTTTGCCCTAAAAATGCAAGGCAAACCACATATCTTCAACTTACACGGACAACTCTCGCTAAAAAATCCAGAAAAAGTTGTAGAGAACCCTATCATCTCAGAAAGATATTATTGCATTTCAAAAAATTTCTGATTAGGTTCTGATTGTATATCCCCTCTGCAGAAAGTTGTCAAAAAAGGCAGATTTTATACCTGTTTTAATTCAAAAACTTGATCATCCTGTTATTTTTACTACAGGGGTGGAAGATAAGAATTTAATCAGGCGGAGTTTTAACAATAATATTTTTCAAATTGTCTAATGCTTTGGTTATTTTGGTATAAAGTTCGGTGGAACATCTCCTTTTCTTGTAGCAAAAGTGTTTTTAAAAATGGAAAAGTGGGTTTTGTGAAGGGCGGGTTCAGGTTTTTCTGTGTTTTTTATTCGTATACTTTTTCTGCTACTTTGTGGGCTTCTATAGCGTCTAGTTCAATGTCTCTTTCTTTTTCCAGTTTTCCGCCCATGAGTTTTCGGTAGGCTTCGTGTTGAATTATCAGTTGCATAATTTCACTTGAGCCAGTCCATATGATTGCGAGTCTTGCATCTCTGAGAGCTCTTTCCAGGGGGTAGACTTGGGTGTATCCTATTCCGCCTAGGATTTGCATGGCGTCATTTATAACTTCCCAGCCGGTCTGTGTTGCAAATAGTTTTGCTTCGGAAACCAGTCTCCTTGTTTCGTAGGAGTCTGGGTCACGGTCTGCCTGTTTTGCTGCAGTGTATACCAGTGCCCGGGCTGCGTCCAGTTTGGTTAAGCAGTCGGCTATCTTGAAGCTTACTCCTTGGAACATTCTTATGGGGGCTCCGAAAGCCTTTCTCATACTTGCATACTTCATAGCCAGTTCTAGGGCGGATCTAGTGCCGAGGCTTCCGGCTGCTGAGGTTAGTCTTTCGGGAAGCATCATGCGGTTGAAGATTTCTCTTCCCCTGTTCTCACCCAAAAGTAGGTTTTCGGCGGGCACCTCTACTTCGTTTAGTTGGATTCTGGCGGTTCCCATGCCGCGGAATCCCAGCAGCCCATAGGTTTCCGCAATTTCCACGCCCATTTTTTTCTCCACTAGGAAGGCGCTGAGTGCCTTGTGTCCTGGGACTTTGGGGTCTGGGTTGGTTCTTGCGTAGAGTAGGAATAGGTCTGCAGCTTTGGCTCCTGCGATGAATCTTTTTTCGCCCGTGAGATAATAGACGTCGCCATCCTTTTTGGCAATAGTGTTTGTTCCGAAAAAGTCGGAGCCTCCCCGCGGCTCGGTTAAGCCTTCAGCTGCAACAAGCTCTCCCTTTAACATAGGTACTAGGTACTTTTTCTTGTGTTCCTCTGTTCCGAAGGTGTTTATGGCTTCGCCCACGATTGTGGGCATTGACCATGAACATCCCAGTCCGCAGCCGAAGATTCCAATCTCCTCGAGTGCCACGCATTCCGCCACCCAGTCTAGTTCTCGGCCGCCGTACTTTTTTGGAAATCTTAATCCTAGAAGGTTTCTCCTACCTGCTTCCCGATAGAACTCGTGAGGGTAATCTATTTGTTCAGCGTCCATGGCCTTTAGTAATTTTGGGTCTACCCACTTCACGAACTCCTTAACCTCATCTCTCAGCTTAATGTGCACCTCATCAAGGAAAATATCGTTTTCCAATACCAAATTTAGACCTCCTTACAAACAATTTATCCCAATAAAACATCAATGGCGATACACATTCTGAGTTTAATTAACTTTGGAGAAGGGATTATTTTTATTACGGTTATAATCAGTAACAAGTACTTAAATTTAATTAAATGGATGGTGAAAATTGAACAAAAAATAGAAGCCACACACAGAACCCAAAATAAACTCGTGCTTTTCATCTGCGTGGTGAATTTGTTTTTGGAGGAAGTTTTTAATGAATGGAAATATTGTTGAGAGCTTTAAAAAGGAAAGGGAAAGATTAAATGATATAGTAATGAAGTATGCTGGCCTTAATATTAAGAGGTTCTACAATCTGGATTCTGGAGTCTATGTTGATGGCGCCCTGCCCAGAAAAGTTAAGGAGTTAATGGGACTTGTTGCCTCACTAGTTTTGAGGTGCGATGACTGTATTAAGTATCACATTATTCAGTGCCATGAACAGGGAGTAACAAGAGAAGAACTGGAGGAGTCACTTGCAATAGCGCTCATTGTTGGGGGCTCCATCACCATTCCCCACCTCAGAAGAGCATTCGAAGTATGGGAAGAACTAGAAACCTCGTTCTAGTTTATCTAAAATTTTTGTACTTCTCACCATAGTTTGCCTTTGTATTGGCCTATTGCTGGGCAGCCTAGGCATCTGTCCTCGCGGTAGCTTGGGCAATCGACACACTGAATGTTTATTCCGCAGGGTTGCTTATCTGAATGTTTTATTTTCATTTGGAAGGGCATGATTAAATCGTTGGCTGCGGAGATTATAATGTTGAATTCTATGTCTTTTACCTCGTCTAGTGGTCTTAGGTGTCCTTCAACTATTGCTTCAAGGGTTGTTATGTCTTCACCCACAAAGATTAGGCAGAGGTTGCTTCTTCCAGAAACTGTGAATGCGTTGAAGAAGTATGGGCAGCCTTTAAACATTTTCAGTATTTTTTGGGTGTTGTTAGTGGAGACTTCAACTTTAGCTAGGTGGAGACCCATTTTGAGAGGATTTATTCCACAAATTTTGCTGAACGCCCCCATATCCCTGAGTTTTTTCAGCCTCACCGCAACAGACGGCTGAGATAAATTAATAATTTTTGCGATTTTCTCCTGGGAAATGTCCGGGTCTTCGCTTAGGAGGGTTAATATTTCACGGTCTTTATCGTCTAACTTGGATAAGTCTGCCATTTTAAACACCACTACTCTTTTATTTGTGAGTTATAATGTATAATTATTTAAAACTTTATGATTCATAAGTAAAAAATCTAAATAATTAATAAACTATTATCAAAATTTTTATTAAATATTCCTTATTCATATTAATAGGCAAAAGGGCTTAGCCCACCTCAAAAAAATAGAAAATTAATTAGAAAATAAATTTACGCGCCGGAAGGTAACGATTATGCGTTTATATGTTATTTATGGTGATGATTTTGGAGAAAGGGTTGTGGGTAACCTAGTTAACTTTTCAAATTTCTGCACTTCATGTGGGGAAGCGTGTGGACATTGCCGCATAGAATACGGCTCCTTCGCCTCCGACATAGTGGGAGTGGATAGAATTCCAGCCAACCTGCCAAATTTCATAGAAGAACCTGAAAAGTATCTGCCCAAAAAACCACCCCGATGCGACATAATAATCGCCATAGGACTACACCAAGACCTACTGGCAAGCTTACCCCTCCTTGTTGAAAAAACCCAAGCTAAAGGGGTAATAGTGCCCTTGGAAGACCCAAATTGGTGTCCTCCAGGCCTACAGAAACAGGTGGAAGACGAACTCAACAGTATGGGCGTCACACATGCCTTTCCAAAACCCTTCTGCATGCTGGAAGACAGCGGACACAACACAATCATAGATCAATTCATTAAAAAATACAAGGTGGGAAAACCCATAGTCCAAGTCTCATTAGACAACGATACCATTACACGCACAAAAGTTCTACAAAGTGCACCCTGCGGAAGCACCTGGTACGTTATGAAACAAATAGAGAAACGAAGCATAAACGGCATAAATGAGAGAATATCAGAAGCACACCACGCCTACCCCTGCACAGCCAGCATGCAAGTAGACAAAACACTAGGCGACACAGTACTCCACGTAGCAGGATACGCCATAAGAGGAGCAGTACAAGAAGCAATAAATAAAGCCACAGAGAAAAAAACAGAACCAACACAAAAAACCCAAAAAATTGGAATAAACCAAACAGCCTAAACAAAACCTCCCCAAAAGGTTTCTAATCAAAACAAACACTTTTATAACCAAAACAAAAAAGAGGGGGAAAGTAGACTCTTCATTCAACTGGTCTTTTTTATGGTCTTCTAAGCACTACTACTATGGCCGCTACAGCTATTATCAGAACCAGAGCAGCAATTCCGCCCCACATCAAGTTTGATGAAACCTGCTGACTGGAAATAGTTTGCCCCACACCAACCAACGTGAAATAGTTTGCCAGCGCTTGATAGTAAGGCAGCATAATCAAGTAAATTGTCTCCGCAAGTGTGTATACTGGAACAGATATGTTACCCTTTTCTGGACTCTGATTTGCTGGATTTAGAATTTCATCGTCGTAGAAGAAGTCTGGGTGAAGCATGTCCTTGCTATACCAGTTAAGTAGCATGTCGTCAAAGTGTATGGAACTCTCATTATTGGTGTTGCCGTAGGGTAGGCAGCTCCAAGACTTAACTCTTCCATCCTCCCACGTTGTAACCATCTCAAATGATTCTCCACCATAACAGTACCAGAGACCAGTAGTCGAATCTAATATTCCATAGTGAGGATTCAGACAACCGTAAGGTTCACCCCCAGTCCCATTCAAACCTACTATCTTGGTTCCTCTAACCACAACGTGAACATTGGCCCAATATACTCCGGTAGCATTTCCATACTTGGAGACCATCCAATTCACCGTGGCATTCAGAGTAGTAAGAGCATTGTCTTGGCTACTTGGAGGTGTTCCGCCTGTATTCTCGCTCCAGAGTTGGAATACGGTCATAGCAGTTTGGTTAGTGGCATATTTATTCCAATCTTTTAGAAGGTGTATAGTTTCATTAAGTGTCTCGTTACCAGAACCAAATACATTGTCAGGTAGCATATTTATGTAGTCGGTCGCAAGGTAATAGACTGAACTGTTACCTGCAATTCCCAGAAAGTCATCGGCAGAAACTGAGCCCGGTCCGCTTGCAGCAAGTCCGTCTAGTATGTAGAACATGTTATATCCTCTGGTGTATTTGCTCATTGCCTTGTAGAATCCACCCGTGTAATTGTAGTGGTTTACCAGATATCTTGGGAATGGCATATTTGCAGTAATGTTGTTTGGCTGGGTGGTTATGTTCCAGCATTGAATGTTGCAGTTTTGCATCCATCCGCTCTCGGGGTCTTCTTGCATTGGTAGGTTGCCGAAGGGTATGAAGTCTCCCCAGTCGGTGGTGGTATTCCACCCTGGTCTATAGATTCGGATGAATTTTTGGGGTTTACGTGTATTTTCTTCTCCTTCTTTTAGGTTTTCTCAAAAGCGTTCTGGTTTTTCAAGTTCCCCGCAAGTCTGGAGGGCTTCCCATCCCCTTTTCTAGGTTGGAGCGACGGG
>CAZECW010000090.1:0-36184 GCA_964510585.1 uncultured archaeon | reverse complement strand
TTTTCGGTGAACAGTTTAGGGATGCTGTGTTGCATAATTCTTATTTTTTTAATTTATTTATATATTATTTTGAATTTTTTGCAATTTCACATTGTTAATTTGAAAAAATTTAAGAAAATTAAATAAATTCATTAGAAAAAGTAAAATTATACAACACAGCATTTAGGGATAAAGCTTAAAAAGATGTTAATATTACTTTTTTTTAAAAAAGTATTACTAAGATGGATGGATTTATGCCAACCAAAATTACAATTCTAGCCAATGTTTCAGCTTCCAAATCTTTTGCGGAAGCTCTTAAAGAAATTAGGGAGGAATATGGCAAAATAATAGAACCCCGACTTTACTATGTTCACGAAGTCGGTGAAGAATTGGTCGATGAGAATGCTTTGAAGGAGGATCTAAGAACATCAGACATTGTGCTTCTGGACCTAAGAGGGAGAAGTAGAGCATTTGATCTGGCTATAGAAGCTTTATCGGGTGAGAAAAATACTGTGATTACTCTCGTGGGTGGAAGCACTGATGTTATGTCTCTTACACGAATGGGTTCCTTCTCCCCAGCCAAAATGTTTGCAAGACAAAAATCCACCTCCAAAGAATACGTGGACTGGAAAAAAATCCAAAGTATTCAGAACATGATTGAAAAAATGGGAACAGTTCTGCCCTTTGGTAGTTTAAAGCATGCTAAAAATTGGATCCGAGTGATGAACTACTGGAAGTATAGTGGAAAGAGGAATGTGAAGAACCTGCTTTTATTCGTTGCCAAGGAGTATGGCGGACAAAAAGTGGAGCCCGAGCCACCAACAGAGTTTCCAGATACTGGAATTTATCATCCGGGACTAGACCGTTTCTATACTAGTTTGGAGGACTATCTTAAGGAGAAATTCGATCCAAGTAAGCCTACGGTGGGAGTTTTATTCTATGGGGGTATGCATTTTGAGTCTTCGGTTGCAGGCGCCAGTGCGCTGATTAAAAGATTGGAACCCATAGTTAATGTGATTCCAGTGTTTTCAGATGGAATAGACAATTTGAAGGCTCTCCAGAATTACTTTTTCATGAATGGAAAACCAATTGTTGACGCTGCTGTTAGTTTTGTCTGGTTCCGTATTAATGGAGGGCCGTTGGGGGGAGCACCGCAGCAAACGTTAGATTTGTTGAAAAAATTGAATATTCCCTTTTTTGATGCTGCTCCTATGTATATGCAAGAAGTGGAAAAGTGGAGACAATCCACTCAGGGTTTCTCTCCGGTGGAAGTAATCGCAGCAGTTACACTTCCAGAGCTTGATGGACTCATAGAGCCCATACCCTCCCTTGGACTCAAAAACTTGGATTATAGTGATACTCTTAGAGCCGATGTTAAATCAACTGTTGCAATTGATGACCGTATAGATAGAATTGCAAGTAGGGTTCTTAAATGGCTGGATTTGAGGAGAAAGAAGAATTCTGAAAAGAAGATTGCCATCATTGTTTATAATTATCCGCCTGGAGAAGACAGCATAGGCAACGCTGCTTATCTAGATGTTTTCAAAAGCTTGGAAAAAGTACTTGAGAGATTGAAGGCGGAAGGGTATAACGTGGACAACTTGGAAAAGGTAGAAGTTAAGGGGTTCTTAAGCCAAGGGTTAGTTAACTCTGGGAGGTGGAGTCCAAAGGAACTCACTTTTCAGAACGCAATAATTGTTACCGGCGAAAAATATCAAGAATGGTTCAAAGAGCTAAGCGAGGATATAAGAAAGGAAGTTGTCCAAGAGTGGGGGGAACCACCAGGAAGTGTTATGAGTTATAAAGGTAATCTGCTAATACCCGGAATTAAGCTGGGAAATGTTTTTGTGGGGCTTCAACCAAGCCGTGGTGTTCATGAGAATCCCGAAAAAGCATATCATGATAAAAATATGCCCCCACATCATCAATACATTGCATTCTACAAGTGGCTGGAGAAGGAATTCGAGGCAAATGCAATTATACATTTAGGCACACATGGAACCCTAGAATTTATGAAGGGAAAAGAAGTGGGAATGTCTAGTGAGTGTTGCCCCGACCTTCTGATTGGAAATATTCCTCATCTATACGTTTACCACATAACTAATCCTTCAGAAGCTATGATAGCCAAGAGACGCAGCTACGCTACACTGGTTAACCACATGTCTCCTCCATATACCCAGTCTGGACTCTATGAAAACTTCACTGAACTTGAAGAACTCATAAATGAGTATTATGAAGCGGTTCTCCAAGACCCAATTCGGGCAAGAATGGTTCAATCGCAAATCTTGGAAAAAGCAAAGGAGACAAATATTAGCGCCACATCCGTGGATGAGATTTATGATGAGCTTTTTGCAATGAAAAGATCAATAATTCCAAAGGGACTCCACGTACTCGGAGAAAAATATCAAGATAATGAATTGGTAGAGTTTATTGCATTCATCTTGAGATATGATAGGGGAGAAATCAAATCAATAAATAGAATTCTCTGTGAATCTATGGAAATAGATTATGATTACGCTATTAGTCACCCCAACGAAAATTGTAACGGAAGAAGCTACGGTCGAATTCTATTTGAAATAGAAGAAAAAGCAAAAAAAGTTATCCAGCTCTCACTGAATTCTTTAGAGGAAGCAGTAAAGTCCTCCGAAGTAAACAGAAATCTGGCTAAGGAACTTAACAAGACGCTTACCTTCGGTCTCCAAGTAGCCTCCAACCTAGAGAAAAGCGACGAAATCAACAGCCTCATTGAAGCGTTAAATGGCAAATATGTCCTTCCTAGTCTGGGAGGCGACCCCATCCGCACTCCTGAAGTTCTTCCAGCAGGAAGAAATACTTACCAGTTTGACCCCCGCCTCATACCCAGCGATGCCGCATATCAGAGGGGCGTTGAAATAGCGGAGAAGACCTTGAAACACTACTATGAAAAATATGGAGAATATCCGGAAAGCGTGGCGGTTGTACTCTGGGGTTTCGAAACAGTAAAGACAAGAGGAGAAACAGTAGGACAAATACTGGGATATCTCGGCGTCAAAGTGGTAAGAGAGAAGAGTATCTGGTTCCCGAAATTGAAACTAATACCTGTTGAGGAGCTTGGAAGACCAAGAGTAGATGTAGTAGTCAACATTTGCGGCTTCTTTCGCGACTTGTTCCCAGAAACTATGAAGCTACTAGACGAAGCTTTCAATATGGTTGCCTCAGTGAATGAAAAAGAGAGTGAAAACTATGTTAAAAAACACTCCAGCGAGCTTTTCAGAGACTTAATCAAAGAGTTCTCGGACGAAAAATTGGTGAAAAGGCTCTCAAATGCACGCATTTTTGGCCCCAGATCAGGTGAGTATGGAACCCGACTAACCAGATTGATTGAAACGTCCAACTGGGAGTCTGAGAGCCAAGTAGCTGAAGCATACATCGCAAGTATGAATAATGTCTATGCAGAAAACATTCACGGTGAACAGACGGACAAAATTTATCGGAAAAGCCTGTCAAACGTGAAGCTAGTTTCCCAAGTTCGAGACACACACGAGTACGAAGTCACAGACCTAGACCACTACTATGAGTTTTTTGGAGGACTCTCAAAGGCAGTTGAAGACATAAGAGGCGAAAAACCAGAGATGCTAATTTCAGACACCACAAGAGAACAAATAAAAACAGAAACCGTGGATAAAGCCATCCAGAGAGGTGTGAGAACCCGACTGTTAAACCCCAAGTGGATAGACGGCATGCTGAAACATCAGTATCACGGAGGCAAAAAAATCGCAGAGCGCGTAGAGTACCTTTTAGGCTTCGCAGCCACAACCAATAAAGTGGAAAACTGGATTTGGAACAAAGTGGCTGAAGACTACATTTTCAATGAGGAAATGAGAAAAAGATTGCAGGAGAATAATAAGTGGGCACTACATGAAATGATGGGAAGACTCCTAGAAGCAAACCAACGGGGATACTGGCAAGCCACCCAAGACGAACTAGATAAACTCCGCCAATTATACCTAGAAGTAGAAGGAGAATTAGAAGAATAAGGAAGGATAAAAAAATGACAAGACATTTAAGAAAATGGTTCTACCCCTTTACGGCCATAGTGGGTCAGGAAAACCTTAAAGCAGCTCTTATTTCTGTGGCCATAAAGCCGTCCATCGGCGGCGTTCTCCTCCGTGGAGAGAGAGGCACTGGGAAATCAACAGCTGCCCGAGCACTCGCCGATTTGTTGCCGGAAATAGAGTTTGTAAAGGGATGTCCCTTTAACTGTAATCCAAGAGACACTTCAGAAATGTGTGACGAGTGCTTGCACAAGTATGAGCGGGGAGAAGAACTTCCAGTGGAAAGAAGAAAAATGAAGGTAGTGGACTTACCGCTGAGCGCCACCGAGGATAGGGTGGTTGGCTCCTTAAATGTTGAGACAGCCTTAAAAGAGGGGCGGGCCCGCCTAGAGCCGGGGCTCCTCGCGGAGGCAAACCGGGGGATACTATATGTGGACGAGGTGAACCTATTAGAGGATCACCTGGTAGATGTGCTCTTGGACTCTGCGGCTATGGGTCTAAATATTGTGGAACGGGAAGGAGTTTCTGTTGCTCACCCCTCAAAGTTCATTCTTATAGGAACCATGAATCCCGAAGAGGGAGAACTAAGACCTCAAATATCTGACAGATTCGGATTATGTGTACAAATAGAGGCCCTAAAGGATGTAGAACAGAGAAAGGAGATAGTTAGAAGAAGAGAGGAGTTTGAAAAAGACCCCAAGGCCTTCCAGGAAAAATACAGTTCACTGCAGAGAGAATTGCGGGAAAAAATTATCAGAGCCCGAGAACTTTTAAACAGAGTGGAAATCAGTGATCACCTTCTGGACATTGTTTCCAAGTTGTGCTTGGATTTGAATGTCCATACCCATAGAGCAGACATTGTAATTGTGGGCACTGCTAAAGCCTTGGCAGCCTTTGAAGGAAGGACAGAAGTTACTATGGAGGACATAACAAAAGCCGCGAAGCTGGCTCTTCCCCACAGGCTTAGAAGACTGCCCTTCGAAGAAATCGAATCTAAAGAAAAGGAACTCGAACAGGCCCTTCAAAACCTGCAGGAAAATTCCAATCCACCCAGCACCCAGAAAAAACAAACAAAAAAAGAAACAGAAACAGAGAAGAGGAGCACCCAAAGCAGCATCCAAGACCTAGTTGGAGTTGCGGGCAAAGCTCCCAAAAATAAGATTGGTGAAATTGGAAGGCCAATTAACATAACCAAAATGCTGAACATAGCTACACACCTTAGGAGGGCTGCCAGAGGCTACGGAAAGAGGTTTCCAGTCACATCAGAAACATCGAAGGGACGTTACATAAAACCCCGCCTGTTCCAAAACCAGTTTCATGACGTAGCCTTTGACGCCACACTAAAAGCCGCGGCTCTAAGACTCTCCCAAAACAACAACGGGGGCCAAGAATCTTTTCAAGTAGACCACCAAGACCTAAGATTCAAAATGAGAAAAACCAAAATCTCCTTCCTCATAGTACTGGTTGTGGACTCCAGTAGCTCCATGAACATTCATGAGAGAATCGAGGCAGCCAAGGGCGCAGCCTACTCCATCCTAACAGCATCATATCCTAAAAGAGATTACGTGGGAATAATAATATTAAAGTCCACACAGGCAGAAGTTCTAGTCCCACCCACAAAGCACCTCATCCTTGGAAAAAAGTACCTAAGAGACCTGTCCTCAACTGGAAAAACACCACTGGCCGCCGGGCTCTACAAAGCATTGAGAGTTATTGAAAACCAGAAACTGAAAATCGGCTCTACGGTGCCAATAGTTGTGGTCATCTCAGACGGCCACGCCAACGTGCCACTCAGCCCCGGCGCCAACATTGAAAAGGAGCTCAAAGCCCTTTCCAAACTCTTCTACGACAAAGGAATACACCTCATATCAATAGACACCGAAAAAGTTCCCAACATTTTTGCACCAAGCGTGGGCTACATGAAAATAATTGCCGAAAACGCTCAAGGCGCATACTACAAAATAGAAGAAGTAACCGCAAACACCATTGAAAACATAATTCAAAGCGAAAAAGAAAACCTCGCAGACACAATCAGCACAATTCTCTAAACCAATAAACACCAATAGCGCATATCATCAATGGTTAAACGTCCCCCTCCTTGAATCCAGCCTTTTACCTCCTAGAACTAAGAATTTTGAATATTTTGGGTGTGCACATATTCTAGAGTGTAAGTAGGGATAGTATAAAGGCCACCAACCAGTAGAGTAGTAGGGCGGATAAGGCTCTAGGGAAAGCTTTGAGTAGGACTGTGAAAAAGCGTTCTCCGTTTAGCGGACCCCACACATCCACTTCGCTCAGCACTTGATTCAGGGATACCGACGCTTTTCGGGGTTTTGATAGTTGGCCTAAAAGTTTCTCAATTATTTTAAGGGTTGGTTCGTGGGTTTCCTCTTTTGAGCCGAACGACTTTAGAAAATGTAAGTCTTGGTGGGTGTCACTGGTCATAATTATAGTATTATCTTCCCTGAATCCACTTTTGAGAAAAAGCTTCAATATTTTTTCCCCTAACTTGGGCTCCACCGTGTTTGCATCTATGAGAATGTAGGCAGATTTTTCCCTACTTTTTTCCAACTCTATAACAAATATGGATATTCCATCCCTTCCTATAGCCTTAGCGAGTTCTCCACACTCTGATTCTATCTCGCGCCTAGTGATTTTGGACCCCACAAACGAAAACCTTTCTTTTCTGGACTGCAAAGCTCTACCCACAGCCTTCTCCACCAGTGCTCTTAGCTCCTCAGCAAGGGGATCCTCCATGTAGAGGGGACGCTCCTCCCTGTGGGGATAAAAGTGTTTGTCGATAATTATGGCGTCTTTTGCTCCCACATTTTTAGCGGTTTCAATGAGATAATTTCCTACACCATATGATATGTCGCCGTTGTTCTCGTCGGACAGGTCGCAGAAAACTAGCACCTTTTGGTCTACACCATTACTAAAAGCCTGACAAAAGACCCGCAATCTTCCCACCCTTCCAACACTCTCCTCAGAAAAAATGGGCGAAGCAAACTCGTAAAACTCCATATCCCCACCCCCCAGAAAGCCGCGAACCGCTTCCACAATCCTATATATTTCGGAAGCCGACGAAGGATTAAAATCATGCGTACTTGGAGAGTGGGGAACCATTACTAACTCATAATTTTCCCTCAAAGCTTCAGAAATCTTATAGGAAAGCAGAGAACCACAAAAAGAAAGTAAAGGCCCAGGGTGCAGCGAAGGAACCACCATCAAGGAAGCCTCCCCCTCCCCCGTTTTAAACGCCACCACTCCAGTCCACACCCTGAAGGTTTCTCTAAAATCGGCAAAACACAAAGTATCCTCCAGACCAGTATCCCTCAAGATATCCCAAGTTATCAACCTGCGGATAACATCAAACTGACTCACCCGAACCCTAACCTCACCAGAGCGAAAAGTTGTCGAAGTGCCCAAAGCTACAGCCTCAAAAATAAGGGTAGGTATCACCACACAATAAACAATCGCCGAAACCATATAAGTAAGCGGAGAACCCGCCAACTGAAAAACCTCCACCAAATAAACAGCAGGAGCAACAGCCACAGGAAACCTCAAAAACCGAACCCGACTCAACCTCTCAGTCGCGGGCAAAAGATAAAAGTACCGAATGCTGACAATCCAGAAAATTCTATCCACAACATCTGTGCTAGAAGCAATAAAACCCATAGAGTACAAAACCAAACCATTGACCCCCCGATACAAATTGTAAAGCCTAAAAGAATCAACTGCAACGGGCAGAGAGAGAACATAAGACAAAAACATTTGATTGACCGTTGCCCTTATCACCAAGAGATGATTCGCCAAACCCCACAAAACAGGATAAACCAACAACAGCAACAGCAACAAGGTAACAGCCACAATAGCCGAAAAAACATTAACCCTACATCTCAAACCAAGCTCCGGAAAAACAAAAGAGTCCCTAGAAAAAAGAAAAAAACAAAAAACAACATCAACAACCAAACTAAAAAAGAAAAAATACCCAAAAGGAAAAAGAGAAACCACCACACTCCCCTCAAAAGGAGATAAACCCCAAAAAAACAAGCAAACAAAAACAACCTCCACTAAAACAATCAGGTAACCAAAAGGATACCTGCAAGGAACCCTATACAAGCCCCTGAGAAACCTCACAAAAAATAACCACATAACCATAACCCATCAAAAAGCTATCAACAAAACCACAGACAAATTCACCAGTAAGCCCCTCACCCTTTTTAAACTTTTGAAACCAAAAAGCCACACAAAAACAAGACACACCACCAGAAAACCCACAAAAACATAAAAAAGCATCCAAAAAATCAGGTATAAAACCAAAAACCAACCTCTACAAACAATCCCACAGACCAACAATAAACAAAAATCCCACAATACAAAAACCCTTGGGCAAAAAGAACCCCGCACAACCTCACATGCCCGAGAACATTAACTGTTTGCACTAAATTTTCGCTTCATCCATCTTCTTCAAAGCCTCTTGCAAACCATACTTCTCCGCAATGTGAACCCTAGCCTTCTTATAAGAAGGACTCAACAAAGGAAGAATAGGCCTAAACTTGGAAACCTCCATAAGAGAACCCTTAATCTTAACCTTCCGCAACAACATAACCTTCATAGGATTAACCCTCTGAGTCATCACACCATCAAACACCAAAGCCTCCGAAGAAACCACCAAATTCGGCTCCCCAGGAAGCAAATCCCAATGCACAACAACCTCTCCCCCAGAAGTAAGCTCAACATCAAAAGAAAGACCAAGGTCAGTAACATCAAACCGATAAACCCTACGCAAACCACCAGTAATACCCTTTATCCTATCCTTAAAATCCTGACTCTGACTATTAAAAACAACACACATCACATCAACAATCTCCCTAACAACATCACCCGTCACACCTTCAACAACCAAAAACAAACCTCCAAACAACACAGACAAACACAGAAACCCACAATATAACATAACGAACCATCCCCACTAAAAAAACTATCGCCACCAACAAACTCCCCAACCAAAAAAGAAAAACAAAAAACAAAAACACAAAACCGACAACCAAACATTCAAACAAAGAACAAAAGAGAATCAGACTCACTTTATCTACCTCCATAAACCTCCAAACCACGAAAAAACCCTACAAACCAAACGCCAAACAAAACCCTAACAAATAGACACATTATTAAAAAAGACCGAAGACACCTCACTTCCCACCCACACGAATTAACAACCTTCACCATGCAAAGTTTAGAATAGAAAACGTGGAAAAGTAAATAAAAACGCGAAAACAAGTAGATTACACCAACAAGACAAAAGGGTAAGGGCAAACATTAAACAATCAGCTATAGGCAAGCTCTTTCTTCAAAGCATAACCGAACCATCCCACACCATCACCCAAAACACCCCAATAAAAATAAAAGCATAAAAATAAAAGCATAAAAAATATGTATTCACTGGAAACCACTAAAAAATGAAAGGAGGAAAAAAATGGTGGAAAAAAAGTACGAACTACTAACAACACCCGAAGCACTACCCGAAGGCATAGACCCAGAAGAATACATAATCGCAACATACTACACAATCCAACCCTCATGGCTAGACGGATACACACTAGCCCAAGCCGCAGCACTAGAACAAAGCACCGGAACATGGACACCAGTACCCAAAGAAACACCTGAAGTCAGAAAACTACACGCAGCCCGAGTAATAGGAGTATACGAAATCCCACCACACCAATGGCAACTACCAAAAACAGAAGAAAGACACTGGATAATACAAATAGCATACCCCATAAGAAACCTCGGAGAACCCAACCTACCCCTACTATTCAGCACAGTAGTCGGAAACCTCGCAGCCGCAGGAAAAATAAAACTATTAGACCTCAACTTCCCCAAAAAATGGGTACAAGGATTCAAAGGACCAAAATTCGGAATACAAGGAGTAAGACAAGTACTAGGAATAAAAGACCGACCCATACTAAACAACATGATAAAACCCTGCGTCTACTCACCATGCGAAATAGGAGCAGACCTAGCATATGAAGTCGCAGCAGGCGGAGTAGACCTAATAAAAGACGACGAACTACTAGCAGACATGGAACTAAACCGAGTAGAAGACAGAGTAGTAAAATTCATGGAAGCAATAGACAAAGCAAACGAAGAAAAAGGAGAAAAAACACTCTACACAGTAAACATAACCGACCGACCCAAAAAAACCCTAGAACTCGCAGAAAGAGCAATAGAACTAGGAGCCAACGCCCTCATGGTCAACATCATCACAACAGGATACGAAACATTCAGAGACCTAGCCGAAGACCCAAGCATAAAAGTTCCGATCCTCGCTCATACCGATTTCGCTGCAACCATGTATCCATCACCCCACTATGGAATAGATGCCAGGCTCGTACTGGGAAAATTCTGCAGACTGGCAGGAGCGGATATAGAGGTTTATCCCGCTCCGTATGGGAAGGCTCCTTTTATGAAGGAGACTTACCTGCAGATTTGGCGTGAGTTGACGTTTCCATTCTATCATTTGAGGCCGACGATGCCTATGCCTGCTGGTGGTATTATTGTTCAGCTTGTTCCTCAGATTATGGCTGATATTGGCAGGGACTTTGTGGTGGGAGTGGGTGGGGCGATGCATGCTCATCCTGATGGCCCCCGTGCTGGCGCTATTTCCTTCCGTCAGGCTATTGATGCTGCTATGAAGGGTATTCCGCTGGAGAAGTATGCTGAGGATCATAAGGAGCTTGGTCGTGCTCTGGGTACCTGGAAGACGAGTAAGCTAGTTTGAGTTGACTGGAGCTATTGTTCTCATTCTTTCAATTTTTATAATTTTTGGTGCTGGTGTATGCGTTTCTGTTAGGGTTTTGTAGTGTTTTTGTTGGATTTTTTTGACGTTTTTCCGTTTTTTGGTGGTGTTTCGGTTTTAATGCTTGTTAGTTTTAATTTTTGTTTTATTGTTTTGTTTTAATCTGGATAGGTTTGGGTTTGGGGGACTTTAGGAGATGGATGCTTTTTGATTTTATTTTGGTGTGACGTGTATGACTATTTAAGTTTATATTTGGATAAGTTTTTGGTCACGGTTTGGATTAGACTGTTGGGGTTATAGATTTTTTTCTGTTTTAGGTTGGTGCTGGTTGTGTTTGAGTTGGTTGTTCAAAAAAAGGTTGGGGTTTAGGGTTCTAATGGTTTTTGTGTGGTTTCGCCTTTGTTGAGTGTTTGGTAGACTTCTTTTAGTTTGGGGTAGATTCCTTCGAATGTGTTGTACATTTCGTCGTATATGGGTTTTAGGTTTTCGTTTGGGTAGTAGTCTTTTTCGATTTTGATGATTTTGTCTACGGCGGTTTCGAAGTCTGGGTATATTTCTAGTCCTACCATGGATATTATGGCGACTCCTAGTGCTGCGACGTGGCGGGGTTCTTTGAGGGGGCGTATTCTTTTGTTTAGGACGTCGGCGAATATTTGCATCCAAAGTGGGCTTATGGCTCCTCCTCCGCAGGCGTTTAGGGATGAGATTTGAGGTTTGGGCTGGTCTGGGTCTAGGACTCCTCGGTCTAGGATTTTTTGTATGTTTTTTGTTATCCATCTTATGTGGTAGGCTACTCCTTCTAGTATTGCTCTGGCTATTTCTGGTCTGCCGTGGTGGAAGCTTAGGTTGATGAAGCCTCCTCTGACCATGGTGTCTTGTATGGGGGCTCTTTCCCCCAGCATCCAGGGTAGGAAGATTAGTTTTTTGGCGCCGGGTCCTACTGACGCTGCTTCTTCGTTTATGACGTCGTAGGGGTCGCATCCTTTCTCCATAGCCATTAGGCATTCTAGGCCTGCGAGGTTGTCTTTGAACCATTTGAAGGGGGCTGCGACGCTTTCCATTTCACCTATGAGCATGAACTTGCCTGGGACTCCGGAGTATATGGCGGCTATGCCTGTGTCGGGGTCGGCGGTGAAGTTGTCGACTGTTACGGATACCCATCCGGATGTGCCGAGGTATAGGTGTCCTTCGTTTGTTCTTATTGCGCCGGAGCCTACGTGGGTGGCGGGGGCGTCTCCCGCGCCGCATATTACTGGTGTTTCTGTGGTGAGTCCCAGCTGTTGTGCGGCTTCTTTTGTTAGTGTTCCTACGATGTCTGTGGTTTTTACAACTTCGCATAGTTTGTCTCTTGATAGGCCTACTCCCTGTATTAGTTCGTCGACCCAGACGTGGTTTTGGATGTGGAAGAGTCCGAAGAGGAGTGCGGTGCTCCAGTCGGTGTAGAAGTCGCCTACAAGTTGGCGTATTACGTAGTCTTTAACGTCGCACCATTTGTAGGCTTTTTGGAATATTTTTGGTTCGTTGTCGCGAATCCACCAGATTTTGGGGATGACGTCTTTTGCTGTTGTCATTGGTAGGTTTCCGAAGTTTAGTAGTTGGCTTATGGGGTCGAATTTGGCTTCGAATTCGTCGGATTGTTTTTCGCTTCTTGAGTCGAGCCAGATCATTGCGGGTCTGAGGGCGTTTCCGTCTTTGTCTACGGGTATTGCGGACATCATTTGGGCGTCTAGGCTTATTCCAATTATGTCTTTGGGGTTGGTTTTTGTTTTTTTGAGGAGGGTTCTGGTTGTTTCTACTACTGCGTTCCAGTACTGTTTTGGGTCTTGTTCCGCCCATCCCGGCTTTGGATAGTTCACATCGTAATTCTTCTCGGCTACTCCTAATATTTTGCCTGATGTACTTACTAGTGCTGCTTTGTTACCTGATGTGCCAACATCATGTGTTAATATGCATTGTTCTCCCAACTCTTTAGCCTCCTGAATCCTTAGGGATTAAATTTTTCAATTTTTTGCTAAAGTATTTACCAACTTCTTTCTTAAATAATTTCTTAATTGTATCTTCGAAATATAAATAGATTTTCAAGCTGTTTAGAACAATTAGGGGGAGGCAGGAGTCTCATTTTTTCGGTTGGAGAATTGAAAAAAGGAAGGTGAGGGGTTTAGTTTTTTACGCTTTTATGAGGGGTGTAACTGTTTGTAGACATTCTTCAAAAATTTCTAGAGCGCGGTCAACTTGTTCTCGTGTAATTACTAGTGGTGGTTTTATGGTTAGGGTGTTTCTATAAAAGTCTCCATGTATGGTTATTACTGGTTGGCTTAGGTCGAGTATTAATCCTCTTTTGAGGGCTTCATTTACGAATTCTTCTGCTGCGGTGTTTGCGGGAACTTTTGTTTTGGGGTCTTTTACCAGTTCCACTCCCTGGAATAGTCCAATGCCCCGCACATCACCCATTATAGGGTATTTCTCCTGAAGCTCCAGAAATCTTTTCATTAGGTATCTTCCCATTTCTTCTGCTCTCTTGGGCAAGTCCAGCTTTTCTATGAGCATCAAGTTTACCAGTGCGGCGGCGTAGCAGACGGGGTTTGCGCTGAAGGTGCTATGCTGTTCTGCGGGGGTGAACATTCCCAGTTTCTCGCTGGCTAGTGTTGCGCCCATGGGGAATCCACCTCCCAGAGCCTTAGTGAGAGCCATAATGTCGGGGACTGTCTCATAGTATTCAGCTGCAAACATTGTGCCTATTCTACCGAATGCAGTTTGGGACTCGTCGAAGATAAGTAGGAGATTGTTCTTATCGCAAACCTCTCTGACACCCTTTATGAACTCGGGGGGAGCCGGCACTTCACCCATTGGTCCCTGAATGGGTTCAAGTAGCACGCCTATGGGCAATCCTTGGCAACCGTAATCTATGGTTTTTTGAAGCATGGTTAGACATAGATTTCCGCATTCGGAGATGTCTTTTTCGCCGAAGGGGCATCGGTAGCAGTAGGGGAAGGGGGATTTAACGAAGTGTTCTCTTCCGAAGCCGCGGTATCGAACTACTAGGGGCATGTAGTGTGTGGGAGCCATCATGGCGAGAGTGTTGCCGTGGTATCCTCCCCACATAGTTATGAAAATATCTTGGTCCGCTGGTCTGTTCACCATTGCTAATTTTAGAGCCACTTCAACTGCCACAGAGCCTCCTTGAGTGTTTAACACCACGTTTTTCAGGTTGCCGGGTGCAATTTGTGAAAGTTTGTTGACAAGCTTTATACGAGGAATCGTCTGGAACTGGTTGCGGGCGTGAGATAAGCGTTTCATCTGCTCCATGGCTGCAAACATGACGTCTTGCTGTATGTAGCCTATTCCCAGAGTCCAAGCTTGGGATGTAAAATCAATGTACTCTTTACCCTTGGAATCCTTAACTCTGGCCTCACCGGGTATACCTTGATACAGAATGACGTCTTTTGAGGGGACAAGCTCGTGCTTATGACAGTTTTGTAGTTCCTCATCAGTCACTTCGGACAATAAATCAATAATTTCTTGTTCCGTGAAATATTTCGGCTTTATGTCAGCCACTCCTCAACACCACCAACAATCTTAAACAAACCTGTTTTCGCCACTTTCAGAATCTTAATAGTTAACTATTTACTCTTTAAGTGTGATGACTGTTAAATTCTATCTTTTATGGACGTATAAAAGTATCTGAAATTTTACCACTCTTTGATGAGTTTTTCAAACTATTTTGCTGCTTTTTCTTGGGCTATTATAGCTGCACCCAAGGCTCCCACTATTTGTGGTTCTTCGGGCACCAGAATTTTGAATCCCACCTTCTCTTCCAGGGCCTTTATAACGCCCTTATTTTTGGCTACTCCCCCAGTCATAACCAAATCCTTCTCAATTTTTACCCTGCTGGCCATTCCAAAGACCCTGCTAGCAATGGCATCATGTATCCCCGCTATTATGTCCACTTTGGGGGTTCCCCTAGAGATTTGTGAAATTACTTCGGACTCCGCAAAAACTGTGCATATGCTACTGATCTTTGCCCTATTTTTAGATTGAAGAGAGAGGTCTCCCATATCCTCTAATTTCACCTCCAGAGCCTTAGCCATAACCTCCAGAAATCTACCCGTACCAGCGGCGCATCTATCATTCATAGCAAAGTCCACCACCTTACCGTTCTCGCCTAATTTGATGGCCTTACTGTCCTGTCCCCCAATATCAATCACTGTTTTTGCGGTGGGAAAAAGTGAATAAGCACCTTTAGCGTGGCAGGAAATCTCAGTAACCTGCAGGTCTGCAAAGGGAACACTTATGCGACCATAACCTGTGGAAACCGTAAAATCAACATTTTTCAAGCAGAGTCCGGCTTTACTTAGGGTGGCATCCATAACTTTCTGTGCAGTTTCCTTGCTATCTGACCCCGAGGGAATAACAGTGAAAGCCAAAACTTTGCCGTCTTTCAAAATGACCGATTTTGCGGTAAGCGCCCCAATATCTATTCCGGCAACATACATAACGGCTCTCCCAACATCGCCAATTGTTAATGTAAGCGGATGGCTCAACGCATAAGTGGAGGAATCAATCTATCTCTTCTCTAATAGTTCCATGAAGGCGTCGATTCTGGTCCTAATTTGGGCGTCGGAGTAGGCTCTTCCATCGCAGTGGTCTCCTTCTAGTATTAGTGAGGGTATCCCAAGTTCTTCCATCAAGATGTCTTTTAGTTCATATTGTAGTAGTGATAAAAATTTGCAGCTTCTGTTGGAGTGCATTACTGCTCCGTCCACCTTATACTGTTTACAAAGCTCAACCATGGACCAGGCCCTATTGTTCAGCTCTATGAAGGGTGTTAGGTACTTCTTGGCCAGCGATTCTAATGGTTTTTGAGGGTCTAGGCGTCCACTCCAAACCATAGTGTAGCCTTCAAATACAAAAACTGCTCCATACTTTTGGAAGTAGTTTGTTAATCCCACATTATACCACATGACTATGTTGTCCCAGGTTAGACGGAATCTCTCCACGGGCACGGTGCCAATCTTGTTCTTGACCCTCTCCTTAACCTCATCCCTCAATCTCTCATAGAACTCTACAGCTGTACGGGTTCCGGGAAGAGTCACTATGCCAAACATGCAGGATAAAATATCAGCGGCTCCCACAGGGCAGGGAACATTTTTGCGCATTTCCATAATTTCGTCCCAAAGAGCGCTCGCCCTATCAGACAGTTTAACTACTTCTGCGAGTTTATCATAGTCCATTTTTTTCCCAGTCTGCTTCTCCAAAAACGCTATTAACTCTTCAAGCTGGGCTAAGTAGTGGTCTATGTGGTAGTCTTCCACTTTACCGGTAATGTATGGGGCGTCTATTATGAAGAGGGGGCAGTTAAATCTGCGGCTTAGTACTTGCCACCACTTTATATGGGTCTTACAAAATTTCCTTGCCACAACTAAAAAGTCGGGAGGAGCAAGGCCGCCAAAGGGAGCATCCTGAGAAAATGTCGTGCCTATGGTATTTCTAGCATAAGAACACAAATCACGAGAATACCCTAAACTTTCACATTTCTCAATAAATTTTGGTGCCACTTGGGTGACGGCGCACAACGCAGAATAATTTTCAGGATACACAACCGCGATATCCATGGCGTAGAGTAGTTCTACAGGGTCGTATCCAGTCATCCAAGTTACAGGTTTACCCATCCTTTTGGCTTCATGCGCACCCAGGTAGTGTTGGGAAGCTAACTTAAAGACTTCTTTTGAAGTCTCCAGAGACTTTTTTCCTCTTTCTGTCAATTTTAATCCACCAATTATTGAATTGTTTCAAAAAAGGCTTCGATTCTTGTTTTAAGGGGACCTATGGGCGAGTTCACATGTTCAGTTTCAATGAGAAGTGTTGGTATTTCAACCTCCTTCAATCTATCCTCCATAAAGGGATAGTCGAATAAGTGAGGATCACAAAACTTCTGTAAGACGAAGATGACCGCCTCAACTTTAAAGTCCTTTACAAGATTCATGATATGTTCTAAACGTTTTTCGGGAGGATAATTACAAGGGCAGGGAATCCTCTCATAGTACCGATCCGCAATGGCGACCAGAGGAGAAGTTTTAGGGTTAACCATATCCCAGAAGTAACGGGTCCCAGTGCAAAGATCATCGGTTACTATGAGCCCCCCAGCATCCTCAATCATTTTAAGTATTTCAGAGTCATAAATCACACTACCAGAAACAAGTATCCTCAACCCCGGCTCAGGCACATCTTCCCTCTCTAAGATTTTAATCAGGAAGTTTTCAAGTAGGCGACTGTGCTCCTCCTTGGGAGCCAACATACTCGATCTAACTACGCTTAAGGCTTCCACTCCAGAAATGGGGGGAATCGAATTTTTTCTAAGCTCATAAATTTTCTTCAAAAGTTTCCTATTCTCATTATAAATTTCAATTGACTTCTCGAGACAATCCTCTGAAATCTCCCTCCCCAGAAATTTTTCAAGCGACGACCTAAAGCGAGCAATTTCCTCCCGAAAATATTTCCTTGAGGTCTCCCTCTTTGCACATAGAGGATCAACGAAGCCCACATAGGGTGTTTTAATATCCTTCCTCCAAATATTGTAAAGCGAAACCATAGTATCACAAGTATAGGGGAACACTACACCATCCAGATAATTGTAAACATCCTTCAGGCCCAAATCGTAACAACTGCGAGAAAAAGAACACACATAACTCGGCAGGTGAACATCTGCCAGAGTAATAGCTTCGGAACCACCCATCACTCTCACAGGTATAATTCCCGCAGCATGAATAATTTCCTCAGGAGCATATGAACAGAAGTAGCCGAAAATCTTCCTACCACTATTTTTCCATCGCAAAGCATTAACATGACGGTTAGTTACAAGATCCTCAAAAACCTCAATCATGGGGCATCCCTTTAGATTAGCAAAGAAAAGTAACACACGAAAATCTTAAAACTTTCCCCTAATAGGCTATCAGATTAATAATAGGAAAGTTTAAGATATATGAAATGCTTGCTCCCAGCTTCAACAACCCTGGATAAGCGATAAAGATGTTGTTGGAAAAAAGGCTAAAAGTGTGGATAGAGGAGTTGGACGCCTATGCTGGACTTAAGCCTCCTCTATTCACAGACAGGTTGTCAAGGGATCCCAGCCTAGATGGAGCAATGGACATAGTGGGAAGAGAGGCGGAGGTCAACTGGCCTCTTTTGAAGAAAAAGTTGGAAGAAATGCGAACAACCTACAAAAAATCTTCAGGTTACAGATTAATTCTACTCTTAATGCTTCTCGTGGTTGCCTCCGGTTTTATCTCCACATTTCTCACATTAACCAGCACCCACCAAATAGGAATGGAGTTTACCCCTTTCAGCGCCGTACCAATCCTACTTCTAGTAGTCTTAATTGTTTTTGGTGACTGGATAGTTTACATAAGGAATACGCGCCTAAATGTGAAACGTTTTGCATCCACAGCCCTAGAATCCAGGAAGATGGCACAAGCACTAATAAATAAGCTAGTAAATAGGTCGGAGAAAAACCTCCGTCTAAAATTATACTACTCTAAATACCAGAACACCCTCGTAATCAGTAAACGCCTCACCTTCAACCCCATATTGACCAGAAAATACCTAGTGGAGCTAAGAAGAACCTAAACTAAGCACACAACATGAAAAAAGGTTTTCCTGAACATTTCCACTTATGAACCTTTGAGAAAGGCTTATTATAAAATACTCATTTCCAACTTTGGAGGAATGCCAAGTGACTGAAGAAATCCCAGAAAGCTTGTTCCAAAAATACCACGTATCACTAGTCAAAGCTCTAGGTGAAGACGCACAGAAGATATTTGTTAAACTAGGCAGAGAACTAGGTTCTAAAATAACAAATAAAGAAAAAATAAGCCTAAAAGAGCTGGAAACTGAGCTGGAAAACTATCTCCAAAACGACCTTAAACTTGGAGAAAAGGTGAAAGTAAACATAGAAAACAACTTTTTGAACGTCGAAGTCCAAGGATGCAAAGTTTGCCCAGCAAACGAAATACTCAGATCAGAAGGACTACGCGGAGTTTGCTTCCTACCAGGAATACTTATGGGAGCAGTAAAACCAGTAGAAGAAGTCAAAAAGGCAACAGTAGCGGGATCACAAAAGTTCAAATTGGGACACTGCAAAATGCAAATAAAGCTCGAATGACAACAAAAACAGGTTCACAACTACAATTTGACATAAAAAGAATCTATTTTTTACCCAGTTTTTCAATTTTTGAAATCAGAAGAGACAGAATCTCCTCGTCAGATTTACAGTCCCTGGGGGGCTCCAAGAACTTCTTAAGCCTTATTGGCACCGAATCAATCCTGTAGGCGGTTCCCTCAACCTCTATGCCAGTCATTGCGGCGGGTAGAACAACGTCTGCAATCTTGGTTGTGGGAGTTTCTAAACAATCAACCACCACCAAGGGTTTTCTAGTAATTTTTCGCGCTATAGGTAAGGGCATCGTAGAGATAGGGTCGGAGGCTAAAACCAACATAGCGTCGAATTCATCCCGCATAATAATTTCAGCTCCAGTAGTCTCCCCTGGATTTGAGTATATGTTTCCCCTACTGGCGTCAATTCCGAACGGGTGACCAGTAAGCCACGTAGCCACATGGTTAAATCCAACCATATTATAATGTCCAGCCATGGGAATCGCTACAAAACGAGTGTAATCATTTAGTTCCTGAACCAATTTGTATAAAACTTCTATGTTGCGATACTTACCCCTACTCATAGAGAGCCCTAACCCCACAAAAATAACCCCGAACTGCCGAGTTTTCCAAGTCTGAATTACCTGATTTATGACCTTAACTGGAATCCCGGCAACTTCTTTGTCCCTAATATTTTTACCCTTGAGAACCATTCTCATCGCAGAAATAAGTTCATAGTCCTTATTGGGCTCCACCTCAAGAATCTGGTTAGCTACCTTACCGGTACGAGACTTACGCACATCAACTATAACCAGCTGTTTCTGCTCGTAACCCATCTGAGTATAGATTCCACGCGGAATTATGGTATACCTACTCAGGTGACGGGGATGACTGTGACTAGGATCACTACCCCAGTAAACTATTAAGTCCGCACGATTTTTAACTTCCCCCAAGGTAGCAGTTCTAAAACCAGCTTCCCTCCCCGCCAAGATACTAGAACCGTGACATATGGAAGAAGTGCTGTCAATAACTCCACCCAAACGCTGGGCCAAAAGAATCCCCAAACGCTGAGCCTCGACACTTGCAGAACTCCAACCCCACAAGAGTGGACGCTCCGCCTCCGAAAGAATCTCAGCCGCACGGCTCAAAGCATCCTCAAAAGAGACCTTCACCAATTTTCCATTCTTTTTAATTAGTGGTGAAGTTAAACGAGAATTGCTATGGGCTCTACGCAGAGTCCACTCTCCCCGGGCACAGGTATGAAGTGTGGAAACAATTTTGCCCCCCTCAACCTTAACTTCAATGTCATCACAGAGAAGACCACACCCCACACACACAGTTGGAACAAAATTTGCCATAGATTAACCACCAACCGAACGAATCTCAATGGCACCCGCACCACAATACATTTCACAGACACGACAAGTCTTCTGAGTACCCATCCTCCTACACTTAGTTAAATCAATTATTTTAGCCTTCCCATTCTCCACACGAAACACCACCCCATCAGCACGGGAGCCCTTACCACCCGCAATAAGTGGGGAAGCAGCAACGTCTTCAGGACATACCATGACACAATTTCCACAACCAGTACATTTGTCCTCATGGAATACCAGTCCTGTTTCCTTAACCTCGTCGGTTACGGTGAATATTTCTTGAAGCTGCTTTAATTTATCCGCATACTTCGGTTCCTGAAAGAGTGGCGTGCAAGCCTCAAGCTTTTTTTTACCACTAAGCAACTGAACAGCGAAAGCCATACAATTTGCTTCTCCACACTTACCGCAATTTGTTTGCGGTAAAAGCTTGTATATTTGAAAAGCATTCATAGCAGGCATAGTTTTTCTACTTCCATAATTGTCTCCAATTCCACGAATAAGACATAGTTCATAAATTTTGTCATCTATTTAGCAGTTAAACGTATAACACGATGATTATGAGTTTAGGGCTTCCCTGTATTCAGTAATCTTGGCTAATATAAGGACTTGTTACCTTTTTGGGAGGGGTTTTTATAGTTAATAGGGAAAAAAGTATGGAACCAACTAAAACAGAGACACATGGTGGAAGACTCAAAAAAAAGCAATCTCATGATTGTTGTGAAATGGAAACTTGAAACACAGACCAAATAACTAAACATAACCATGTCCAGAGAAAAAATCTTTGGGAGCTGAAACGTTTGAACATCAAAGCGGTTTACGTCATAAAGGAAACCGGCTACGCTCTCTTTCACAGAGCATATGATAGCGGAGAGCATACACCAGATGAAGTCTTAATTGGAGGATTCATTTCCGCGATTTTTAATTTTTTCAGAGAATTCTGCGAAGACCAAATAGTGAAGATGGAAACAAAACTCCTGAAGCTATTTTACCATCCATTAGGCGAGATAATTTTTGTAGTAATAACGAAATGTGAAAAAAACACCGACGACACACCAGTAAAAGAATTATTGCGAAAATTAGCTGAAAAATTTGTGTATAAATTCGGAGCGGTGACTAATGATGAAGTTGACCCCTCAAAATTTTTGGACTTCGAAAAAACCGTAGATGAACTCGTTGAGGAATACAATCACACAAAAAATAGCAATTTAGGGGGGAACGTCTTAGAAAAATTCGAGATAAGAAAAGGCTACCTTTCAAAAATCAACATTAACCTCCAGAAAAGCATTAATAAACTATTAATGAGTTAAAAATCTCTTATCCAATTTTTTTAGACTATTTTAAATCTAGCATATCATGCACATCAAGTTTACTAGGACGCTACTTTGGAAAACTTCACCGTACTATGGATTTCCTTGATTTCCCAATCGATGAACTAATAAAGAAGTTAACAACTTTTACCAAAAACCCATCTCACATTACTTTTCTAACAGCTTTTTAAGAAGAGGTCAGTCAGAGACTTGCCTTTATCAGTTCCAAAAATAATTTTCAAGTATTATCCACGTTTTACACACCCTAAATAGCCCTAATTCATAATTTCAAATTACCAAGAATATCCGGTACAAAAAGTTCACAAAAAGAAGAAAGTAACACCTATCCCATAATATTTCAAAAACAGTTAACACGTAATTTTCTCGGGGTGAAAAAGTGGAGAAGGAAAAACTGATTTACAAAAGCGAGGAAAAAATTTCGGATGAGGATCTCTTAGATTTCTGCAAAGAATTAGAAAACGTTTACGAAGCCTACCTCCGGGAAAAAGAGGAGAAAGAAGTAAGGGACCTACTATTACTAAATGAATTATATAATTCAATGATGGAAATTAAAAGGATTCTAAGAATAAGAAAAGTTGAGAACACCTACTAAAAACAATGTTTATCATCGAGTTTAACAATTTAGCCGTATAGCCTTTTTTCAAAAGGGTTCGCGAAAAATTTTTCAAAAATAGTAAATCCCACATTCCGCATCCTTTGTGAATTTTTTGGTATTTTTTTGTTTTTACCAGTTTCTGCTCCTTTTTATTGCGGGGATTTGGGGATTTCCAAAAATTTTTTGATAAAGTTCAGCATCCCCCCTATAGACTTGCAAATTCCGCAAAAATAGAAAAAAATAAACCAAAGGTGCGGAAAGTGGGGTAAATGGGAAGTTTCCCCTTTTTTATGGAAAAATGGCTTATCGGTAACTCTATTTTTCAGGTGGTGCAAGAATTATTTTGTTAGGGAAAGGTAGGAAAAATATAAAAGTTGTGTATTATTGTTCCATTACTGTGAACAACCTAAGGCGGTGCTCTTGAAATTTAATTATCCTGTTTTAGCCCGTCCAGAAAAGTGCCAACATTGCAAAACCTGTATGAATGCATGTCCTTTGGGTGCAATTATAGACATTGATCCGAGATTTAAAGTGGATATTTCAAGGTGCAAGACTCGAATTGACTGTTTTTATTGTGTGATGAATTGCAAAAGCGGGGCATTGACCCTAAAACAGGCAGATGCCGAGGAAAACTTTAATATTGTTGGGCAGTGATGGTTTCAGACATAAACCTTCAGATTCCAACACTAAAAGAAGCTTATTGGGGAGCAAATCTTGGAATTGGAGGGCTAAATGAATTTTTGGAGGCTGGATATTTATGGTAGATTTTGAGCTATCTAAGGAGCAGATTGCTCTGCGCGAAAAGGCACGCAAATTCGCATTGGAAGAAATAATTCCAGTATCATCAAAATATGATAAAAGTGGGGAATTTCCACTACCCATTTATGAAAAGGCCTTCAAAGCCGGCCTTATGAATTTGGGAATACCCAAACAGTACGGTGGACAGGGCTATGGATCCTTTGAGTCGGTGCTTGTAGTTGAAGAGATTGCGGCAGCCGACCCGGGAATAGCAACCTCAATGTACGCCAACGATTTGGGAGCGGAACCTATAATTCTTGCCGGCACAGAAGAACAGAAGCGGAAATTTTTAACGCCACTCACGAAGGAACTCAAATTCATATCCTTCGCAACTTCAGAACCAGGAATGGGGAGTGATGTGGCAGGTATTAAAGCCACCTATGAGCGTCAGGGTGACGAGTACGTTTTGAATGGGAACAAGTTTTGGATAACTAACGGTGATTTTGCCAGTTACTATGTGATTTTTGCTCGGCTTAAGGGCACAAAGCGCCATGAAGGTTTAAGTGCCTTTGTTGTTCCGCGTGAGAGTGAGGGATTGTCTACTGGTAAACCTCTTGAGAAACTGGGGCATCGAGCATCTGACACTGCAGCGGTAATTCTTAGAAATGTTCGCGTTCCTGTTGAAAACCGGCTGGGTGAGGAGGGTGTTGGTTTCCTGCTGGCTATGGCCACATTTATGCGTACCCGTCCAGCTATTGGTGCCTTTGCAACGGGCTTGGCTCGTTCCGCCATGGAGTATGCTATCAACTACGCTAAGCAGAGGGAAGCTTTTGAGCACAAGATCTCAAGTTTTCAGGCAATTCAGCAAATGGTGGCGGATATGTATGCTCGTATAGAAGCTATGCGCCTACTGACTTGGAAGGCTGCTTGGCTCGTGGACAGGGGAGACCGAGAGGCCAACACAGCAGCCAGTGTAGCCAAGCTTGTCGGCTCTGAGGACTCTATGAAGATTGCCACTGACGCCCTACAGGTCTACGGTGGCCGTGGTTATTTGGAGAATTACCGTATTGCTAAACTGTTTAGGGATGCCAAGCTTTTCCAAATCTATGAGGGCACATCTCAGATTCAGCGCTACGTTATATCCCGGTATCTTTTCAAGGAATATGAACCTATTATGAGAGGATTTTAGGTCCGATGGAGAAGCGGCTAATTCTTTATTGCCGCCCCTCTTTTATTTGAAGCATATTTTAGTGATGAATGAATTTTTAAAGAAAAAATAATGATGCCAGTATCAGTGGATCTATATTTTTTACTGGAGGCATCATAAAGGAAATATTAAAAAAAGGGTATTTGTGGCGGAAGGTAGCTATTTACTGGAGGAGTTTTTGGCAGATTTTTACTGCGTCCAGGGGATCTTTTCCGTAGGCGTCGGCGCCGATTCTTTTGGCGGTGTTTTCGTCGAAAGCGGCGCCTCCGCAGATGACTTTTACTTTGTTTCTGAGGTTTTCTTTTTCTAGCAGTTTAATTGTTTCTTTTGCGGCGTCTAGTGCCACTGTGAGGAGGGCTGACATGGCCAGAATTTTTGCGTCTATTCTCTTTACTGCTTCTATGAATTTTTCGGCAGGTACATCGACTCCTAGGTCTTCCACGAAGAATCCAGATGAAACAAGCATGGTGATGACGATGTTTTTTCCAATGTCGTGTAGGTCTCCGCGCACTGTTCCTATGACTATTTTTCCTTGGACTTGGGTTTTAAGGCCCCTTTTCTCCAGTACGGGTTTTATTTTTTGAAAAGCATTTTGAAAAATGTCTCCGGCGGTTATAAGCTCCGCTAGAAAATATTCCTTTTTATCGTAAAGGTCACCCACAATTTTTAATCCTTGAGAGAGGCTTTCTATTATTTTTAGGGGGTCTGTGCCCTTCTTAATTTCCTTTTCCACATTATCCAGTACAGCGCTCCTCTCTAGGTTAGCCATAGCTTCAACGAGCTGAGCAGTCATAATTATCACCTTTTCGAGTCGAAAGATTAGTTTTTAATGAAAATATATTTTTAAACAGATTAGATTAAAGTATTGCTCCGGAAATTAGCGGCTTAGTTTAATCATTGGAATTTGGATAGAACCAATTGTTTTCCCAGTTATAAAAGCTGGTGTGAAGGGCTTGAATGTAGTAGTAATCCTCCTTGACACTCTGAGAAAAGACCACATAGGAATATACGGAAACAGTTGGATAAAGACACCTAATCTAGATGCCCTAGCCAGAGAGAGCATCATATTTGAAGACGCACATCCCGAATCTCTACCAACAATTCCCTTCAGAAGATCAATACATACGGGAATCCGCACCTTCCCCTTCAAGGAGTACCATCCCTGCAGGGGAGATATGGTTCAAGCTTACGGGTGGCAACCTATTCCAGACTCGCAAAACACCATTGCCGAGATTCTACGCAGAAACGGTTACACCACCACCTTCATAACAGACACGTATCACTACTTCAAGCCGAGCATGAATTTTCATCGAGGATACCATCAGTGGCAGTTAATAAGAGGCCAGGAAGCAGACCCTTACAAAACTGCACCCAAAATTGACCCCAAACAATTGGAACGCTACATACCACAGAGCGGAAAATGTGACCACATGATGACAATACTTCCACAGTATCTCAAAAACATTTCAGAACGCCGAAAAGAGGAGGACTACTTCGCGCCCCAAGTATTTAGCGCCGCAGCCAAGTGGATAGAAGAAAACAAAGATGTTGAGAAATTTTTCCTCTTTATTGATTCATTTGACCCCCACGAGCCCTGGGATCCGCCCCAAAAATACCGAGACCTTTACCATCCACCCTACACTGGTAGAGAAGTCATCACACCCAACTACTCAACGAGTGTTGATTATCTCACACCCGAAGAGTTGAGATACATGAAGGCACTCTATGCAGCCGAAGTCACAATGGTTGATTCTTGGCTTGGGAAATTTTTAGAAAAAATGAGGGAGCTGGAACTGCTGGATAAATCACTAGTGGTGCTGACATCTGACCATGGGCACCAGTTGGGTGAGCATAACTTAATAGGTAAGATTCCCAGAGGCCTCTATCCCGAATTAGTAGATATACCGCTTTTCATTCGGCACCCCCAAGGATTTAAAGGTGGTAAACGCGTTTCAGGCTTCGTATACAATCACGACATAGTACCCACCATTTTAACATACCTCGGAATAGAACCTCCCACACCATTAGACGGAGAAGAGCTCTGGACTCTAATAGACGGAGAGCGGAAGGCGCGAAGCTACGCAACCTCTGGCTTCAACGGTTATGTCTGGACAAGAGACAAAGAATGGGTGTATATAGCGAATTATTCTAGGAGCAGAGAATACCTCTACGATTTGAGAAAGGATCCAAACCAGACCCAGAACATTGTAGAGGAAAACCGCGACATAGCAGACATAATGTTTCAAAGGATTCTCCAAGACGCAGGCGGGGAACTAATAGACCACAGGGAAGTTATGTCCAAAGCAGCTGAGGAATGGTACAAAATGGAGGGGCTTCTGTAAAGCTTCTAAAAAATTATTTATTTTTTGGTTTTTATGATTCATACTATTTATTGGACAAAAGTTTATAATACTGATTAGTAGAGGTAAAAATACAATTTATTAAAAACTTCTCGCGTCAGAAGGAGGACTGCAGATGGCCGAAAGGATCTTTGAAAAGCTTTCAACCGCAGTAATAGAGGCTAACGTGGACCTTGCAAGGGAAGCAGCAAAAGAGGCTTTAGAACAGGGAATAGATGCCTACGATGCTCTAACTAAAGGACTAATGAAGGGCATAGAAGTTGTTGGGGAAAAGTTTGGTAATAAGGAATACTTTATTTCTGACGTCTTAATGTCGGCTGAAACCATGTCTGCAGCTTTAGAGATACTGGAACCGCACCTTAAAGAGAAAAGGACGAGCGGACACGGCAAGGTGCTACTGGGCACCGCTTATACAGATATACACACCATAGGCAAAAACATAGTTAAAATAATGTTACAGTCAGCTGGATTTGAGGTAATTGACATTGGTGAAAACGTTCCCCCAGAAACCTTCGTAGAGAATGTTAAAAAGCATAAACCAGACATTCTAGCCATGTCCGGAATTATCTCGTCAGCTAGGGCTGAAATGATTAACACCATAAAGGCTCTAGATAGCGAGGGACTAAGAGAAAGTGTTAAAATCCTAATAGGAGGCGCCGCCACCTCACAAGATTTCGCTGAAAAAATTGGCGCCGATGCCTATGGAAAAGACGCGCGGGAAGCAGTCCAAAAGGCTAAAGAACTCTTAGGATAAAAAAAGGACGCGAGGTATTGGAGGTTAAATAAATCATGTCTGGTGAAGAGTTAACCGTAAGAGAGAGAATGAAGAGAGTTTTCCTCAGGCAGGAACCAGATAGGGTTCCAGCTTACCCCTCCGTGGGAGCGGGAAACGCGAGACTTGCAGGAGTACCCATAAAAGAGTTTATAACTGATCCCGAAACAATGGCCCACGCCATTATTAAGGCATACAAACTATACACCCCAGACGTAGTACTTGTCCTAGGTGACACCCTCGTCGAAGCCGAAGCTTTTGGCTGCAAAATAAAATTCCATGAGGATAGGCTCCCAGAGGTAGTAGACTTCCCGGTAAAAGATTTGAAGAAAGACGTTAAAAATATACGAATGCCTGACCCAAGAAAAGACGGCAGGCTGCCCAACATTCTCAAAGCTGGCGAAATAGTAACCAACGAGTTGAGAAAAGTTGCAGGCGTAGGCGGACTTGTCGCAGGCCCCATCTCCCTTCTCACAGCTCTGAGGGGCCCGGAAAATTTTTACAAGGACCTTGTACAGAACCCAGACTACGTTCAGGAAATGCTGGATATAACCACAGATTTCGCCATTGAGGAGGGAAGAGCACAAACCGAAGTTAGATTGGGGCTAAACCTCGGAGACCCCGTAGCAGGCACACTCTCACCCAAACAATTCGACAAGTTTGCAGCCCCCGCCCTAAAAAAGGTAATCAAAACCTGGGCAGCTGAGGGAAAATTCTGCGCGTTACATGTATGTGGCGACGTAAGCCACCTCATAGACAAGCTCGTCGAACTGGGCCCCGCAATGCTTAGCATAGACGCCCCAGTCAACCTTGCAGAAGCCAAGAAAAAGATTGCAGGCAGAGTGGTTCTTGTGGGAAACGTAGATCCAGTCAAAGTCATGCTGGAGGGCACACCACAAGATGTGAAACAGGCTGTTAAGGAGTGCATACGTCAAGCAGCCCCAGGTGGAATGTACATGCTCGCCACAGGATGCGAGGTACCACCAGATACTCCTCTAGAAAATCTGAGAGCCTTCATGGAAGCAGCCAGAGAATATGGAAAATATCCCATACAACTCGACTAAAAAGTGAAGAAAAACTAAAGTTCACAATTCGGAATACAAGGGAATAAACTCCACTAATAGCCGGAAGCGGCAACCTAATGCAGAAATTATGCCTCTTATCCAAACAATTGTCGGTGAAATAAGAGACATTATATCCTTTTTATTTTTTACAGTTTAAGCCCTATTTGGCAACTGAATCTTGAGGGGATAATTCCAAAATCAAGCTAGGAGGTGAGTGGCTAATACCATTTTACTTCTCCAGCCATCAATATATTGAAGGGGATAAGTGGAAATTAAAGAGTTTGTTGGTCTGCGGTGTGAATTTTTAATGTTACAATTTTTGATGGTGAAATGTTTTCTATTGTGATTCTGTTATCTTTTATTGAAACTGAATTCTCCATATTTATTTCATACTCTGCGAGGTTGGTTACTTTAGCTGACTTCACTGGTTTACTGAGGGTAATTGTCGCATTTTGTTCTTTTCCAGTGTTGTATATGCGAATGATTAGGGCCTCCTCCTTCTCGGCTTTTTTAACCGCGGAGAGAACTATTGATGGGGGTTCAACTTCTAGAAAGCTTGTGGAGGCGGGCAACTTGTGTAGGGGGTTCTTGACTTCAACTGCCTTTAAATCATAGGCGAATTCTCTGGCTATTCTGGGAATCATTGCTTCCTCCCAGTCTCCGGAGTGGGGTATTACTGCATATTCTACTGTAAGGCGCCTCTGGCATTGGGCTTCTGGTGTTGGTATTGCTGGGCCTCCGAAGATTTTGCGGTTGTTATGGTCTATGTTTCTTGACAGCCAGCCTACTGAACGTACAAGAGTTAAGGCTATGGTTCTCTCGTTTTCCCCATAAATTTCGTATTCAGGCAGTCCCTTGTTTGCTATGGCTAAGCCCTTTTCTCCATTATTTATGTCTACGAAGAGGTTTTGGTGGTTTGCTGTGGTTTGTATCTCCATCCAGTTGGTGTCATCTGGAAGTTTCAGACTTCTCTCAACAACTCCAAAGTGTCCATCAGCATGGACAACATCAGACTTTATGCCTGTAGGGAAGAGCACTCTTAGACGGTGGTCCTTGACAATGTTTTCGATTTCTGTCTTACAGTTAACAAATCTGGAGCCAGGGAAGAGGGATATTATCGAAGTTATTCTTAGAGGTATCCTTTCGCGGGAGCGGCGATTACGGTTCCCCTCCTCTAAACTTTTTGGGAGAAGCATCTCCATCTTCACTATTGCATCCACTCTTGTGGGGTGCTCCACAAACGAAATTTCAGCATCAAGATTTTCGCTGGTAATAATCTCGTCTTCCTTGAGTTTAGAGTAATTATACTCGTCACCATTATCACCCACATCCTCAAACATGTGCAGTCCGGCGAATGTGACACCACTTGATAGTTCTGTTACGTCCATTGTGCCATTCGGGTTAAACTTGACTCTCAAATGTTCATTCTCAATTATTCTCTCCTTGACATTAACTCTGAGAGATGAGTTTACATCCTCCGCTTTCCCCTCTTTTATGTATAGTATTTTGTATCCGCAGGCGGGAACATCTGTGGCAAGGAACCTCAGAGTACAACGTGTCATATTCTCGAAAAATCGGAACGCATAGTTCTCGGGTTCTTCAAATAACTCCACGGGAAGACTTCTTCCCTCATGGTCTACGACACAGAAGTTGCGGTCTGGCTTGAAATCCAAACTCTTAAGGAGGGAGGGGTTGAAGGTAAATTGTTGACTGTTAAAGGTGAAGGGTGGAAAAGGCTCTGAGAGGAATTCCACAACTCCAGTTCTCTTCCAGGGGGAGGGGTTAAAGACCGCTATGGGGAATCCCTCACCAGAAACTGTTGCTTTTGACGCTATACGTTCCATCGCTTTTAGTGTGAGTAGATCAGCTATCTGTTCACTCCAAGCGAAACGAGTTTCCATCTCCCTATGAACTTGGTCAATGGAACACCCGCAAATACTGTCGTGGGGATGATTTTCAAGAAGCCACTTCCAAGCTAGCCAAAGGTAACTCCTATCATAGTTTTCCCCCAGGAACCATGCCCAGGCGGAGAAGGGCTCCGCATAGTTCTCCAGTTTTGTTTGGCATCTGTGATTTGCTTGTTTTAAGTATATGCGGGCGGATAGAACCCCGGGTAAAACGGGAAACATGCGTGCCCCCCGGAACTCTCCCTTGTAAACGGGTAGGTCATGCGTGTTTTCTTCAAGCTGGTTGAAAAAATCTTGCAAACTTCCATACTTTATTGGCTCATCGGGATGCTTCTCATTATAGGCCTTTATGATTTGAGGCACGTTCCCTTGGGGAAACGCATGGTCATGCCCATTAAGAAACAGGTGGAAGTTTCTGTTGCTTCTTTCTTGGAGCATATTTTTTGTTTTTTCAATTAGTGTAATGGCGGCATCTGTATCTTGGGGAAGGTCACCCACATTAAAGTAGCCAATTGCAATCTGGTGAGTAAGTATGCGGTCTCCGCTGGGAGCTTCCCAAAGAAAAGTTGTTGGAAGAAAGTCCATTTCATCCCCCAAACCCCTCCAGAAAACGAATCCTTTAAAGGCAAACCCCTTCATTATTTGGGGAGTTTGAGCAATTTGTCCAAAGCAATCCGGCTGATAACCTATTTTTTGAGCCCCTCCATACTCTTCGGCAGTCGTTATGCCCAGAAGCAAGTTCCGCACAATAGATTCGGCGGAGACCAAAAACATGTCTGGTAGAACATAAAAGGGACCAACACTTAAACGGCCCGAACTGACGAGAGCACGTATACGTTCCTTATTTTCGGGCCGTACCTCAAAGTAGTCCTCAAGAAGAATGGATTGACCGTCTAGCAAAAAATGCTTATAGTCAGGATTTTTCTCCATCAGGTCTATCAGGCGGTCAATCATTTCCACCATATATCCTCGGAAAGTTTGGAAAGGTTTGTACCATTCTCTATCCCAGTGAGTATGAGAAACCAGAATGGATTCATTTCTCCTTTTCACGGTTACCACTTCGCTCAATTCATTTTGGGCATTCTTCTATGTGGGTGATTCTGTCTATTTTGGGATTCGTGAATATGTCTAGAGGATCCCTACTTTTCAGAGAGAACTCTATAACTATTCGGCCCTCAGGTCCTGCAACTACACTGTGTGGCGCTTTGGCGTCCAGATGGAATCCAGCGCCTGGCTCTAGGAAGACTTTATGTAGTGCGATGTTGTGGGGACGATGCTCTTCGGGTATAGGGTAGGTGGGTTTGTCAGTGGGTTTTCCTAGTAAAAACATTAAGCCGGTGCCCTTTATGGTGTGGAAGTATTCCTGTTTGCCGGAGATGAGAATACCCCGCTTGGGAATGGAAGTGTTCTCTTTTTCTGGCACCATATAGACAGCCTCTTCCCCAAATTCGTCTAAACCCTTAAAACCAAGTTTCTTTAAATCGATGTAGCCCTTCTCAATTTTGGAGCCTTTGGGCATAACTACCACCGATTGGTGGCGATGTTCTGGCACGTAATGGTTTGGGAGGAAGCATAAAATTTTTCCGCATTCGGTCTCGTTTACTAGTACGTATATTCCAAGACTCCCCTTTTAAAGTAGTCAGGTTCCCCATTGCTTAGACCGAAGTCAACTGCTTCCAAGTCTTCTGGTTTAAGTTCCTTTACAGGGAAACCAGATTCTAGAATCATATCGTAATATAGCTTCTGGGCTTCTAAGACGGAATCACGATAAAGCAACACATACCCGCTCCAAATAGAAATAGTACTTTTGTCTGGAGATTGTTTTGGGATTAGGCTCGGTAGAAGCCGTATTTCATTACAGCGTCCTTCATGGCTTTAATATTTGCGGCGGGAACGTCATCGGGAAGCACACATGAGGAGCAAAGTATGTAGCCTCCGCCTTCCATACAGCCTTCTATCTGTTTTCTACAGTAATCTTCCACCTCTTTAGGTGAGCCTAGGCCGGTTATCTGGGGAGGCAAGTTCCCCATTAGGCACGCTCTATCTCCAAGGATTTCTTTGGCCTTAAATATGTCTGTTTGGTCTAGGTGGAACCAAGTTTTACCCTTAGGAAATTCTGTGAAGTATTCTAGAAAATCTGTGTAATCATTATCTAGGTGGAACTGTACGATACACCCTTTACTTATGATGGCTTCCGCGATTCTTTTGAGGTGGGGCCAGAATAGTTCAAACTTTTTGCGGGAAATAAAACTTGATGCTACGCGTGAAAATCCGTAGAGAACTGCTTTTGGACCTTTTTCACCGCTCAGGAACTGGATTTGCACGTCTAGGGTGGCAAGCATTTCATCCACTGTAGCCTCACAGGCCTCCACAACCTTATCAGGAATCTCCACCACATCTGTAAGATACTTGTTAAAGCTTCTCAGAAAAGATATAACATCTACTGGGGGCTCTATGGCTCCAACAAACAGGGATGGGACATCCATCTCCTCAAGCCATTTATTAGTGTCCAATGCTGCGAACTGCGCCACATAATTCATAAAGTCCTTCTCTAATTCTGGTCTCCTCTTAAAGGGAGCAAAACCCTTTTCAATTACTAGATCATAGTCGCTACGCTTCATGAGCTCCTTCTCATGCATCTGCTCGGGAATATTACCCTTTGGAAGAGTCCAATCAAAATAAACCATGCTGTGAGAATTGGGCCACGGGAGATAGTAACCAAGAATGGGGGAACAGCCAGTGTACACATCGAAGCCGCCAAACATTTCCCAAACCTTCTTTGTGGCTTCATAGGATTTTGGTATATTGAAGAAAAATTCCTCTATGGTCATCCCAGTTAATCTAGCCTGAGCCGCGTGGAAGGAGGCTATAATAGGGACACGGTCAGGTTCACGTAGATTTAAAACAGTTTCCATTCTCTCCCTAGGAGTCATGGTCTCTTTTTCATGCATCTTTAGAGGCAAACAAAACACCTCCAAAAGTTACCTTGGTTCTAATTTAACAGATTGAGGGGGACTTATTTAAATAATAAATAAAGTTAAAAATCTTCACTAACCTGCTGGCATTATTCTTATCTTAAATTCTAATAAAAAATATCTAAAGTAGGTAGTAGTTTCTTTTTGGGAACAGGTAGCAAAGGAATACTGTGGAAATTACTGTAAATATTAGGGAGAGGCTTAGTAGGCTGTCTGACGGTGGGTAGAAGGAGAGGGTTGCAAGGAAGGTGCCAATTGAAGATAACCATTCAGTTAAACTGTGAGGGGTAAAACCCCACGCTAACCAGAATATGATAATCTGTGATGTGAGTGTGCCTATGGTCAGGTACCAGCCCCACTTTTTAACCAGAATTATTCCTACACCGGAGATTATGAGGGCAATGGCAATAATATAAGTTAGGACTGTGAATGTTGTAGTTGACAGCACGAGTCCAACTATTAAGGTCAGTTGTCCGTAAATTATCAGTAGGGCCCCAGCTATTTTTACCCTGTTGGGGAGGGGGTCCAATGGTTTTTTCAGGGGGGTTTTTAGTACTCTACGGCGGTACCATCCTGGAAAATGCGTCATAAAGGCCCAAGCCAGAATTAGGAAGTAGAACACCATGAAGAATACGACGGTGAAAACCGGTGAAGCGGTGGGAAAAATGAATCTGAAGTAGAAAACTGCAGCATTAATAATGAAGACTATGAGAAAGAAGGCGGCGACTCTATAATGTATTTTTCTGTAAATATCAAGTTGCCTAATCGATGGAGGATAAATTCTCTCAACGTGCTGAAGGGTGAAAGGCTTCCTGGCAACTATTGATATGAGAGTGGGGACAGCCAAAAATAGGAATACCAGAGTGGCAGGATAATAATAGTAAAGTGTTGCAAATATTTTTGGAGAGATAAACAGCAAAGTTATACCCAGCAAAAAGAATCCTAGGAAACCTAGGTCAACATAGTATGTTTGTTTGTATGCCACACGCCTAGAAACGAAGTAAACTATGAATAGTGTAAAGCCCACCACAACACTGGTCACCCCTGGAACCAGGAGAGACGAATTCCACTCAGCGGGAATGGGAGGTATGAACCATAAATGTATAAAGACGCTCCGCTGAAAACCAGTTAAAAGGTCAGGACTGTTAAGAATCACAAGAGACCTAAGAATAAGATCAAGGGAGTTCAGTCTGGAACCCGTTAAAAAGACTCCAGTAAACATGACCACAAAGTAAGTGGGCATAGGAATTTTACCAAAGAAATCTACAAACCTTTGGAAACGTGTTCTCGAAGCCAAAACTTTTTCCCGATAATCACGCATCATCTTGTCTACATCATCGGAAGCAGACATGGATTCATCCTCCTAAACATAAGAGTTATTAACTTTCCGAAGCGGATTCTGGTCAGAAACGCGTTAAGATAAAAGGTTTTAGGGTTGAAATTAGTCTGAAACCGTCGATTATCCATGACCTTTGTTGCATCTGTATTATGAATTTTTCTAAAAGATATAGTGGTTTCGCTTGGGGAACAAGTAGCACAAGAACACTGATGAGATGCCTGAGAGAATTACAGCTAGAAACAGTAAATTCTCGGAGGGAGCTGCGAAGGAGAGATTATACAAGAAATTGTTAATTGAGGTTATCCAATCAACTAAGCCAACGTTGGGAAAAACATAAGCCAGCCATACGAGAACAATATGGGAAGCAAGCCCACCCACTGTTAGATACCAGCTCCACTTCTTAACCAGAACTATTCCTACGCCGGCAGCCATGAGAATTACGGCAACAATAATTTCTAAAATTCCCAATATGTAGGATATCTGACCAAGATTCAACAAGAGAATTAACACTGCGAATAGTATCAGGGCCACTCCCACTATTCTCACCAGGCGTGGCAATGGTCTCGAGGCCTTTTTTAATGGTGTTTTCGTAACTCTCCGCCTATACCATGCGGGAAAGTGAACAGTGAAAGCCCACGCATAAATCAAAAAGAACAGAGGCGTAAAGAATAGAGCCGCCCACAATGGCTTCGTTGAGGGTGCATAATAAGTGAGATAGCCCAGAATGGCGTTAATTGTGAAAACCATACCCCAGACAGAAGCGATAATGTAATGAATTTTCTTGTAAATATCCAGTTCCCTAATTATAGGGGGAATAACTCGGTCAGAAAACTGATGAGTAAAAGGTCTTTTAGCTGCTATTGTGATCCAAGCGGGAATCGCCAGTAGACCGAAAATCAGTGGACCCGGAAAACAATAATAGAGCGTGCTGAATAGGTTGGGAGTTACAAACATTAAAATTAACCCCAAAAGAAAGAAGGACAAGAAACCCAAGTCAAGGTAAAAGATTTCCTTATAAGCAATACGTCTCGAGATGAAATATACCGCAAACAGTGCCAAGCCAATTAACACACTAATGGCCGCCGCATTCCATGGCGACTGACTCCATATTGTTGGTATTGGATTTACGAACCACAGATGTATAAGAACGCTCTGCTGAAAATCGGGTAAGAGGGTGGGACTACCCAACCACAATGAAGGCCTCAATAGATGTTCCAAGGCGGTAAGCCCCGCTCCGATTGAAATCGTGAAGATAACCATCGAAAAGAAGTACACCGTAATGGGAACGAAGGAGAAAATGTCTACGAATTTTTGGTATCGAGTTCTTGAAGCCAAAATCTTTTCCCGATAATCCTTCATCATCTTATCTACATCTTCAGTAGACATGAACAAGTCTTCCTCCTTAAATTTTAATTAATATAATGGGGCATAAAAAGTCTTTTGTACACTTCGAGGTTTGGAATGGTCTCTTTCACCTTCATGAACACTTTCCGAGGCTGCGGTGACACGCTTTCTACACCCTCAAAGCCCTTGTGCTTCCCTTTGGGAAGCCTTACCAGATCA
>CAZECW010000089.1:0-1800 GCA_964510585.1 uncultured archaeon | reverse complement strand
AGCCTATACTATGAGCTTAATCTATTTAGTGGATAAACCTTAGAACATAATTTTAGGAGTGTTGATATTGATGGGTAAATATTATTGGTGGTGGACAGATTTTCAAAAGAAATTGGCTGATGAGGCAGAATCATTCGTTGATGAATGGTATCCTTATGGAGAGAAGGCCCGTTGGAAGAGAGAAGTACCTTGGGACATGGTACGAGAAATGAAGAGGAGGGGTTGGTTCGGTGTCTTAGTTCCAGAGAAATATGGAGGTATCGGCGAGAAAGCAAAAGTGACGGGTGCCTGCATACTAGGTGAGGAGATAAGTCGCTTGGGAGCTAACGCAGCTGCACCCTTTGCAGCAACGATGTTTGGTGGCTGCTATCAGTTGGTGACCCATGGTAGCGAGGAACAAAAAGAGAGGTGGCTACCCAAAATCGTTAATGAGCCCAAATATCTCGGAGCCATCACCCTAACGGAACCCTTTGTTGGATCTGACGCTGCGGGTATTGAAACAACAGCTGTACGGGAAGGAGACCATTATATTCTTAATGGTGTGAAGAGATTCATAAGTAATACTGGAATAGCTAACATCTATTTTACATATGCTAAGACAAGTAAGGACCCTGCAGCTATAGAAAGACACCAACATATCACAGCTTTTGTAATTGAGAAGGGCATGCCAGGCTTCACTGTAGAAAAAGTGAATGAGCTTGCGGCTTATGACGGTGTTCGTAATGGGTATTTAAGGTTCGATAATGTGGAGGTACCTGTGGAAAATGTTGTTGGTGGGGAGGGTGGGGGATGGACTGTAATGGCATACGGGCTCAATTTTGAGAGACTTTTGGTAGCCGCCTGCGCGATTGGAGGAATAAAAGAAGGAATAAGATATTCCTACTACTATGCTAATCGACGAGTCCAATTTGGACAGCCAACGTTTTTCTTTGAGAGTAACCAGTACCGGATTGCCGATATGGTAATCGGTTACAAAACATCACGGCTTCTAGTTTATCATACAGCGTACCTGCTTGATCAAGGGGAACAACCAGTAGTAGAAGCTAATGGAGCAAAAATCTTTGTAACAGAATTGGCAGAAAAAGTAAGTCTCGATTCCATTCTTACGATGGGTGGCGATAGTGTAACAAAATTCTACCCTGTTGAATCAGGTATCCGCGACTCACAAGTAAACAAAATAGGTGCAGGAACAAACGATGTTACAAGACTACTTATTGCAAGGCTGGCGCCAAGGTTTATGGGTGACGAGCTTAAAATACCACGCCGACGCATGGACGAAGAACTTGGAATTCCAGTAACCGTTTATGTACCCGGCCAGCTGAAACCCGAGCTAAAGTCAAAAACCCTCGAAGACAGAATTCTTGAGCTACTTGCCGAAGATTACAGAGTTAATCCAGGGCTTTACATGACCAAACAAGAAATAGAAGAAGACTTGGAAGAGGAAGAAATAGATGAAGCACTCATGAACTTGGAGCAAAAGGGTTTAGTACATTTATACAGAGGTAAGAAAGGCGACATCAGACTTGTGAAGGCTACTTATGAAGGTCATAAGAAGGCGAAACCACTCGAATATTACCGATGGTATCCTAATTGGATCGAGAAGGATGAAATTTTTTAAAAATCTCACTTTTCCACAAATATCTCACCTTTTCTTTGATGTTCTTCAAATATTGGTCAACTCTTTTCCTCCATCTTTTTGGAAGAAATGTATTTATATGCAATGCAATTAATTACTTTAACCATATTTTGGTTTGAAATTGTTTTGAGGTGGAAGTTTTGAAGGCTCTTGTTTGGGATGGT
>CAZECW010000088.1:0-9246 GCA_964510585.1 uncultured archaeon | reverse complement strand
GCTCTTTCAATGACCGCTGCTCTAGATTTTTCTGGGATGTACCAGAGTCTATCTTCAACTATTTCGTAGGGAAAGTTTCCAAAAACTGTTGCTCCATGCTCCTGGGCCATATCTGCTATGTATTCTTTCATTTCTTGGTCTTTTACCAAAACCATTCTCCAGTACTGCATATTTTCAGGGCTGGGAGCCCACCTAGCAGCGTCCAATATTTTTTCTATTTTCCAGGGTTCCACTGGAGCCCCTTTTTTGAATTCTCGAATGCTTCTTCTGGTGTAGAGCACTTCCCAGAAATCAGGCAATTAATCACCTCTAAAAATTGTGGCTTTAGGGCTTTTTTAAGGAGTGGATTTAAAATGACTCATAAATCTTGTGGGTTGAAATTTTTTTGGGCGATTTTTGAGTATTTTTTCGGCGATTTTTAGGTCTCTCCTGCTATTTATGTTAATGGCGAATTCTTTGCGGCTTACTTTGAAGTAGCTCTCATCAAGAGTTGCTCCAGTGACTAGTTTTTCTCCTTTAACCACGTTTACCCCTGTGGGCACCATGTCCAATTCATCTATTTTCATTACTGTTGTGGGTCCTAGACCCAAACTTTGTACCATTTCTAGGGGAACCACGGTTACAAGTGATGGTTTACCAACTCTGAAGAACTCCTTCACCACTAGGTCTAATAGGTCTCCCCTGAGGAATGGGGTGTCGGCGGGGCAAACAAGCACATCAGACATTCCAGAAAGATTAATGGCGTATCGTAGGTCTTCTATGTAGCCTGCTCCGGGAGTTTGAACTATTTGAAAATGGTATTTCTTAACCCTTTTTAGGTAATCTGTGGTGTTTTTTGTGTGTGAACTTACTGCTACGTGGATGCTCTTGATGAGTTTCGACTCGCTCATTGCCTTTAACACATAGTCTATCAGGGGGCGCCCGTTTAGGCGTATCATTGGTTTTTCCCCAAGTTCTTTAATTCTTAAGCTTCTTCCCCCAGCCATAATGAGACCATCAATCCTAAGCATATAGTGAAATCACCGCCACTATTAATGCTAGTAAAATGAGTCTGGAAATCTCGTGTGAAGCGCCCAGTACATCACCAGTGACACAGCCAAAGATCCTGTTGGAGAGAACAGCAATGAAGGCCCCAGAAATAAGGGATAGTACGGGTGAGAATAGGAGGAAAATTTTTACTTCGCAGGTTATACTGAGGTGGAGAAAATAATTGTAGGAGAACATTATGAGGATTAAGAATGCTAATGTCAGTAGGGTTGATGCTAAAAGCCTTTTCTTGTTCATCCCCTCTACGAATTGTTTGCCTATTCCGGACTCGTGGGGCTTACCGAGAGTGGCGCACGCCAGTAGGGAATTTTTGCACAAAACCTCTATCGCAAAGACGAATAGGAATAGTTGAACATATGGTAATACGCTGTAGAGTGACACCGTTGCTATTGTTGTTAGAAGTGCAAGGATTAGACCTCCAGCTCCCACTCGGACATCCTTCATGGCGCTTAGCTTCTTCTGCTTGTCTCCAAATGCTGCGATTCCATCTCCAAAATCTATGAGCCCGTCTACATGGAAAAAGCCGTTCAGTAAATATACGGTTAGAAGCATAATTGCAGCCGAGGCGAAAGTAGGAAGTATAAGCGCCAATCCAGAGTAGACTGTTCCAGCAAAAACTCCATAAAGGGCACCTATAATGATGGTTAGGGGCAAATACTCTGAAGTCTCCTCAGAGAAGTGGCTCTTCCTAACGGGAATTACGGTAAACATGGCTACTAGTGTTTTTAAGCCGTCTATAGCCCCCATTTCTACATGCTCCATTTTAGAGTTTTGAGTAGATACTTGACATGATTCCTCCCACCAGAGAAGCTACAACATCGTCCAGAAAAGGTCCCAGGGTGGCAATTATGCCCGGCTTCTTCCTGTCGTATCGGACGTAGTTTAAAAGGCCCTTTGTTCCAGCGATGTACTCCGCGATGGCCATTCCTAGGATTTCATCCGCCAAGATATGAACCGGATCCTTTTTGAAGTCGTCTACGCTGAGTCCATAAATTCCCCCGCTTGAACCGAGGTCCTCAAGAAACATGGCTGAGCAAACTAGGGAGTTAATGTTTACATCACCTGTTAACCTGTTAATCTCCTCCACAAAAAATTTCCTTATTTCTTCGGTGCTGTGTTCAGTATCTGGAATTTGGAGTTCCATAGCGGCATCCAACAAATTTTCCATTGTTATGCCACGCTCGCAGAGTCTGTCCATAAAATTTCTGCTTTTCGCTTCTCCAGCTTTTGTCAACGATTCTATAACCGCTTGTTTAACTGCTCGGGATAAAAGAATCCCCACATCAGTAGCTGTCCCAGCGTATCTCAGCTTTCCTCCATCGGGGGGACAGGCAATTACTATGCTGTCTGTGGTTGTTCCGCTCGCTGCAAAACCAAGGTTCCTCAGAGCTACACTCTTCGCCTCAGTTGCAGTAATAACCGCATTTACTAAGGCCCCGTCGGTCAATGCTTTATTGACTAAAGCAATAATGTTAATAGTTCCAGAATGCTTCCTCTCACTCTCTTTTTTATAGGGATCCTCCCCCGCTATTAGGGCGTTTGAAGCACCAGCGGTGGCAACAACGGTTATCTGTAAATCATCTAATGATCGATGAGTTACTGTTAATACCTTTTTCACTTCCGCGGCGGTCATTAGTCCCACAGTGTTTTTTCCAAGGTTTAAATCATCAATTAGGTCTTGGAGTTCGTCCTCTGGCCGCTCCGAATCATAGTCCCTGGTAACTTGAAGAATGAGAATCTTATCCACACTTATTATGCCGAATCCCAGTGGGGCGGAACTCACAGCCCTAAAGGTTTTAGGTAAACTCACAAGCGCACAGCAGCCTTTACTTGATTCAATTAATTCCACATTTATATCAGGCAACATAGACCCCAACCTAACGCATCTGTTAAGAGTTTTATGAGTAAATTCTCAATCAGCCCCTGTACAAAAATTCCCAAAAATATAGCTACGGGCGATAGGGTTAGCGTAAAGAGCAAACAGGAGACTTTCATTATTTTAACAGCCTTTTCTGTTTCTCTAAATCTGGGAAATGGGTACTCCTCACCCAATACGTGGTAACCTATCTTTTCGAGACGTACATGGAGAGCTCCAGCCATAGCTGCCATTGGCCACCCTCCATTAGGACTCTTCGTTTTCCTATGATCCCTCAAAGCTACCTTTAGGCAACTCCTCCAGTCTGCACCCAACAACTTTGAGGCTAGCGCTATGAAGGGAAGGGAGACTCTTGCAGGGAACCAGTTTGCAAAATCATCGAGGCGTGCTGAAAACCAACCAACATTCTTGTATTTCTCAGTCTTATAGCCTACCATTGAGTCTAGGGTGTTTATTGAGCGGAAAAAAATTGCGCCAGGAACACCCAAAAAGGCGAAAAATAGAAATGGAGAAAAAAAGCCGTCCACAATACTTTCAGAGACGCTCTCCACAGTAGCAGATAAGATGTGTGGTTCATCTAGGTTGGTCACATCCCGGCCCACTATGCGGGAAACCTGCTCCCGAGCACCGGGAAGATTTCCATTAACGAGCTCATGAATTATAGGAGTTGCATGCCTCTCCATATCTTTTATGGCAAAGGTTGATTTAAAAATGAAGGAGGCGACAAGCACCCAAGCAATTTTGCCCCACATAAATCTGACTAGGGTCAACACCAGCAAGGTAGAAATCAGAAAAATGGAGATGGTGAAAATGGCGAGAAAAACGCCCAAAATTTTTTCTCGGGTAGGCTTTCCCCGCGGTATTCTCCCGTCGATTAGTGAGATGAGCCGCCCCATCCATATTGTGGGATGAATTTTTCTGGGTGGCTCTCCGAGTAAAAAGTCAATAGTTAAAGCAATCACAATGATTCCGAGAGGATAGACGAGATTCACTAGTTCCATCGGGAAACCTCAGAAACCTTTTAAGAATTGAATCAACACTTACTAATGGACTTTTCTGGTGCTTCAAATTCTTTTCTGCAACTCGACAGTATCTCCTCGGAAACCGCTTTTAACTTTTCTAGGAGACTTGAGTTCTGCTCACTTTTCTTTATGGCTATTCTAATATAATTTGAGAAAGCCTCACCAAAAGAGCTGCAGTCCCTTATGAGAAATCCGTGAGTCAACATAATGTTCTTGAAATCAGTGCTGTTGACACCCAACTCCTTGATTTTAACAAAAATAAAGTTGGCATCCGGCCTAACAGGCCGATACCCAAAAATGTGGGAAAGTTTCTCATACATCCTCCTTTTTTCAGTTTCAACAAAACTCACTGTTCTCTCCAAATAGGAATGACAGTCACCAATCAGCCCACATGCCAAGGCTTGTTCAAGTATCCCCACATTCCATGACAAACGCGCCTTATCCATATATTTTATTATTTCTTCTCCACCCACCCCATACCCAACTCTAATGCCTGGTATGCTGAAAATTTTGGTCAAAGAGCGTGAAACGAAAAGATTACCATGATTTTGCACCTCAGAAACAAAAGAGTTGCTTTTCCCCTCCCTCACAAAATCAATGAACGCCTCATCAATAAAAACCAAAACATTCCTACTTTCACACTCCTCCACCAGCTCTAAAATTTTATTTTTGCTCTCAAACCTGCTAGTGGGATTATTTGGATTACATAGAAAAACTGCCCTCGTACTACCATCAACCAACTCAAAGAGAGACTCCGTCTCTAAGCAAAATTCCTTATTCTCCCTAAGAGGAACTCTATCAACGATTCCCCCCATAAATTGGCAGTAAAAAGCATACTCATCATAAGTTGGGGAACAGACTACTACATGGCCACTCGGCTTTACGAAAGCTTCAGCAAACGCTTTAATTAACTCGGTAGAACCACAACCCACGATTATGTTCCCCAAAGGTACATTAAGAAAGTCTGACAATTTTGATTTCAAATGGGTGCATTGGTCATCAGGATAATTAACAATGTAATCCAAGTTTTGCTGGATTATTTTGATAGTTTCCTCAGGAGGCCCAAGTGGGTTCAAGTTACAGCTAAAATCTATCAGGTGAGGACTATGCTTCCACACCTCTCCTCCATGTCTGGGTCTTACTAAGCTCAGCAGCTCCCTTCTTACCATTTTTCTTATCAAACACACCACCATTATTGGAACCCGACAGGGGAATTATTACCAGCCCTATTTCTGGAACGTCATGGACGATTGATTTTACTCCGTAGACATCCTCAATAAGCTTTTGTGTAACTATATCTTTGGGTTTGCCGCAAGCTACAACCCGGCCCTTATCAAGTACTATGAGTTTATCGCAATACCTGACTGCAAGGTTAAGTTCATGCATCGCAGCAATAATTGTTACGCCATCCCTAGCTAAACTCCTCAACATTTCCATAATTTCCATTTGGTATCCCAAATCCAGGTGAGCTACAGGTTCATCTATTAGAAGTACTTTCGCCTCCTGAGCTATAGCCTTAGCTATTAGGACTCTCTGCTTTTCCCCACTGCTTAATTCTCCAAGTTTTCTATTCCCAAAATGTGAAACATTCAATTTTCCCATAGCGTCCAAAGCAATTTCTTCGTCTCGTTCCTTTTCCCACCATAAACCCTCCAGATAAGGATACCTCCCCAAGAGTACAGTGTCCGCAACTGAGATGTTCATATCCATAGTAAATTCTGAAGGCACCACGGCGTATATTTTGGCGCCCTCCAATTGGGACAACTTCCTCAAATCACGCCCATCCAACTCTATACTACCCTCATGAGGAGTATACAATTTGCTCAAACACTTAATAAGAGTAGTTTTCCCAGAACCATTAGGACCAACAAGACCGACAAACTCACCTCTGTTAACCTCAAAAGTCAAACCGTCAAGAGCTCTAACAGAATCATAAGTGTACACTAAGCCTTTAACCCTAATGATTACATCGCTACTACATGGCATATCTTTTACCTCTCCTAATAAGTAGGTATGCGAAGAAGGGCACACCAATAAATGAAGTTATTATACCTATGGGAAGCTCAGCAGGTCTCATAACAACCCTAGCCACAATATCCGCAACGAGCAAAAGATTTGCACCAAAAATCGTTGATAAGGGAAGCAAAAGCCTATGATCACTACCCAGAGCCAACCGAATCATGTGAGGAACAACGAGACCAACAAACCCTATAATCCCCGTGAACGCAACACAAAAACTGGCAAGAAGCGCAGCAACTATCAACATAATCCTCTTAAACCACTTAACCCTCAGACCCAACTGAGCCGCTTGCTCATCACCCAAAAGAAGAACATTAAATTCCCTAGCATACAACAAAGACACCAGAACAATCACTACCACCACAGGCAAAAGAATCCATACAACATCCCAAGTAACATAAGCTATACTTCCAAAAAGCCAGAAAAGAGCACCATGAATCTCCCTCGTAGAAGTAACAATGAAGAATGTTGTCAATGAAGAAAAAGCTATACCAACAATCACTCCCCCCAAAACAAAACTTGTAGGAGTTTCACCCGCACTCCTATATATAATAAAAGTTATTCCAAACGCCCCAAGCCCACCCAAAAAGGCCGCCAAAGGAAGAGAAACAGTTTCCAAAAAACCAGAGAAAATAGAGGTAAGCAAAATAAGCACCGCCCCAAAAGCCGCCCCAGACGACACACCACTAATATACGGATCCACAAGAGGATTCCTAACAAGCGCCTGCATAATGGCTCCAGAAACAGCAAGACCCGCACCAATAAGAATAGCAGTAAAAGTCCTAGGAATCCTCGAATGATAAAGTATAATGTCAAAGCTCCAATCAATATAGCTGGGCAATGTAACGCCATAATTTTGAATTGGTCTCCCAAAAATCCAAAGTCTGTTAAGAGACGCAAAAACATCGCCCAAGGTAACCTCCTGCGCCCCAAAAACAAGAGACGCAAGTATCAATATCGCCAATATAGCCAACCCTACAGTAACGAATAAAGTTAGCAGAAAAATTTTGCGCCTAACCAGATTCGGAGCGCCAACAAAAAAAAGAGAAGAGAAAGTTTTAACCAAAATAGTTCGCCTCACTCTAGTATAAATGAATCCAAGTACCCTTTATAATTTCCCGTATTCAGTATATAGGGATAGGGAGGAGAGAAAGTCACACCGAATAAATCTGGAAACAGTACTTTGGCCAGAAGTTCAACGCCCTCGGCAACTCTCGGCCCCGGCCTTGAGAACAAGTTTTCTGCCTGCCCCTGAACAAAGTATATTTCATCATTTTGCGCAGCAAGTGTGTTGCCAAGATTAGGATCATTCTTAATATTAGAGTATGTTTCTGAGGGGTTCAAGTATGCGTAGTGATCTAAGATAATTATTTTATCTGGATTTTTCGCCGCAGCCTCAGCTAATGTTACTACGGGCCATGATAGGAGGTTGTCATAGAAGACGTTCAGGCCACCTGATTTCTGAACGATTTCACTAAGGAAAGTGTTATTTCCACAGGTGTACACTTGGTTTTGGCTAAAATCTATCCACACGCATACTAGTACTTTGAGTACTGGTTGACCTGTCACGTTTTCTTGGATGGTGTTTATTTTTGTTTCCATTTTATCAACAAGGCCTTGAGCTAGTGAGCCTCTTTTGAACAAGCTGCCAACCTGCAGAATGGATACCTCTATTTGGCTAATTCTCGTACCTTGGGGAACTAAGAATGCGGGTATGCCTTGGCTTACAAGGGAGGAGTACATTGATACTTGGTTGGGAACGCCTGAGTCTAGGAGTACTATTGTGGGATTAAGTGTTACCACAGATTCCACACTGGGATACCACCAGTTTATTTTATTGCTTATTTTTCCCGCCAATATTAGTTCAACAATTCTGGGCAGGTAATAATCTTCCATTAGGTATCCCATTCCGTAGGGGTCATGGTCTACGCAGCCAACTATGTATTCTTCAAGGTCTAAACCGCAAAGTATTTCGTCTATGTTGGGTGCGCATGATACTATTCTGGGTTGACCTAGTTGAAACAGTATCAGGCTGAGTAGGTAGCTTTGCTGAGTGAATTTTTGGTTGTTTATAACTGCATAGGTTGATAACCCAGTCACCGAAATTGCTACTATCACTATTAGTATTGCTGCTAGGGCTTTCCTGCTTCTGAGAGTGGTTCCCAAGTTTTTCACCTCTCATTGACAAAAGGTTTTTAAATCCCATTGTAGGATAATTTATCCTACAGAGGATAACTTAACCTATATAAATGTGACGGTACAATTAAATATCATGGCCCTTTGAAGGTTTCAAAAATGGGAAAACACAGAGATATTTTAGTAGCCCACTGTGAAGTGGAAGCAAGAACTTTTCTGAGTAAAATAGAGAATAAGGAGCCCTTATTCATCTGCACTATTGGGAATACTGAGACCGCCAAAATACCTGAAATTTCCGCGGCGGGAAAGTATCCAGAAATCACTGATTATACACCCGCAGCGGACGTCGAACTCCTATTTTATGGAGAATGCAAATGCATAGATGGAATCCCTGTTACACCGGATGGAGTTCCAACCCCGGCCCTGATAACACGCTCAGCCTTAACCCTAGCTGATGTGCCGGTTTTTGTGGTTAGTGGGGGGTTGAAAGTTGAGCCTCATGCGCCCTTCATTAATCTCGGGGGTGAGCCTGGTGAGGATATCAGAACTGGTAGGGCAGTTAAAAATGTAAAGGAGGTTATTAGAAAAGCGGAGGTGGTGGGAAGCAACTTTTCTAGGACAGCTGATTATCTTGTTATAGGGGAGAGCATTCCTGGAGGAACCACTACTGCTTTGGGAGTTCTACTTGCCATGGGGGTGGATGCCAAGTTAAAGGTGAGTAGCAGTATGCCTGTAAATCCCCACAATCTTAAGATACGGGTTGCAGAGGAGGGGCTAAGGGCGGCGGGGGTGGGTTTCGGCGACCTTAAAAGGGATCCGGTTAGGGCTATTGCTTCTGTTGGTGATCCAATGATTGCTGCATTCTCGGGTCTTGTTATGGGTGCGGCTTCCAGAGTTCCCGTTTTGATGGCTGGTGGCACTCAGATGACTGCTGTTTTGTCTGTGGTTAGGGCTTCGAAGGCTGATGTTCTTAGGAATGTGGCTATTGGCACCACGAGGTGGATAATTCAGGACAGAAGCTCAGATATTAGGGGTCTAGTTTCTCAAATCGGCGATGTTCCAATACTAGCTGCTAACCTTAATTTTTCAGAATCTGAAATAGAGGGGTTGAGAGCTTATGAGAGGGGGGTTGTTAAGGAGGGGGTG
>CAZECW010000087.1:0-10585 GCA_964510585.1 uncultured archaeon | reverse complement strand
GACTGGGGCAGATTGTCAGAAGTGGCACTAGCGCAGAGAAATTCGCTCTCTACTTCTTTTTAATATTTTATGTGGTGGGCTCCTCGACTGTGATCCTGTTTATATTGTTGTGTTTTGCGGGACTTTTGAACTGTTTGAGGGGCTCTTATTATGGTTGGTGTATCTGCTCCTCAGTATTATTCCCGAATGGATTTTGTGGAATATAATAAGGTGACTGCAGTTATAAAAAGGCAGAAATATCAACCTCTAAGAATGTATGTTTCCCATTTTTGCCTAGTGTTGGCTATGTAAAAATTTGCGTTTCTCTTAGCGTCTGTTCCCCTTAAAAATAGAGGGGGTTCAAAAATTTTTCAGGATGCTTTTGTTGCTTGGGTTAGGTTGGGTGCCACTTTTGGGGTCCAGGGGTTTCCTTTTTTTCGATTTTGAATATGTTTTTTTCGTATTTTCGGGTTCTTTGGCTGTTTTGAATGTTGGGGGTTCATATTTTTGCTCCATTGTTTTTTGTGTTTCTCTGTCTGCTGCTATTGTGTTCCAGAGTAGGGTATCTATCATAGTTACCTGTTTGTGTTTTGTGCACTTTAGTACTAGCTGAGTTTTCTTTTTCCCCACTTTCACTTTGTGTTCTTCTAGGGGCATTCCGCACCGGCACTTGTACACGCTGTCTCTTAGGTAGCCGATCCACTTGTGTTCCTGCTCTATGGGTAGTTTGAGGTTGAAAGGGTGTCCTTTTAAACATTTGCCTATGATTACTGCGTTGTTCTTCACTATTCTTGCCGACTTTGTTACCCTGGGGTTTCTACATTTTACGCATGTGAAAACGTCTTTATATTCTTCAGACATGCTTTCCACATCACTTACATTGCTTTTTGTTTTTAGTCTGGGTTAATTGATTGTTTTGGAAGTATATAAGGTTTGAGTTTGGGTCAATTCGACAGTTAAAGAAACCGCTTAATTTTTCTCGGCTTTTCTGAGGCGGGCTTTTTCTAGGGACTCCGCCAACTTTTTTATTGCTTCCGTGGTTGGGTAGTCGGCAAGGAATTTTTCCCACAACTCTTTTGCAAAAGACACGAATTTCTCGTTTTTAAGCATGTGTCTGAGCTGCTCCACGGTTTTGAATCCGCTATTTTCAGCCTCCACCTCATCATTGAATTTGGGTTCCCCTTCTATGAGTGCTAAAAAGACATAGTTTAACTCCCAGTCTTCAGGGTCGAATTTCTGTTCCAAGTAGGGTTCTAGTATCCCCCTTACACCCATTTCTTCCCAGAGTTCTCTCTCCGCACTCTTCAGTATGGTTTCAAAACTAAAGTCTTCCTCATACAATACGTGTCCGCTTGCAGTATCAGTGTACTTTCCAGGGTGGCTCTTTTTGGTGAGGGCTCTCTTCTGAACTAGGAGCATTCCATCCCTGTTGAATCCCAAGATTCTAACTACTAGATGTTTTGCTCCCCTTCTGTGGGCTTCCTCCCGCTCCATTGGAAAAATTCGAAAGCCACTTTCCAAATTTTCAATGCAAACAATAATTTCTTCCGACTTCAATTTTGCCAAATAACTCCTTCAATGGTTGATATTCTGTCCTCACAACTAGTCTAAAAGGAGTAAAAAAGGATTTCCCAGAAAAAAATGGGAAAATGAAGTTTTCAAGCAGCTGGTTTGAAGTACTTGATATCGAGAATGCTTCCAGTGCGGTCTTCCTTTGGTCTAAACTCTGGTACAACATCCATTCCAACGTAGACTTCTTCTGGCTCCACTTCACCCAACCTATGAATGATTCCGCCTTCCGCCTCCTCAAAGGCTATGAGGGCCCAAATTATGGGTTTCTCAAGCTTGGAGCCATCCAAATCGTAAAAAGAAACACTGTAAGTGTAGACGAATCCCGGTGGCTCCACTTCCACATACTCTATGTCCGTATCGAAGCAGTCTACACAGAAGGCCTTAGGAGGGAGTTCTGTTTTCCCACACTTTTTACACCTGCTTGCCACTATTCTCCCATTCTCTTTTAATTCGTAGAAAAACTTGGAGCCAGCGAACCCAGCAGGATACTCGTAGTAATTGTCAATATTACTTTCCGTCCAGTGGAGTGTATTCACTCCAGCGTAAGGAGGTTTGTTTGGTTCAGCCATCATACTCACCTCAGACCGGTTTAAAGTATTTTATGTCCAGTATGGAACCCCTCCTCTTATCGGGGGGTTCCCAGACTGCTTTCACTTTCATTCCAATCTTGATTTTCTCCGGAGTTACCTCGCCGAAATAGTGCATAAAGCCACCCCAATGTCTCACAGTCTTTGATGATGGTGTTTCAAGCTTGGTTCCATCCAACCACACCACACCGCTTATTATTGGCTTTTCCAGTCTCACCTTGGGGTCAGCCGTAATATATGAAACTGAATATGTTCCAATGATGCCCGTATCTGCAACCTCCACCCACTGATCAGTTTCCCTGAAACACCATTCACAGAACATCCTTGGGGGAACAAGAATCCTGCCACAGTGGTGACACTTCCTGCCCAGTATTTTCCCCTCTTTCAAACCATTAAGGAAGGTTCCAATAGCATATCCCGCGGTTCTAGAATAATTGAATTGCAGCCTATAATTTCCAAGGTAGATACCATTGTCAAGCTTCCAGTTTGGGATGTATGTCATTAACCCCTTTTCTTCTAGATCTTTCTCCAGTTGCCCCTTTTTGCTCGGAGCTTGGGTAATTTCCAACTTCTGGTAGAACTTTTTAAGATCCGGTGGAAGATGCTTCATAAACTTCTCCAATTGGTCAACCATGGCCACAACTTTAACCTGCTTTTTACTCATTTCTTCAACCCTCCTATGTTCTACATACAACAACAGTTGCCACCTGCATCAAGTCACCCCAAGCCTGAGCTATCCCTATTTTAGCATCGTCAACCTGTCTTTTCCCCGCTTGGTTGCTCAGCTGCCAGTATATTTCACAGACCTTCATGGTTCCCGCAGCGGCTATGGGGTTACCCACACCCTGAAGTCCACCCGAAGGACACGAAGGATAGTCACCATCTCTTGCAAGCTGTCCCTCAGCAAGAAGCTTTGGAGCATAGCCTTTCTTACCCATCAATCCGTCTAAGTGGTGCAATTCCTTATAGTCAAATGGATCGTAGGGCTCCCATACATCAATTTCCTTCATAGGATCACTTATCCCAGCCATCCGATAGGCCTGCTGTGAAGCATAGTACACATAGTAGGGGAAAGCGAGGTCTCTATTTGTCCAGTACTGACTATCAATACACATTCCCACACCATCAATCCAAACCGGGGTATCTGTAATCCTCTTGGCAACATCCTCAGATGCCAGTACAACCGCCGCCGCGCCGTCAGAAGAGGGGCTGATGTCCAGCCTGTTCACCGGCCAAACAAGTATAGGCGAGTTCAAAACGTCCTCTACTGTAATTTTCATGGGTAACTGTGCATGGGGGTGATCCATGGCGTTGCCCTTGTTTTTCACTGCGGATAGAGCGATTGTTTCCTTCTTAACTCCCCAAGTGGTCATGTACCGGTTCATCTCCTGAGCGAAGATCCACACTAGGTTGGGTCCCAGCGCCCACTCCAGTATGGGTTCAAATATTGTCAGGAACAGTTTCTGAGCGTGGGGAACTGGAGGCGACATTTTTTCGAAGGCGCAAACCAGCACAATATCATATAGGCCTGAGGCTACATAGTACCAACCGTTTACGATGCAGCCGACGCCTGTTCCGCCTCCCACAAACTCTCGAGCGTAGGGTTTTCCCACAGCACCCATGGCGTCAACTGGGTTCCAACCCTTAATGTGTATGCCGTCAAAAGCGTCGGGAGCTGAAGCACCAATAACCGCTTTCACATCCCTAGGTGTGAGGCCGCAGGAGTCAAGGGCTCGCTTTGAGGCTTCGAAGCATAATTCCCTAGTGGTGTGAGGCAATATTGAGCGGAAATCAGTCATGCCTGCACCAACAATGGCTACCCTCTTCTTCCTAGAAAATCCTTTAGGAAATCTAACCATGTTTTCAAACGCCATTCCTCATCACCTCGAAAGTACCACAACTCCTCCACATTTTATGATCTCAGAGTCACTACCCACAGCAACGCCGACCTCAGCTTCTGGAATCTGTCTCTTTCCTGCTTCTCCACGTAGTTGTAGGGCTATCTCCACTATTCTCTGGAGCCCTGTGGCCTGGGGAGTGTAGCCCATGCCTAGACAGCCTCCTGAAGGATTTACTGGTAGGCTGCCGTCCAAATCGAAGGTGCCCATTTCCAACAAATTTCCTAGTGAGCCGCTTGAAATCCTTAGGGCTTCTAGGGCCTGCAGTTCCTGGTATGCAAAGGCTTCTGATATTTCCACCACGTTAATTTCCTTCCAGGGTTCACTTATTCCCGCCATTTTGTAAGCTTCCTGTGAAGCGTTTCTAATCCATTGAGCTTCTCCCCAAGGCCAACACTCAATGTAGCTTGAGTCTGTGGCATGCCCCACACCAGTGATCCAAACTGGATTATCCGTAATGGATTTCGCCTTTTCCTCGGCTGCCAGAAGAACTACGGCAGCATAGTCAGCTAAGGGAGCGATTTCCAAGAGTTTAATAGGCCAGAACGCGTCTTCAGACCTTAACACATCCTCAACTGTGAGTTTAGCGCCAAAGCCTGCGTTCGGGTTAAGTAGTGCGTTGCCCTTGTTTTTAACCACAACTCTGGCAATTTGCTCCTCGGTGGTGTCACTGTTTTCAAGGTAGCTCATCATGTCCATTCCCGCAATGTAGTAGGGGTGTCCACCCAGCGGTCTGTTGTAAACGGGGTCTAGGGCCGCCAGTAAAACCTCGGGGTAGTTAACTACGTCGGTTGCAACCTTGGAGTTTGACTCAACAGCTACTATATCTGCGGCTCCGCTCAGAATAAGCATATAGGCATTTATGAAGGCAATTGTTGCATCGTTACAAACCAAGTTGTCAAATTTGAGCCTGGCACCAACCTGGTCCGGAGTGTACTCGTCGGCAATGCTTATGCCCGCGTAAAAGTCATACTCATTAGTTAAAAGTGCATCCACATCTCTGGGAGTTAGACCTGCATCATCATAGGCCTTCTTCGCTGCACTGTAAATGAGTTCCCTAAAATCCTGTGTAGGTGTTAAAGCCCTACTTTCAGTCTGACCTAAACCAACTATAGCAACAGCTTTTGTCATCCCAATTCCTCAAACTTTTAGCTATCAGTTATTCCTTTAAGGATAAAAATTTTTGCATAAAAATATAAAATAAATATCTATCCCGCAAAAAATGGGAAATAAACAGCAATGAATCTCCAAAAAACGAAATTAATAAGTAAAAATTAGGACAGTCACAATTTTGAAGAGTTAATATAGGTCTTCGATGACGAAATCCAACCCCAGCTCCTCTAATTTTTCCCTGGTGGGCACACCATTCTCACTCCACCCGCAGACCCTATAATATTTTGGCAGCATCTCACCGAGTCTAATAACTTGACCCTTCTGAGGCCCCGAGGGTAACGGCTCATTCGTGGAGCGATAGGGAAGTGTGTCATCCTTGTTTGTGAATCCTTCCCGACAGTTAAAACTCCTTGTGAGATTGTTTATTCTCTCACCCACCAGTCGAAACTCATCCACAGTGTAGTTGAATCCTGTAGCGGCGTTTATCATCTTAAGCAGAGAGTCATAAAGCATATCTTCACTAACCGCGAATTGGCACAGTCCGCTGCTGTGGATCAGGGCTCGGTTCTGCTGTCCCAGCTTCACCGCTTCCGGCTTATCCTCTGTAGTACTGGGATTCAGCTTGCCGAAAAAGTGCTCCGCACCATAAAGCCAGGGTCTAAGATGGCAGGCTCCACGATCCGCAACAGCGTAGGCTAAGGCGTGTCCGTGGCCAGCTCTTGGAACATAAGCCGGTATTTCCAATCCCTTAACGTGCATAGCAAATTTTTCCGAACCCTTACCGATTTTTTCCGCAGCCCGCTTAACTCCATTTGCCAGAAGTCGCCCAAGGTTACCGTAAACGTTGCCCGCCATGTTTACCGCTTTGAGGAATGCTTCCTCGTTTCCAAACCTCAAATCTACCCCATCAATATCCTCCAAACTAACCAATTTCCTCTCCACACACTCCATAACGAAACCAATAGTGTTCCCCAAGGATATGGTGTCAATGCCGTAATTATCGCACATCCTGTCCGCTACCGTGATTACCTCCCTGCTCTTTATTCCACAGTTGGGTCCAAAAAGGGAAATGGTTTCATACTCAGGTCCCTCATCACAAATGCCTGCATATTTTCCCTCTCTTATAACTGCCAGGTGGGCGCACCTTATGGGACAGTTGTAACAGGGCTTCACATACTTTCCTCCGCCCCAAAGCGTTTTCTGAAAAGTTTCTCCAGCTAGTTCCTCAGCCGCCTCGTCCCACTGGCTTTCACTAAAGTTTCTTGTGGGCCAGCCTCCAGTGGAGTTCACCAATCTCACAATTGAAGCTGTTCCCATGGCGGCCATTCTTGCACTGGCCTCCTTATTTTCCTTATGGGCCTCTTTTGCTAATCTATTAAATTTCTGGGGATCGGCAATAGGAACCTTTCCATGACCCACAACTGAGATAGCCTTAAGATTCTTGGAACCCATAACTGCACCGGTTCCCCCTCTGCCAGCCGCCCTCATGTCCGCAATAACTGCTGCCAGTCTGGCTTGCTTCTCACCAGCGGGCCCAATGGTAGCAACCCTAACAGTTCTATCAGACTTATGTCTCTCCCTAAGATACCCTATGGTGTCTACCGTGCCCATACCCCACAGGAACCCCGCATCCCTTATGGAAGCCTCACCATCACTTATATGAATATAGACTGGTTTCTCCGCTCTTCCCTCAACTATGACACCATCAAAGCCCGCAAATCTGAGCTCCGGCCCCCAGAATCCACCGCAACTACTATCCACCCAAGCACCAGTCAGTGGCGATTTTGTGCAAACCACAAATCGGCAGGACGAGGGAGCCTTAGTACCCGTTAAGGGTCCAGTCATAAAGACAAGCTTATTTTCAGGGCTTAACGGGTCAACTCCCCTCCTCAATTCCTTAAACAAATAGTAGGCTGCTAAACCCTTGGAACCCAAAAAACTCCTAGCCACACTTGAATCAATATTCTCTGTAGCTACATCTCCCATAGTGAGATTTATCCGAAGAATTTTGCCATTCCTCATAGACATTGTGTCACACCCATGTATCCAACAATCACTAAAAACTATAAGTTACACTAATGGACATTTTATTAAAATTTAACTTATCAGAAAATTGCACACAAGCAAAATTAAGTTTTTTACCATTATGATTAATATTTTCTCGATAAATATTTCAAAAAAAGCACGCCGACCATTTTAATTTATTAAACGGATAGGGAAAGGTTCACAACGGTACAAAGATTTAACACTAATATACCACATATGTACATGTATCTCTATGAAACCAGCTGGCTGGTCCAGGAAACAGGGCGTCGACTGCAAGATCTTCTACCGCCCCTATCGTCGCAGCAGGTTCCCAAAAACTAACAGAACAACTATCCACTATAACAATACTCTTCCATGAAAAACCAACCATAACAGCAACGCCGTCTTCTACGTACGAGTCTCGTCAGCCGATCAGAAACCTGATTTAGAGTGGCATATGCCGTTACGTGATTTACGTCATCCAACGGCCTGAAGGTAGTCCGAGTCGGAATTTTGGTCTGGTTTAATTAAACTGGGTACTGAAAAAAATTGTAAACTCATTGCCGACTGTCTTCATGTTAATTATATTTGTCGAACACAAGGATCGTCGGGCCCGATTCGGAGCAAGTTTTGTCTGAGCCGGTTTGGTAGCCGCTGACCGCATATTGCAATTTATAAATCAGATTGAACGCAAAGATGACCTATTTCAGGAAATGTTGGATGCCTTGAGAAGTTTCTGTGCGAGCGAGGCTGCATGGAATAAGGGAAGCGGGAAATAGGGTCAAGCTGATTCTGGAGACAGCTAAAATTGTTGGTTACTCTCTCATTTTCACGTTTTGTCGATTTTTTGGAAGTTTTTTGGCATAAATTTATAAAATTCAAAAAGCTATTAAATATCCAGAGGTAGGAAAGCACTTTTCTTTCCCTTTTTTGGATACAAAAATTACAAAAAATCACAAAGGGGCACTCGCTTCTGCTCCAAAAAAGGTAGTGCGATAATTTTTACATAAAATAATATGGATTGAAGGAATAAATATGCAAGATATAACCTCGATTCGGTTTAAAACTCTTTCATATATTGATAGGGAAGGTATTGGGATTGAGGCTTTTAAAATACTTATTCCTTCAGATTGGCAATTTGAGGGGGGTATCAAATGGATATTAAACAATCCCGGCATGCCTGCGGTAGCAAGTTTTCGAGTTTATAGTCCAGAAGGTAGAGAGGAATTTGAGGTACTTCCAAATCAGGCCTTTTTCTGGACTAACAATCAAATGCTACTTTCTGTGTTTCCCATCGGTTCGTATTATTTTGGAAGTGAAGTACGCCCTCCAACGAAACCAATTGAGGCGTTTAAGGAAATTGTAATACCAAGATTCAGAAATAATGTTTTTGACCTGCGAATTGTAGATTCACAATCTCTTCCTCAAGAACTTGTTGAAGCAATCATAACGGGAATTTCGGAGCAGCCTGGCATATTGAAGTTTGCAGATGGAGCAAAAATGCGGATTTCCTATAAGCGCAATGGAATACCTATGGAAGAAGAAATCTACGCGATAGTGGAGGGAATCGCATTCACATTTCCCACTGTACATGGTATAGTTTCTAACATTAACTGGTGGTTGGATTATATTTTCTCATTTAAGGCGGAAAAAGGAAAACTTGACACTCAGACTAAAATTTTCCAGACAATAGCCTACTCCTTCAAATTAAATCCACAATGGTTCAATAAATATAACCAAGTTGTTGAATACTTAGTTCAAAGACAAATTCAACAAATTCACAGCATTGGCCAATTAAGCAAAATTATAAGTCAGACGAGCAATGAAATTAGCGACATGATAATGCAATCCTACTATCAAAGACAAGCGATTAACGATAAAATCACTGAAAACTTCAGTCAATACATCAGAGGTGTAGATAACTATTATAATCCAATAGAACAGAAAACTGTAGAACTACCAAGCGGTTACTCCAGTGCATGGACAAACAGTCTTGGAGAATACATTCTATCTGACGATCCAGACTTTAACCCAAATATCGGCTCCAACATTAATTGGCAAAAAATAGAAAGAAAAGAGTAATAAATCAACGAGTCTACTATTTATTACATAGCTCTTTTTCCATTGCTCCTTTTAATTGTTTGCTCCTCCCTACTCCCCACTTGTGGGATCTTTTACGTCCCTTGATCCCTTTAGGAAAAGGTTGCTCCCATCCTCAAAGTCAGTTTAAAACGATGCTTCCCAAAAAAGCCGCGTGAAAGCTAAGCTAAGAACAAAAATATGCAAATAGAAACGTAATAAATCGTAGACTCACTGTGCGGAACCTATTTTTTCGTTATCTTCTAATATTTGAACTTGTTTCATTGCCCTCAACTATAACAGGTGGCCTTCATTTTTGTTTGTGTCATCCTTTCGAGGTTGTCACATAATTCTTCTAGGATCTTCTTTTGTTGCTTGAAGACGCAGGATGTGTGATTGGTCTTCAACTGCGTGGGCACGCAATTTGGTGGCAAAAGATTTATGCCCGCCACCTATCCTGCTTGTTCTTATCTGACCTCCACCATGATTCCCTCACCACTCACCGTCCTCTCTCTATATTTAGATTACTGCACGGCAGCTTAGGTTGTGGGTGAAGCCACTAACTGTTTCTGGAGGATTTCCCCTACAGAGTTTACAGACACCTTTCCAATCAGCTGTACCAGTATGAGAAGGTTGTATGTGAAGCACATGAATACAACCTCCATCTCCCGGTTTTCCTCCTTTCGGGAGCTGAGGCTGGTGCTGTTCCTGGACCAAAGGTTTCCGAACACCGCCTCAACCAATCCCCGGTACCTGTAAAATTTCTTCCGCCTCCTGGAACATCTGCCTCAAACGGGCCAGAAGCCAGTTCTCCCTCTCCCCTTCGGGGCGAGCCTTGGGCTTAAAAATTGGGAGCAGTCCCTCCTTTAAGGCTACCTTTTAGATTTTTCAGGTTAAAAATAGGCGGAGTCCCCCAGACTCAAGCCTATGAATTCTCCCATCTTTCCTATTCTCCTGAGGGGGAATTGGGCGTCGGAGGACTCAAAGGAACCCCATGAGCCCCTCTATAAAAGATGCCGCTGATCCCAGCACTCTCCTCAACCCGCTCATGTATCACCGTCATTCCCAGGATTTGCTTCTGGAGGTGGTAGAGTTCCCCTTGAGAAGCTGCTTGTGCTGCCCATGAGCTCCAGGTAAACAGGGGGAGTCGTTTCTGTTTTCCGGGGTGAGCCTGTATCCCAGGATGAGGTTTATATAAGAGGGTGGTTGACACGTAGAGCTTCTTGTAAGCCCCTTCCAATATTTTCTTCATGGCACAGTTTTCCCCCCTTTTCGGGGATTGAGAGGCCGGTGGAGTCGGTCACAAGGAGCAGGAGGGGGAAGGGGAGGAGG
>CAZECW010000086.1:0-3616 GCA_964510585.1 uncultured archaeon | reverse complement strand
CTATATATAAGACTAATGACATAAAAATAAAAAGTTTCTACGTGCATTTTTGTTTTTGGGTGATTGTAGGGGAAGTTCTCCCAAAAAAGGATATTTTGTATTGACTATGTGGCCGGGTGCTGGTGCGTGGCATTTTGGCTGTCTCAAAAAAAGGGGCTTATAATTTTCTGATTTTGAAGCCTAAAGAATAAGTAATGCAGGCTAACCTCAAATCTCCTGGAAAAAGGCAAACCACATACCCTAATGCAAGACCTCCAAACAGTCAGACAGGCATTCCCTAGGCTCACGGTTTTCGCTTACAAAATGGGGAAACACAATTTTAAGTTCTAAAACATCTATGAAAACTTCTTGCGCCCCTTTTGGAAGAAAGACGATACCTGAGGTGCTACGCGCAATGCTATTTAGGTTGAGGCTTTGGGTGGCATATTTTTGGTTTTTCGCATCCAAGGAGGGAGTGTCTCTCAGAGCTTCCTTTTAAAGTTAGAATCCAAAGTGGGGAATAAACTAGGCGAATCCACACTCCTAACAAGCATTAATAATTAGGAATTTAGTCTTAAATGATGTTTGGTTAGGATGGAAGACTTGCAAAAACCAGTAATAGGAACGCTATCTAAACTTGGGGAAGAAGAGAGCCTAATATGGGTTTTTAGGTTGAGGGGACATAAGAGGTGTTACTGGTTTTAATGGGTTGAACTCATGGAAGTATTTTAGTGTTTGTGTTTTTTGTTTTTATTTCTTTCTTCTAGTATTATTTGTACTGCGAGTTGGGCTGCGTTTCCAACTACTGTTGAGCAGTGGTCAAGCATGCCTGAGGAGAAGGCTTCATTCAGTTCTTTTTGGTTCCAGAGGTTGTAGGTTCGGCCCATGAGTCTCTTTTGTATATCGTGGCATCGGCAGGATCCAAATTTTTCTACGAACTGGTCGTGGAGTTTTTTGACTAATGCGTAGGCTTTCATGGGTTTTAATGGGTCTTTGAAGTCTTTTTTCTCTCTGGGATAAAGCCAGCTTATTACCATGGATGCTCCTACAAGTGAGCCGCATGTTCCATTTCCTGTTAGGCCCAAGCCATCAGCTAAACCGCTTGCAGCCTTAAACACATCCTCGTTCCAAATGTCTAAAGTTTCAAAGATTGCAGCAATCACTGTTTGGGCGCACCCGGTATTTTCCTTCTCATACTTTTTACCAAGCTCGAAGGCTTTATCCAAAAGTTCCTTTTCTGATTCTGTCAATATTTCACCTCAAATATTTGCCTTGCAAAAATTACATAATTTCTTTAAAAAGAAGATACTTATTATTTATATTTGTTTCCAATTTTGTGGGCGCAGTTAACCTAGCCTAGTAACTTAGACGTGTATACCTGTTTTTGGTGGTTTCTGTTCCCCCTCTCTCCTGTTTTCGCTTCACAATTCTCGATTCTTAAAAGTTTCATGTGGAAATTTTTGGCGCAGAAATATGGAAACAGACAAATTGCGCCACCACAATGGGGAGACAAACATTCAAAGAGTAAACATTGAATATATGGGTGTGTATTTGGCTCAAATTTCATATCTTTATGAAGGCCCGTAACTTTTCTCAGAAAACCCCTTGCTGGAAGCGTTTCAGATAAACTAAAATTTTTCGTGGTTATCTGGGAGGGTGAAGTTGGCGAGATGGGTAAATGATTTAAGCAAATTTTGATTTATTGTAACTTCTTGAGGAGTAGTTTCTAAATTGGTTCGCGTAACAAGTTTTGCGGTGAAGTTGAACAAGCTCAGGAGTATTAGAGAGGTTATTGATTTTATTGGCGAGCTTGAAAGTGAAGTTTTCTATGTTTCTGGATTCTTTTCTGACCACGTTGATTGCTTTGCTTTTCAAAAACCAGTGGATTTGAGGGATATTCCCCTTCTAGATGAGGCCCACATTGATGTTAAAAATTTAGAAAAAATGGTTAAAAAATCTAATAATTTTAGGGAAATTGGAAAATTTATTGCTAAAATCAACAATTTAAGTCAAAACACTGCGGAGAAGCTGATTCCGATTGTGTGTTCAAAAATTGATGCTTCCAATGGTCTCCGAGAAGTATTAATTTGCCTCCATTCTGTTACGGGTGGAAACCATTTAGAAAACACGAATAACGCTTCCCACTTGAACGTGCGGGATTATTCTACAATGAGACTATTAGCCCTCATTGTCCAAGGTTTGGACGCGGGGAAACTGGAAAACAAATTTGCCCAATCAAATAGACTCCGCGACATATGGGAGTGCCTACACCTATTAAAAATATCAGATGAAACAATCGCCTGGCAAGTGGTAAACAATTTGGAAATAAGAACAGTCGCGGATAGGGTTGGAAAAACAAGCAACCCCCACAACACGGGAAACTTGTTAAAAATCCTTCAGAAAATTAGCCCCGAAAAATGTAAACTCCTCATCCAAGCACTCATAGAACAGTTGAGGAGCACCACCAATCTAAAATATGCTGGAAACTGTTACGCCGGAATAGCAAATTTTAGTAAAGAAGCAGCCTTTAATCTCTTACACCTCATAGCTGAAAAAATGAATCACTCAAATTCACAAAAAGAGTTGGGTGAATGCCTCATAAAAATTAGTTGGTCAAATAAAAAAATTATCCCAGAACTTTTCATGGCCCTAAACCCTGAGAAACAGGATTACCTCAAAAAAAGATACAGCCGATACCTACAAACTCTGAGCGAGTGACTCGTTTACCTCTTTGCCTCCAATGTTTTTTCTTCCATGCTGTTTCTCACCTTGCTTATGAAGCTGTTTAGCCACTCGTTTATCGCCACATCCGCTGCTATTTCTCCACTTTTTATCCTGTTTAGAGTTTCTTCCAGAACTGAACCCGACTCTTTAGTACTGCTTCTTCCCAATACTTTTTCGCTGTGTTTATCGTCAAGGTCAAGCAGGTAAAAATCGTGAAGGGCGGATATCCTTCCCCTCAGATTTATTGCGGACAGTCTGGCGAAATGCTCCTCGCTAAGCACAACTATTACTGCTGTTTTTTCTGTGACTCTCATAAGGAAACTGTTGCCATTATGTATGCTGTCCCCCTCCTGCATTTCCAAAATGGGGAATTTCAAATAGTACTCAATGCACTTTTCTGGAACTTCTCCCCTCATTCCAATAAGAGATTTATTAACACTAATGATCGCTATCCCTCTAGAATTCCATTTACCCTTATTTCTTTCCACATCATCCATCAGCTTTTCAATTAGCTCATCTCGCCTCATAACACAAACACCCCAACGGTAAACGGGCTTTCAGCCATCCAATTCTTAAATGTAAAAACACAAGATTCACGCTCCTAAAGGAATTTTTATTGGGGCCATGTTAAGCTAAAAATTTTTAGAAAACTGGAAAACGCGAATTTTATGTCTGGCTGGCAACACACAATTTTTACTTCGCATTTGCTTAAAAACTCCACAAATATGGTTCCCAGCCAATTTTAATGACTACCACAGAATTGGGAAGAGTATAAATATTCTCGGCGAGAACTAATTAATTAGCAAATCTGCCCCCTCTACAAGTCTTTGGGCTTCGCTCTTCTATTAGTTTACTTTTAAAGTTATTAAGAAGGGGTGAAAGCGGATGAAGTCCACCTATGTTATTCTTAGTG
>CAZECW010000085.1:0-5298 GCA_964510585.1 uncultured archaeon | reverse complement strand
TCTCAAAATCCACAGATTCGGCAGAAGACGTAGGGAACAGTACGTTGAAGCCTACTGCTACCTGAAGAACAGGAAGCGAACCTTCAGACTAGACCGCATAACCCTAATCACCCCCATTCACTAACGAGGAACATAGTGTCTTTTTTTCTCCTTATAGACGGAATGGGGGCTTTGATTGGTTGGAATTTTTGTTTATTACTTGCTTTTTTGTGCCTGTTTTTGGGGTTTGTTGGCAATTTAATATTAATTGTTGCTGATTTTTTCAAAACTTATGTAAATATAATCGTAATTCTTTTCTACACTCTGCGAATAGTATACTGGGGGCCAACATGCAAAAATCAAAGAAGCAAAAAATCATAAATAGACTCTCCAGCCCTTTTTCATACACCAGCGCCGCCATCCCCGAAACCGTACAGATAAACGGTAAAGAGGTCAAGCTAGAGTCAATAGTGGAAGAGTTCAAAAAACGGGAAAAAAGTGGAAATTTGACCAAAGAAGATATCATTTTCGGCGCGACCCTCTCCAGACTCTTGGAGAAGGAAATTCTTAAAATTATAAATAAAATAGAAGGGGACCGCATTTCTGTAGAGGAAGCTGAGAAAAAAATTGATGTGTGGCTGGGCATGCTGAGAGCTTCAAAAATGCTGAGAATAGAGCAGTACGAAACAACTCAAAGAGAAGTGGAAAAACTAGAAAAAGTAGTCTATGTGAAGTGGGCTAAAAAATTCATGGACTCCGAGTTATTCTCCTATCGCTGGTAGCCAACAACACTTGAAAAATGCCTTCGAGAAATAATTAAAAAAAGAGTTTTAGGAAAGAATCTTTCCGATTCACTTTTCGGGTGCGCATATGCAAGTCATTGTTTCAACTACGCCCTGCATGGGTCTCAAAACGTCGAAGATAAAAGAGTCCAACTCCTCCGAATTATTCATCCTTACCTTAACTATTATGTCGTAGAGCCCATAAACCAGATCCGCATGCTCCACCGAGCTGAACTCCTTCAAACTTGCAAGAATTTTCTTCTCAAAACCCGAAGCAGTCTTAATAAGAATGTAGGCCGACGTAACCAATTATAAAAACCCTCCTATAGAACACCATCAAAACAGGGAATTAATTTTTGGAAGCCAACTGCTATAAGAAAGACAATTTAGAAATTAAAAAATATTCCCCCCTAAAACCATTAATGTTTACCCATCTTTCGATGGTAACAGTTAAGAAATAAATATCTAAATGTTATTTGCTTGGAGGCTTCAAGTTGCATAAATGTCCCAGATGTGGCGCAGTTGCAGAGCACCAAAAAATTCTCATAAGGAAAGATGTCTGCGCCGATTGCCTCATCTACGTTGGTCGCCGCTGCGTAAAATGTGGCTTCGAATGGGCAATCGAACTTTTAATGGAAGACGAAAATGAAACCAAAAATAGATGATTAAAAAATGGCAGAAGGCTCCTTCAAGTTTAAACCCTTTAAAAATAAAAATTGGGGAAGTGTCTCCCCAAATGTCTCTTTTCAGGCTTATTTTTTCACTTGGGCATACATTTGTCTGAATCTCTCAAGTATGGCTCTGGGCGTTACTGTGGCCCGCGTGTATCGGGGTAGCTCCTTTTCTATTCCTGCCAGGTATTTTGCGATGCTCTTCAGGGCCTCCAAATCATATCTCGCCATCATGGTTATAGTTTCCATCTGGGGACTGCCTCCACCGTGTAGACCCGCTACCTGCATGAGCCCCGATATTTCTGAGCCTAACGCAGTTTCTATCATGCGGAAGCATCGGTGCACATTTTCTGCGGGCACCTTGGGGTTCCTCATAATGTACTTGTGCAATAGTTTCCCCGTCTCTGGGTTGTAGAAGTCCCCCTCAAGGGGTAAGGTAACTGATAAGCCTCCCGAGAGGTCGGCAAGAATCTTATACTCATTATATATTTCTTCACCCGCCAGCCTCCTGCCCGCATTGGTCAAAATCTCGTCCGGAATATATGTGCCACTCGGAGCTCTCTCAGCACGGTATGCGCTAGCCTCACCAGCTGCAAACACCAGTTCCGCAGTACCTATTATATGAGACAATTTTTCTCTAACATGCTTCTCTCTTTCAATACCGTTATACTCTGCTACGAGTGCCGCCATGCTAGCTAGTATCTCAGAAGCCGCCGCTTTACAACCCGTATAAGAATGCCTGTGAAAGTGGGCGAACAGCAACGCTAGGAATCCTGCAAAAGGTGTAACCCTTGGATCCTCGTTTCCATTCATGAAGACCCGCTCCTTGGGGACAAAAACGTCGTCAAAAACTGTGAATGATTCAACATCACCCATCTCCGCAATGGGGGCGCTCAACTTTTTTCTCCTGTGGGGATATGCGGGTCTGGCGAGAAGCTTCACCCCATCAGTATCCGCGGGAATAGCGAAGGCGACAGCGTAGTCACTATCCTTATCGGTCATAAATCTGGTGGGCAGAGCAATGATCTCATCTGCATAGGGAGCAACCGTATTACAGACCTTGGCTCCCCTAACAATTATTCCATCCTTCCTGGTCTCCACCACCCTCAGATAAAGATCTGGGTCCGCTTGCTCATGAGGTCTCTTTAAACGGTCACCCTTAGTGTCAGTCTGTGCACAGTTTCCAACAAGATCGTTCTCCTGGAAATATCTGCAGAACTTTTCCCACCTCTTATAGTAATCTGTACCTAGAGCTTGATCCATCTCGTAAGTAACCACCGATAGGGCATTCATAGCGTCAATACCCATACAGCGCTGAATGCAACCACCCACCCGGTGGCAAAGCACCCTAGTCATCTGCTGCTTCTTTAGAAGATCCTCTTTACTCTGATGAATGTGTGTGAACCTGTTTATCTTCTCACCAGTCAAGTGCGAAATAGCGGTGCACAAGTCTTCATATTCTGGGTCATTAGCCCGGTCAAAAGTCTCCTTAATGACATTCATTCCCGGACGAATCCTAGGATCACTCCTATCAACCTTCTCACCATCAATGTAGACATTGGGCTTCATCTTCAACATGCGATTATAGTAGTCCTCAAAAGTTTTAATACCCATACAAGACATCCTCCAAATCTGAACTAAAATACACACTGTATTGAAAGAAACACCGTCAAAAACCGATATAAAAATTCCCCCCAAAAAAAACACTTACCCCGAAACAAAAACAAACGCAGAAAGTGTTGCACAACATCAAGCCAATTTTAATAAAAAAGGTTTGAGGACTAAAACCACTGTAAGAGATTATAATCTGTGGCGGTGCTATAATATTTATGACAGAGTTGAAAATTAAAATCCCTTAAGAAACCGAAAAGAAGGATGGAAAGGTTTGAGGTCTACTGTTCGCCGGCAATGGGAAGAATGATAAGAAAGGTGGGTTTTTAACTCCTTTTCTTTGTAACTTCTAGTGTGCCGGTGTCTCCATCAACTTTCACATAGTCGCCACTTTCTATGACTTTGAGGGGGTCTTTATCCAGCTTGTCTATAAAGGGTATTTCAGCGAGTATGGCTCCCGTGAGCACTATCTCCTCTGTTTTGACGTTTATTATGGCTGCTGGTGCGGTGCCCCGCTTCTTCATTGCGAATATGGCGAATGGGTTATAGGTGGTTCCCTTACCAAACGGGAAAATGAGCACCTTCCCTTTGATGCTCTGGCCCTCAATGTCATGTTCCTTCTCAATCACTATTCCCGTATTGGGATCGACTCCTCCCACAAATGATATTGGTTGATTTGAAACTAGGGCTTCTCCCTCAGCCTTACCTTTAACTAAACCTCGTCCCTTCAATCTGATAGACACTATTTACCCCTCCATTTGCCGCTAATTGCGGCTTCTAAACAATCTTTAGTGCTTCCGTAGAGGTGCTCCACTCCCGAAGCGTAATAAGCAGACCTGGGAGAGTTTGTTGCCACTATTTTCATTCCCCGCGCCGCAAAGGGTGCCCCCGGACCCATGCAGATATTAGTTACCAAAAGGCCTCCCGCATTTTCTATCTTTTGCGTCCAGCCCGCTCGGTCAGCCACAACTTTCACTTGGTATGAGGTTCCCACCCAAAGCTTCACATCTTTATGCACCTTTTTACCATCCAGAAATTCGGCTATTTCCCTAATCTCCTTGTAGGTTAAGTGTGGGCACCCAAAGTTCACCATATCTAGCTTGTCACCTCCAGTTGTGGCTATCTCATCATAAGTTGCCTTAACATCCCCCATGTCAACTTGTACTTTTTCCAGCTTTTGTCCACCAGAGGCAGCTTCCAAGGTAGGAGCTTCCGGAGTGATTCCGGGTATGTGAAACATAGGTACTGCTCCACTGACATGAAGCGGAGAAGCTATGGCCCTCAGTTGTTCTAGGTTCATTTTCTTAGGCAGCCCCACGAATACTGGAATTTCATCGCCCACCACCTTACCCACATGGAATGCTAAGGCTCCATAGTCTGCATCCGTAAACCCATTAAAATCTATTTTACTACAGTCAACTAGGACTTGCCCCTTCCTATTCTCATCCAGATGCATACGGATCTCTGGAACTCTTCCCGTTATGCCAACACAGTAGTTGGTCACCGCTCCCTCCATGTTTCCCCGCGCACCCAGAACAGAATTCGCAAAAACTACCCCCGAGGACCCCGTCCAGGAGAAAGCATCTCCGGGCATAAGAAAATCCCCCAGCAAATACTGAATGCAAGTACCCATGGGGATAGCTCCCATTTTTAAAGAGTAGCCGAAGATTTGCTCACCTATCTGTTTGATTTCCGGCGTGTTACCATATATGGTACCCACTTCCTCAAAGTGGTCGTAATCAATACCCCAAGGATGCCTCGTGGTGAAACACCTGAACTTGGCTCCTCCCTGAATGAGTTTCTCATACCACTCAATTTCCTCAAGGAAAAGACCCGCTGCTACATGTGCACTCTTAGCCGGGATCATTCTCTCTGCATCGTAAGCCTCAGCAAGCTTCACCAGTATACTCATAGCTTCCTGAGCCGCAGCACCGTATTCCCCATTAAGCATTTGTTCTTCCTCTCTTGTGAGAAATACCACATTCCTTCCTCCATAGCTATTATATTTTTAAAACCTACATTAAACTAACTTTTCAATCCCGTGAACACATCCAAATCTTTTGGTTTCTAGTACTATATTCTCTATTTCTAGTATTATTTTACAAAACCTTGGTGAGAAAGCCCCCGACTTCAAGTCGTGGGGATGAATCGCCAAAAAGTTTATTTGAAAGTAGGGTATATAAATAGTTGTTGGTAGCTGAAGGGTTTGGCTTGGGCTTAAGAGGCTAAACAAGACGCAGCCCCCATGAGGGTGC
>CAZECW010000084.1:0-14450 GCA_964510585.1 uncultured archaeon | reverse complement strand
GCCCTACCTTGCCCTGGTTCATCTTTTTCAGCTCTTCTTGGGGATCCTCATCCTGATCTATTAGCAGGATTAGCTCCCCCCTCCTAATCAGCTTATCTTCCGACATTCACACAACCTCACGAAACCTCTCTCTCAAAGGGGAAAAAAATATAGGGCTGAAGGAAAAATAAGTTTTACGCCCCCTTCGAGGGGGCAGGCAAAGTGAGATATTGTTAATTATGCAACAAGGGAGCAATCACACAATCATTAAATATTACAAAAAGTGTAGCTATTAAATGAGATGCTGTCGTAGAATTATTTCGTAAAAAAGGGTTGCAGAAATTGAATGATCAAATAGTGTCAAAAATAGATGCTGTGCATAGTGTCCTTAAGAATAAAACTGTAATGGTGGCTTTTTCCGGTGGAGTTGACAGTAGCGTCATGGTGAGCCTAGCAAAAGATGTATGCAGAAAGGTTTTGGCAATAACTGTAGACTCTCCAATCATTCCCCCTGAAGAGAAAGAAAATGCAGAGAGGGTAGCAAGAGAGTTGGAGGTAGAGCATACAGTTATCTGGTTTGACAGTTTGAGTGATTCCCAATTTGTGGCGAACCCTGCTAATAGATGTTATTATTGCAAAAAGAAAATGTTCCAGAATCTGAAAAAAATAGCCGAAGAAAAAGGATACGAATTAGTTGTTGAGGGAAGTAATGCCTCAGATATGTTTGCCCACCGTCCAGGGATTTTGGCCCTATATGAGGAAGGAATACTGTCTCCCTACATAATAGCTGGCATAACCAAGGAGGAAATAAGAATTATTGCCCGTAAAAGAGGTTTAACTGTTTCTAACCAGCCCTCCATGGCTTGTTTGGCCACAAGAATCCCCTATGGTGAAGTCATCACCTACGAAAAACTCCGTAGAATAGCTGAATCTGAAAGATACATAAAACAGCTGGTTGGTGTAAAGGTATTAAGGGTTAGAAGTCATGGTGATTTGGCAAGAATCGAAGTTGGAAAGGAGGAGCTGGAAAAACTATTCTCAACAGAGGTTTTAGACAAGATAGTGGCAAAACTTAAGGAGTTAGGTTTTAAGTATTGCACCTTAGACGCAGAAGGATATAGGACTGGGGCCATGGACGAAGCTTTAAAAGGGAAGACTATAATTTCCACTTCTTAAATGGTTACAACAATGGCGAGATAAGGATTGATTTGGATGAGTCAAATAAGAAGTATCTTGGAGAAGTTTTCTGCTGGGAAAATTTCTATTGAGGAGGCAGAGAATTTACTGAGAAGTAGCTGCATTCTAGAGATCGACGATTTTGTGAAGTTTGATTTGAGAAGGGAACTGCGGAAGGGTGTTCCCGAAGTTATTTTTGCCAGCGGGAAGAGTCCAGAAGATCTAGTAAAAATCATTAATAATGTACTCTCACAAAAATCATATGTTTTAATCTCTAGAGCGAACGAGGAACAGATTTCTCTTCTAAAAAAGGATTTGTCTGAGAATTTTAAATTAGAAATCTTTGAAAAATCTGGAACTATTAGAGTAAGCCGTAAAGGAGAGTCTTTCGAGAAGACAGGTGGAAAAGTGGGAATTATTACTGCAGGCACTTCAGATATTCCTGTGGCAGACGAAGCAAAAGTTATAGCGGAGTCTATGGGATGCGAAGTTCTAACCTCATATGATGTGGGCATCGCGGGACTACACAGGGTATTTCCCCCTTTGAGCAAAATGATGGAGGCGGAAGTTGACTCGCTAATTGTAGTTGCAGGTATGGAGGGAACACTTCCCTCAATAGTGGCTAGTTTAGTCAATATTCCAGTCATCGGAGTGCCCGCAAGCACTGGTTACGGATTTGGAGGAAAGGGGCTAGGCGCGCTTATTACAATGCTGCAATCCTGTGTAGCGGGTCTCAGCGTAGTTAATATTGACAATGGGTTCGGTGCAGGAGCTACGGCGGCTCTGATAGCAAATAGAGTGGCGAGATATAGGGCAAAAATAAGAACTGATGAAGGTAAGAAGAAATGAGCAGAGTTGCGTTTATTGACTGTCAAGTGGCTGGGATCTCTGGTGATATGTTCTTAGGGGCATTACTAGATTTAGGTGCAAACCAGGATAGGGTGGTTAGCGCAATAAAACTTATTCCCAAATTTCTCAGGGGTTGCAGCGGGATAGAAGTAAACATTAGTAAAACTACGAGGTGTGAGTTAAGAGCCACCCAGGTTCAAATATTGCCCAACGAAGTGGATGAACCCAGAAGTGGAAAAGAAGTTCTAGATGCCACAATCGCCTGCACAAAAGAGCTACCCATATCTCAAGAAGCCAAAGAATTCGCAATAAAGGTTGTGAGATCTATTGTGGAAGCTGAGTCTAGAGTTCATGGGGAGCACCCGGATCACCTCCATTTACACGAAATAGGTTCTGCTGATACTCTAGCAGACGCTATAGGCTCAGCTGTGGCATGCGAAGATCTGGGCTTAATAAAGGATTGCCAATGGCTTTGTTCGCCCATTGCTGTGGGAGGCGGACAAGTGATATCGGTACATGGAACTATGTCCGTTCCACCCCCTGCTGTATTAGAAATCGCTAAAAGCAATAACTTCCAAATAAGAGGGGGACCCTTTGATTTTGAGTTAACCACACCCACTGGGGCCTCAATTATTGCAAGCTTGGGTGTCAAGTTTACTAGTTTTCTTCCCAGCGTCCGAAACATCAGGGTAGGGTATGGTGCAGGAATGAAAAATTTTCCCAACCTACCAAATATTTTAAGAATTATTATCGGTGATAGAGATGCTCCAAATGGGAGATCCTATAACCTTGTTGAGGAAATGGTTGCGGTTTTGGAGACTAATGTCGACGATGTTTCCGGAGAAATAATTAGTCAAACTGTGGATGTCCTGTTCGAAAAAGGAGCTAAGGATGTCAGCGTAATACCCGTTGTTACAAAAAAAGGTCGCCCTGGTCAAATCATCAAAGTAATATCAAGCTTGGATGATGCCCCCAAACTTTCTAGAATATTAATAGACGAAACCGGAAGCTTGGGTGTTCGCGTAACTCCCACTCCCCGGCTAGTTTTGAAACGTGAAATTGATACTGCCCGTATTACCATTGAGGGTAAATCTTACGAGTTTAGGCTCAAAATCGCCAGAGACACAAGTGGCAAAATTATCAGAATGAAACCCGAGTTTGAAGACCTTAAAAAAATAGCAAAAGAAACAAATTTACCCCTAAGACACATAATTGCAAAAGTTTTAAAAAAATACTAGTAAGGAATAAATCCCCAACAAGATTCTCTGGTATATTGTTGAGTGATGCCGGGGACTTAAATTTTTATTGAAGATTTCTCAAATAAGCCAAAAACCTTTATAAGACACAAACCATTATAGACACGCGAAAAGAGAATAAAGGAGAATAGATAATTGGACAAGCAACAAATACTTGAAGTTTTGAAAGAAGTACAGGACCCCGAAATGCCAATGTCAATACTGGAACTAGACATGGTTAATGAAGACGACATCACCATCGAATCTGATAAAAAGATAAAAGTAACGTTCAAGCCCACCTCAGCAATGTGCCCCATGGGATCAATTATAGGTGTTCTGATTAAGAAGAAACTGAAGGATGCTTTAGGGATAGACGCTGAAGTTAAGGTACGTCCAGGGACACACATGAATGAAGAAATGGTTAACGACATAATAAACAGAAAGGAAAAGTACGAACAGGTATTGAAAAGATTGGAAGAAGCGGGGCTTTGCTAAGATAAGTGAAAAATTTTTCTTTGAGTCTTGATTAACTTTTTAGCCCAATAATTTGATGTCTGCGAAATATCTCTAAATGAGAATTCGCGTCTCTATTTTTTATTTGAATTAATATTTTAACCTTGCTAGTTTGAAAATTTTTTTAAACCATGAGAGAGAATGTTAAGAGATACCAAATCTAGAGGATGTCTTATGTCTCAGAGCGATTTAAAGGGTAAGGATCTGATAACCACTCAGGAATGGAGCTTCGAGGATTTGGAGTCTGTATTAAAGCTCGCAAGTGATATGAAAAAAAACCCTAAGAAATTCTCTTCGACGCTACAGGGGAAATCACTTATTATGCTTTTTTTTAATCCCAGCACGCGCACCCGTCTGTCTTTCGAGATTGGTATGATTCAGCTAGGCGGCCACGCGGTCTATATGGATGCTGAGAAGGCTTGGATTGGCAAGGGTTCTGAATCTATAAAGGATACTGCCTCGGTTATGGCAAGGTATGGCGATGCTATTTCTATTCGTATATTCCCAAACATCACAGATTGGCAATATGGGAAGAGTAACGAGGTGGTACGTGAATTTGCAAGATGGGCAGACATACCCGTAATTAATATGGAGTGCGACCTCTTTCATCCTTGCCAAGCTCTAGCTGACATACTAACCATTAAGGAGAAGATGGGGAATCTGAGGGGTAAAAAGTTTGTTTTGAGTTGGGCTTACCACCCTAGACCCTTGCCAGTAAGTGTTCCCAACTCTGCGCTTCTTATAGCGACGAGGTTCGGTTTGGATGTTACCCTACTGCATCCAGAGGGCTTTGAGTTGGATGAACAGATAATGAGTTGGGCTAGAAGCAATTGTGAGGCGAACGGCTGCAATTTGGAGGTTTCACATAACATGGAGGAAGCGTATCGCGACGCTGATATTGTGTACGTGAAAGCATGGGGATCCCTCAAGTACTATGGGAAGCCCGAGGAAGAAAAAGAACTCAGGGTGAATTTTCGAAATTGGATTTGCAACGAAGACTTGATGGAACTTACCAATAAAAATTCGATTTTCATGCACTGTCTGCCCATAAGGAGAAATGTTGAGGCCACAGACGGTGTGGTTGACGGGCCGCACTCCGTAATTTACGATGAAGCTGAAAACAGGCTGCACGTTCAGAAGGCTATCCTTTCACTTGTGATGTAGAGCTGATTCCTATGTCAGGGGTTGAGAGGATCAAAAAATTTTTGGAACATCAAAATATATCTGCCGAAATAATTGAACTAAGTGTAAAAACTGCTACCTCAGAACAAGCAGCAGTAGCCCTAGGCATAAGCACATCTCAGATTGCAAAGTCTCTACTGCTAGTAAATGAGAACAAGAAGCCATTTCTAGTTATAGCACCCGGTGACAAGAAGGTTGACAGAAAAAAGTTAGCGGAGATAACTTCTTCAAAAAAGGTTAGTTTTGCTGACGCGGAATTTATTGAGGAAGTTACTGGATTCTCGATGGGGGGCGTCCCTCCCTTTGGTCATCTGAGTGAGTTAACGACTTTTATTGATCAGGGGCTTCTAAAACATGAAAAAGTCTATGCTAGTGGCGGGTCAGATGAATCACTTCTGGTGATAGACCCAAAAGTTTTAATTAAAGTTACAAAGGGCAGAGTGGTCGATGTTTGCATCTAGGACTCTCTTTTTTGGCAAAAAACGTTTCTAATTGTTTTTTCAAGGATTTCTATTGATTCCAAGAATTCTCCCTTTTCTATGTTCTCCTCGTCTGTGTGTTCCAGTGCTGGGTCTCCTGGCCCGTAGCTTACTGTTGGTATGTTGTACCATCGCCCAATTAGATTCATGAAGCAGGTGCCTGTTTTTCTTATGTAACGTGGCTCTCTGTGTTTAACATCTATAATTGCTTTGGCTAATTCCTTCACTGGCGTGGAGTCCTTATTCGCTCTAAATCCTTCTATTTGGCTCAAAACATCATAACTTATTTGAACCCCGTTTATTTCTCTAAATTCTTTAAAGATTTTTTCAACTGTTCCCAAAAGCTTCGCGGATTTAACGAGGTAAGGGAAACGGACATCTATAAATAATTGGCACTCGCTGGGAATAACGTTAGGGGCTACGCCACCCACTATTTGTGTAAGATTAGGAATCGTGGAGAAGAAGGGTGACTTTTCTTTAGTTTCCACACTCTCCTTGATTTTTTTCCAAAGGTCATATGCAAGCTCTATAGAGTTTTTATAAACCCAAGAGCAGGCTACATGTCCGCCTCTAGTTTTCAAATTTATTTTGAATAGTAGTCTACCCTTAGATGCCAAACATATTCTATCATTTTTAGTCGGCTCACCAAATATTGCATAATCAGCTTTAAGGTCTCCCTCCAATAAACTCTGGATTCCCCTCAAGCTGGATTCCTCCTCCACAACACCTGCAAATACTAGTGTACCATCCAAATTCAGATCTGGAACTATGGAGCCTGCAAGTATCATAGAGGCCACGGAAGCTTTAGCATCAACAGCCCCTCTGCCATAAATTCTCCCGTTTTCCTCCCTAACTGGAATCTCTCCTGGAACAGTGTCAATGTGAGAAGAAAAGAGAAGTGTGGGTTTTCCTTCGCCTATTTTACCAAGCACGTTTCCCACACTGTCCTGTTTAACTTCGTAGCCCATATTTTTGAGGCTCTCCATCAAAAAAACAGAAAACCTGTGCTCCTTTCCAGAGACGCTAGGAATTTCCAGCATCTCCAAAAGGTATTCTATGGGGTCTACCATTTTATTACAGTCCCCACTTTAAGTTCAAGCGCCGAAGATACAGGATTTTTTTCAAGGCCCGAACAAATAATTACCATTTTTATACCTAAATCAAGCGCTTCGAGGGCTGCAAAAATCTTCTTCCGCATTCCACCCTCCACTTTTTTCAGAACTTCCTCAGCTTCTTGCCTGTTAAGATTTCTGACCAACTCACCATCAATAATTAATCCTGGAACATCTGTGAGTGAGACGAAAACATCCGCATTTACTGCCTTTGCGATTTGCGCCGCGGCTCTATCCCCATCAAGATTTACCGGCTCGTTATCTAGACTGATTCCAATAGGTGCAACTACTGGAAGATACCCGTTTTCCATAATTAATTTGAGGAGCGCTCCATTTACTTCCCTGATTTTGCCGCTGTAATCCCCTCTCAGTACTCTTTTTTTTCCATTCTCAATGGCAACTATCTTGTCTTTTCTTTCGGCGACTATCGTTCTTCCATCTAGCCCAGTTATTCCTATTGCGGGAACTTGGTTTTTACGTAGGAGGGCAACTATGTTTTTGTTCACTTTGCCGGCCATGGCCATGATTGTTATATCCATGGTTTCTTTGTCTGTGAATCTACTTTTAAAACCGCTAGGCGACTTCACAATTGTCGGCTCCTTCCCCAGTTTCTTGGAAATTTCATTAATCTGGGGTCCTCCCCCATGAACAATTACTAATTTGTGTTCCTTTATTAGCTTGTTCACGTCTTCCACCAGGCTCCCTGTTTCCCTATCTGCCAATGATCCTCCAATCTTAATTGTGATAATCAACACTGTTACTCTCCTTACCATGTTTCAACATTTTTGATTATGAAAAATCGTGTTTTTATAAGCAAATTTTTTCCTTTGCGTTTTTGGGTGCTGTTCCTTATTTGCACCTGCGTAAATAGTTTATAATTTTCTCGGCCACGTTTACCCCCGTGGCCAGCGTTATGTGTCTAAATCCGGGGGCGTGGTTTACTTCGTTCACTAGGAGCTGATTTTCACTTTCGAACATGTCAACTCCTACTATTTCGCCTTTGGTTGCGGTGGTTGTTTTAAGGGCTAGGTCTTCAATTTCTGGTGTAACCTTGCATGCCTCTGCTTTGGCACCTATGGTTGCGTTGCTTCTCCAGTCTCCTGGAATCAGATAGCGATACATGGCTGCAACTACTGATTCGCCCACCACGAAGGCTCTGATGTCTCTTCCGCTTTTGATGAATTCCTGCAAGTAGTAAACCTTGTGGAAAACAGAACCCAGAACTTCTCGAGACTCTATTATGGCTTTTGCTGACTGTTCATCTTTTAAAATTGCTACTAGTCTCCCCCAGCTTCCTATTAAAGGTTTAATAATAGCAGGGTACCCCAGTTCTTCTAGGGCTTTGAGGGCTGATTCGTATGAGAAGGCAACGTAGGTTTTGGGTTGCGGTATTCCCGATCTATGCAGGGTAGCAGAGGTTTTTAGTTTATTGCCGCATATTTCTTGGCACTCAGCTGAATTTATGACCTTAAAGCCCTGAGATTCAAGAACCATTGTGGAGTAAAGTCCCTTTGTATAGCTTAAAGATCTTTCAAGAAAAAGGTCGATGTCTGAAAAGACGTGGTTGTCTTGTATTTTTAGACTCATCTTTCTGCAGTCTAAAGGTTTTATTTCCAAACCCTGTTTTTTTGCCTCTTCAATGATTGTCTTTTCTTCCCATGATATCTGGTTGTAAATCAGTCCTATGTTCATCGATATGGTCACTCGCCCCAATCTTCTTCTTCTAACTGTGCAGGCTCGAAAACTACACCACCATTGTTCTTCTCAAGCACTTCCAATTGAACTGCACAGTCGGGGCACTCCACTATTTCACCTATCATAACATTGTCTTCCACATCAAACTCAAAGAAGCATTCTGGACATTTGCCTTTCATTCCTGCTAACCTCCGATAATTTACGAGTATTTTTGGATGAGGCAAGAGAAAAGAAAAATGATATAAAAACATAATGTGTTAAAAATAACTCTACCCAAAATAACTAGTTCCGAACAGAACACTTTTAGCTAGAAATAAAATTTACAACAAGTTTTTCCAGCTCTATGAAGGCGGATCTACACTTTTGAATTCTCTTCGCGAGGCTATTTCCTTTAGATTTCAGTGCTTCCCTTCTATCCGTTAACATTCTTTTGACTTCAACTGGTGCAGGTCCTCCAATATGATTCCTCCTCCCTACCGTGGCAAGGGGGTCAATGGCCTTCTCTATCGCCTCTCCGCCTAACTCAATTTTTTTACCAGTTTCCTCCCTAACTAGAGTAGTTAATAATTCTGGATCTATTTTTTTACCACTTTCAAGTGTTAGCTTAACATAAATTCCCACTATTCTATGTGCGGAGCGAAATGATATTTTTGCCTCCCTAATCAATAAATCCACAAGTTCCGTGGCCGTGGAATAACTTTCCAAGATTGCCTTTAGCATCCGTTCTTGATTGAACTTGAGTGTGCTGACTAAACCGGGTAAGACTTTAAGCACAGATTTGGCGGTATCCATACCTCTAAAAAGTGGCTCCTTGATTTCTTGCTGGTCTCTATTGTATCCTGAAGGAAGTCCCTTGAGGATGGTAAGTATCTGTGTTAGACAGCCGTAAAGTTTACCCGTCTTCGCCCGAGTGAGCTCGAGCACATCGGGATTCTTCTTCTGAGGCATCAAACTACTTCCAGTAGTGTAGGTCTCGTCTAATTCGATTAGTCCCATTTCGCCAGTTGACCACCAAATTATTTCTTCGGACAGCCTACTGAGAATTGACATCAATAAACAAAGAATGAATACTATCTCGGATTCAACTTCTCCCCTGGAGGACACCGCATCCAAAGTGTTTTCCTGAACGCAGTCAAAACCTAGTAAACTTGCGGTCAAGTTTCTATCAATAGGCCAACTAACTCCACTGATTGCTCCGGACCCAAGCGGACACTGGTTAACTCTAGCATAAACTTCCTCCAATCTGTCTACTATTCTTAGAAGTGAGTCAATGTAGGCGGCGCACCAGTGCCCAACTGTGGTCGGTTGTGCCTGGCGTGTATGTGTGTAGCCTACCATGAGTGTTTCTAAATTTTTCTCGCCTAAATCAATAAAAGTGGAAATTAAGTTGAGAACCAGCTCTGAGACTTCATTTATTTGGTCTCTGAGATACATTCTGGTATCCAGAAGTACTTGGTCATTTCTGGAACGTGCTAAGTGCATCATCCCCCCATATTCCTCACCGATTTCCTCGATTACTTTTTTTTCAATGTTCATATGTACGTCTTCTAGCTCTGGTAGGAGCTGGAATTTATTCTCCTCGATGCTCCTTTTAATATTCATTAGGGAAACAAGGATTTTTTGGAGTGTTTCCTTGTTCAGAACGCCTACTTTGTATAGCATGTAGTCATGGGCGATGGTTCCCAACACGTCATAAATTGCTAACCTTTGGTCGAGGAGTATATCCTCTCTCGCGGTAAAATTTTCCACGTCTTCCCTAGATTTTTTGCTAAAACGTCCTCCCCAAAGCTTGTCGCTCATCGGATTTCCTTCTCTCGCATTCACATGTATTTAACAGTTTTTCTTTGTATTTCACCGCTTTTCGGCTTAACCACCTGTGCCATTCTGGACTGTAGCCCCCACAACTCGATGAAGCCCAGCGAAGCTAACTGGTTGAAAGTAGACTTTCTATCATAGGTTGCGAGATTCTCATCGTAGAGGGCGTAATTGGAACTGCGGCCTACAACACTAACGTTTCCCTTAAAGAGCTTGAGCCGTACTGTGCCCGTGACCTTTCTATTCACATTATTTATGAATGCTTCCAAGTCCTCCATTAGAGGTTCAACCCAGAGACCGCTGTAAACTAGGTTTGTCCACTGCTCATCCACAAGCTTCTTGAAGGCGTTTTCATGTCTAGTACAGACAAATTTCTCAAGGTCCTTGTGTGCCTTCAAGAGAATCGTTGCTGCTGGGCACTCGTATACTTCTCTAGATTTTAACCCAACAATTCTATCTTCCATGTGGTCGATTCTTCCAATGCCATGTATGCATCCCAACTCGTGGAGCTTCATAATTAAATCAACACCATTCATTCGTACACCGTCAACAGAAACTGGGATGCCCTCTTCAAAGCCAATTTCAACGTAGCAGGGTTCATTGGGAGCCTTTTCTGGCGGGGTTGTCCAAAGGAAGACATCGGGTGGAGGCTCAATTTCGGGGTGTTCCAAAACTCCACATTCTATACTTCTACCCCACAAGTTCTCATCTATACTGTATGGCGAATTTACTGTAACGGGGATGGGGATTCCATGCTCTTGGGCGTATATAATTTCGTCGTCACGACTCATTCCCCACTCAACCACTGGCGCAATAATTTTCATCTCTGGTGCAAGAGTGTTAATTGTAACAGAAAAACGCACTTGATCATTTCCCTTGCCTGTACAACCGTGACTAATTGCATCAGCGCCTTCTTTCTTGGCAATTTCCACTCCCCATTTTGCGATTAATGGACGTGACAGCGATGAACTTATGGGGTAGGCGTCCTGGTAAAGTGCGTTAGCCTTAATGGCTTTCATTATGTACTCATTTACAAATTCCTCTCTGGCGTCTATAGTATAATGCTTTTTGACGCCGAGTTTTTTGGCCTTTTCCTCTATTTCCTTGAAATCTTTTGCCTGTCCCACGTTAAGGGTTACTGTAATAACGTCTGTATTATACTTTTCCTGTAGCCATACAAGCATACAGGAAGTGTCCAGCCCTCCAGAGTATAGTAATACACACAAATCAATCTCGTCGGGGCGTGCTGTGAAACTAGCAACTTTTTCTCTTAACAACCTTTAACCTCCAGAGAGAAAAGAGAGTGAACGGAAAAAAGTAATTCCAGTATTAATTTCAATTTAACGTAATACTCGAAACAAATTATCTTAGAAAAAGTTCTAAAAGACACAAATCATAATTCTAAAATGCAACCGTCACCTACTGGCAGAATTCACTATCCCATAAATCCGGGCTGAAAGTGCTGCAACTTGTTTTCTGGCTGCCACAACTCGTTTCATCTAGAATGCTTAGCCCGGATAGTTTACGCAAACACCTACCCATTTGCAGTTCAATAAGATAATATCTCTATGGGTGTTACGCTCTATAAACCGCTTCTTTTTTGAATATGCTACCCAAGCATTATAGGCAGGTTCAGCTGAGCCAGCCTAAACTTGGTACACTAATGTATTTGCGACGGTAAGCTAATTAGCCTTGACGTTACCTTTAAATTTCGAATCGCTGGAATCTTCTCCCGCCAACTTTAGTAGAGGCTTTTTCTTCGGCCTCTCTACTTCTTGTTTAGCATGTCTTGTTTCTGGTGCAATGGTAAATTTTAATTTTGGACTCGTTAGTTATTCTAAAGTAGGTGCTGTCAATGATTGCTGAAAAGACCGCGTTGGAATATTTGAATGATGCCAGGGAGCACGCAAAGTGCGGTGATTTTGTTGGAGCCTTCCTGAGATATATTCGAGCGGGGTGTTTTTTCAGGGAGTCCAGCGACTTGGTAAATTCTCTTGATTGTTATAATAAGGCTATGGAAGTCGCAAATGAACATTTGAACAAAAAAGAGTATATGGCCCTAGTTTACAGTGGCTTCGCCTCCTATTATCGTGGAGTCGGCAATAATAACAAATTTGTGGAAAATTTGTCGCAATCCGCCAAAATGCACATAGACGCAGCTGAAGAAAACATAGCCAAATGGCAAGATGCAGGAGGAAAATCTACTTCTTTAATCGAAACTGCCATCTCAGAATATAGTTGGGCCTCTTTTTGCAGTTTCTTCCTCGGCGACAAAGAACTAGCTAAAAATCTCGCCCTAAAAAGTTTGGATTTAGTCCAAACAAAAAGAATTAGAATTTGGAGGCGAGAATTAGCAAAAACCTGTGGAGCCATACTTAGCGGAAAATTAGAAGAGGCTCAGGCTCACTGGGTAAAGTTCCAAGAAAAGCTGTCCAACGACTACCTAGGCGAAACTGAATATTTTGAATACCTACGCATTGTTGAAAACTGCTTCAGCATCGCCAAAAGCCAGAAAAAAAATGAAAAGCACACAAAACTTTAACAGTAACCTTTTATATTATCTATAGTAGAAAAAATAAGTCAAAAATGTCGTAATTAGATTGTTTTTCCTTCCCCCGCATTACTAAAATCAAGATAGAAAGATCGAAGTGAAAAAGGAAAAATCGGGGAAGTGGAAAAACAAATTAAAACTCTCAAAACAAACAGAAAACTAAAATTTTCTGAGAATTATTTACTCCCTCAAAAGATATAAGTCTGCTAAACCTAGTAAAATTTAAAGCTTTTTGGTGGGAAAGCTTTGAGTGAAAAGGACTGCGAAGCTTTGCTTAGCAAAGCAAGAAGTTATGAGTCTCAAGCTACAGGCACCGTTGCAGGTCAAGAATATATTGAAAAAGCTGCAGATAAACTGAGAGAGGCAGGAGACTGCTATTTTAAACTTAAAAATTATGAAAAAGCCCTTAATTGCTACACCGAAGCTTATAAGCACCATAAAAAGATAAACTACACTGTTTCTGCAGCGATGGATTCTGAAAGAATGGCTCGATGCTACCAGAACCTTGGAAAAAAGGTTGAATTTGAAAAACTCATGCAAGAAGCTGCTGCCACCTACGCCGACCAGGGCGAGAAAATGAGCATGGCTGGAAATCTTGTATCTGCAGCCCTTCTCTACAGTGATTCCGCTATGGCATATAAAGCTCTTTCAAATTACGACTCTTTCAAAAACTGTTTTGAGTTGGCCGCCCAAAACTATTCAGAGTATGCTGAAATATTGCTAGAAGAAAGGGATTACGGTTACGCTGCAGCAAATTTGAGTTGGGCCGCCATGTGCAGCTTTGCAATATCAAATTTTGACGACGCAGCTAAAAAAGCAGATAGAGCACTTGAACTATGCAGTAAAAATAATATTAAAGATGAAAACTATGATGTGGCCGCTTTAAGTAAAGCCATTTGCAGTAGAGACTCTTCAAAGTCTAGGCAGTTATTCGACAGAATTAAGGACAATTTCAGCGAATCTGAAATTAAAATTGTGAACCAATGCCTCGAAAATTTAAGGTGAACACCCCATCTGCGAAGATTAATAAATACTGTAGGTAAAGAATTTATTGAGGAAAGTAAGCATGGTGGTAAACCTTGGCGAATAAAGAAAGCGATATAAACAGAAAAATCGATTACTACTCAGAAACCGCAAACCTACTTCTAGAAGAAGAAGCTTATGACATTGCATCAGACTTCTTCACTTTAGCTGGTTTCTACAGTTTATCCATAAGAGATACTGACTCAGCCAAAAATTTTTCAGACAAGTCCCTAGAATCATGCAAAAAAGGCAAAATACAAGATCACCATTACCTTTTCGCCTCCTCACTCAGGGAGCTATGCTCCGGCAATCTCAGTAAAGCCACCGAATACTGGAACAAAATAAAAAACAAATATACCGACGACGAAGTCCAACTTGTAGAGCAAATACTAGGCAGTTACCAAGAATCAATACCCCAAGAAAAAGAGGAAGAAATTCTAGACACATTCCTAGAAATGAGCCAAGCTAAGGAAGAAGCACCACCACTAGATGTATTTGAAGAAATAGCTCAGGAAACAGCACAAGCAACACCTCTCACCAGCGAAGCACAACCAGAAGAAAAATTTACGCCTCCATGGACAGAAGAGGAACAGAAGCCCTCAATAGAGAAGGAGGTAACCCCCGCGCCGAGAATAACAGGTACAGAACCAGAGGAAGAGTGGGAATTAGTTTCCCAACCATTAGAACCATCACCAATGACTCAACCTGAAAAAGAACCAGTATTCATAGAGGAAACCGAAATAGAGATGCAAACCCCCCCAGCCCCCACTTCAACCGCCAAACCATTGATTCCTCCCTCAACACCCCTAAAACCCTTAACTCCCCCAGTAACCCCACCACC
>CAZECW010000083.1:0-2456 GCA_964510585.1 uncultured archaeon | reverse complement strand
AACACCTATAAACTTTGGAAACCATAAAACTTAATCAATCAAACAACCAAACACTCCTCAATTTAAAATTCGGCAAATCCCTTATTTCTTTTCCATATTTTAAAAATATGGTTTTTACAAAACCTTGGTGAGAAAGCCCCCGACTTCAAGTCGTGGGGATGAATCGCCAAAAAAGCTTATTTGAAAGTATGGTATATAAATAGTTGTTGGTAGCTGAAGGGTTTGGCTTGGGCTTAAGAGGCTAAACAAGACGCAGCCCCCATGAGGGTGCCAACATAGACGCGGTTCCCCTGAGGGAAGGGCGTGCTAACTGGGTGATGGCACACCCATTGCTTCGAAGGCTCCCGATGAGCCAGAAGCAAGAATCTCCCGACTTTAGTCGCGGAGAGTGTCAAAGACAAGTTTTGGAATACGTCTTCATTGTCTAGACCCTGAGGATATAACCAACAAAATTGGGAAATTAAAAAAAGAAAAGGATTTTTATCCATTTTTATGTAAAGTATGCTTTCACTTCTTCTTTCGTAAGGTACCAGATGATTATGATGCTGATTATTATCATTGGAATACCGATAAGAGCGCCGACGATAGTTATTGTCAGTATGATGCCGCCGATAAGTCCTAGAATGTTAATGATGATCGCCAATATTCTTGCCCACTCTCTGAGGGAGAATAATCCTAGGCCGCCGATAATGTAAATGATGCCCCAAATAACGTAGATGAAAACAGTTATGCTGATTCCCACGAAGGGGCTGGCTCCTGCTATTCCGATAAGAAATGCACCCAAAAGTGTGAATATACCCCAGATTATCATTAGTATCGCTAGAATTGTAACTCCAGTTGGTCTTTCACTCATTTCTCATTACCTCAATATTTTTTTATAGGTATGCTTCTTTGACCTATAATGGTAGGCAAAGTCTTGTTGAACTTTTAAAAAGGTTTTCCCTACTCATTGGGAGGTTTTCGTCAAGGGTCGAATACTTTTATCTTGTCAACACAAAAAGCAAATTAATGACCTGATCCCCTATTAAAACTAATTTTATGAATATACCAAATTTGTGAGGGAGTAATTATTTTTGGCATATTAAACTTGGCTGGCACTGGTAGTTGAGCTATTAACATCAATGTTTGCTGAATTTAGTTTTGGAAAGGCTTATTTTTCAGTATTTTTTAGAGAAAAAGGGGGATGGGTGGTGTTTGGTTTTTCTACTGTTTTTGAAGAATCATTTGTTGTCCGCAGCATACTAATGTTCCTCTTCCAGCCTGTAGTACCTGTACTTTGTTTCCGCAAATTGTGCAGTAGTAGACTTCTCCTACTTTTGTCATTACAAGTCCTCCCATATGAATTGAGTATCCATCAATAATGAATATCAATTAATTATTTATATATGTTACTAACTAACAAATTATAAAACTCCCTTTAGTTAATTTTATAATCCCAGCCACATATAACTTATCTACAAAAACCTTGTTTCCAATTGGAGGTGGAAAATTGGCGAGCGAGGAACTAAAAGAATGGTTAAACAAGGCCATAGCCCGAGAATTACAGGTATCAATACAATACATGTGGCAACATGTAAGAGCAGTTGGAACAAAGAGTGTAGCAATAGTTGATGAATTAAAAAAGATAGCCATCCAAGAAATGAAACACGCAGAAGCCATTGCGGAGAGACTTGACTACCTTGGCGGTGAACCGACAACCAAACCCTCCCCAATCACAGTAGGTAAAAACCTAAAAGAAATGATAGAACTAGACAAAAAAGCCGAAGAAGAAGCAATTGAAATGTACAGAAAAATCATAGAAATGGCAGAGAAAGAAAAAGACTATACCACCAAAAAACTATTTGAGAGCATACTTGCGGACGAAGAGGATCACGACAACTCCTTCGGTACCTGGTTAGAAGACTTCTAAAAAATAAAAAATGTAGACTGCAATTAGCCTCGAGTAATTACCCTGCTTCCATTTTTTTTAAACTCATTTTTCCCTCTTTTTTAGGTCTATTTTCCTATTATTTTTGCCAGTTTAGATATTTCTAAAAGAGAATCCTTTGAAATGCTGCTAACCAACTCGACTATTTTGCGTATTCTTTCATCCTTCAACTTGTAAAGACTTCTTTGGCCATCTTTGCGGGACTCAAGGACTCCTGCGTTTGTTAAAATTTGAAGGTGCTGGGAAATCGTGGACTGCGACTTATCCATGGCAGGAATAATGTCACACTGGCACATCTCCTTATCCCCTAAAAATTGGAGGATTTTTAATCTTGTTTCATCTGCCAGCGCCTTTAAAAATTCAACATTTTTTTTCGTAATCAGATCCCTAACTTCCACAAAAGTACCTCCTAATTCAGAGTAGAACGACCAGTAATCCTAAATAGTGTATTGCCTACACGAATCAATAATTTAGCATGTTGTGGATGCTCTGAGAGGGTGTATGTTTTTCTAATTCATGCTCTCTATAC
>CAZECW010000082.1:0-35703 GCA_964510585.1 uncultured archaeon | reverse complement strand
TAATCTGTGGGAGGTACTGTTGTTTGCGCCATGGGCGTGTATCACCTTTTTGGTATAACGGTACCTCCCTCCCGTACAAATTTCTTTCCATTAACCCCCCCATTTTTTTACAAAAATTCACTAACGAGGAACATAGTGTCGGGTGAAAGCGATGTCTATGATAGATGCGAATCTGGCTGTTCTTTTCTTAAAGCAGTCCTTTGAAGATGTAGGTAAAGTTTTTGGCCCTAGCTATATTAAGTTACTTGTGGATTACGCGAAGCAGTTTGAAGCCGAAAAGCTAGGAGAGTCGCCGCCTGCGGAGATTCAAACCGTTGATGATGTCGTAAACTACATTCTGAAAAATTTGGATAGGTACCCGCGGGGTTACTGCGCTTTGGTGTTTGGCAACGCCAAGGCAGATAGTAAAATTGAGGGAGCCACTGGAGCGGCTTGGAAAAGGTCGGGTTTAAATGCTCTTAAACAGTTAATGCAGGCATCTGGCCTACTCGGTAAAACTTTGGAACTAAAGGAGGCGCTTGAAAAATCTCAAGAGTTCGCCAAATCAGTTAATATGGCTGCTCAGCTACATTTTATAAAAGAATCTGAGGACACCGTATCCGTGGTTGTGGAGAAATGCCCCTTCACAGATTCTTGTGAAGCCTTTGATAGAGAAGGAATTTCAAGAGTCGCTGGCAGAAGGGAATGCGCGAATCTGATTTGCTACACTGCCGCCGCACAGCTTGTAACCGGCAAACAATGCGATTATTCCCTGGTGAGAAATGAGGGAAAATGCATAGGTAAAATATTTCTTGTCTAAAAAGTTTGGATTGGTTTAGACTAAATTTGTAGTACCAATCTACAGAGGGTTAAAGTTACAGCTATGCTAATTGGGTTGAGCAAATTGTCGTCTATTGGCGGCGTCAAGTAATCAAGCACCACAAATACCACTGCCACAATTAGAGATGTAAGGGGATAAAACCCGCCAAAGTAGTACAATAGTCCCAGAGTTAATAGGAAGGTAGCTACCCCTCCACCGGCGAGTCCCTCAACTGTTTTTATTCTTTTTCTTGCCACGAAAAAGTGCTTGCCCCACTTTATACCCACCAAGGCGGCTGCAGCATCCGCCACGCCAGCTACCACTATGGAGGTCACCACTGTAGAGATGGGAAATAAAAATATGAGAATTGTTGCTGCCAGAACAAAGTAGAAGTAGCCCGCCACCCGGATTTGTTCCTCTGGCTTCACCAATTTCCTAGTAATAATGTTGAGAGGAAAATCTGGATCTCTGAGTCTCCAAATCTCAATTATTGAGAACAGCACCAGTGTTGATATTGAGAGTACTGCGGCTGGCAACCAGCCCATCCACACATAAACAAACGCAAATACGAAGGCTAAACTGTGAAACAATTTTCTCCTAATGTTAAGGCTACTCAATTCAGGGGCCCCAGAAACATTGATTATCCATTGAACCTTTTAAATAGAACCTTTTTGGACGGAACTGTTTAGTTTGCGCTCCCGTAAATCGTCACTTAAATCATATAAAATCCCGCAATTGCCAATTTAAAACTCTTTCTCAAACCCATCTTCTTTTGGTGAAGGCCCAAACACCATTGCTCCTCTGATAGGTACTTTTTTGCACTATCGACATAAAATATGTGAGATTTAGGGATTCGGAAAATTATTGTTTGAAAAAATTTAAATTAAAAAATGGTGGGAGAGGAAGATTATAGGAGGACGGAGGCTGCGATTTGCATAAATGGAAATTGTTCATGTGCATTTCCGATTATTAGGAGCTTCCACTCGTCACGGACCTTGCTGACCTTAATTTTGCCCTCAATTATGCCTTGAAGGGTTGCTTCGTCTGATCTGAAAATTAGCTCTGGGCTTGGATAATCACCCTCTTTGAACTTTACCCCCTTCTTTGTGAACACTAGATAATATGCTTTTGAGAACCCGCTAAGGTCTCCTACTTGGAACTGGATGATTTTTCCATAGTAACGGTTGCCAACCCATTCCTTCACGGCAGGCATTGCTTTGGCGTTGATGTCTTTTGCTAATTTTTCTAGGAACTCTTTTAACGCCACTACTTTTCACCAACCCTTTTAATCCAATCCTCAACTGCGGCTCTAACTGCGGCTTCCACATTATTGGCCCAAATGTTACCATATTTCTTCTCAACAGCCTTAAGAAACTTCTGATAAAACTCGAATTCCCAGCGGATAACTATTCTTCCCTTCTTGTTTTCAACCAGGCTCTGACCCAGAGAGGAGGATTCCTTTCGGAAGAAGTCGTATTCAATATCATCTATTTCTAGGGTGGGATAAGCCAGGAACTCCGATCCGGGAGCATAACCTTTATACTTCGACATAAAATCACCTCGACAATTTCGCTAATTCTTCAGCGCTTAGTATGATTTGGCCGGTAATGTAGGGCCACTGAATCAGGAAGATTTTGCCACCCTTGGGAGCAACACCGTAGAAAACGTAGCCGCCCTTGTTTCTCGTGTATTCCTCAAGAATAAACTTGCAGACCGTCTCCAGAGACACGTCCAAAACTTCAGCGTGGGATTTCAGAACTTTGACTGCATCGTCGTCTAATTCAACTTCAACTTTCATGTTGGGCACCTCTCACTCTTCATCCTCAAGAAAGGCTTTTCTTATCCAGGGGTTGCCCCATCTTTCCTTGTAGTATAAGCCCTCCAATGGGATTCTGGAAGGACCAATCATCCTATCCTCTGCCCTTATTCCTATACTCAGAGTTGCCAAAGGATCCCAGGTGCGTGGTATTCCTAGCTTGTCTGCGAGTATCTCCTGTCTTCTAGGATCCATAATTGGGAAGGCTTGGTATCCTGCGGCATAGCCTAGGCTGGTTGCCATAAGCCACATTGCGTAGATAGCCATGCCCACACATATTGCTCCGAAAAATTTTTGGGGATATATTATTGGGGCGTCATGGAAGGATTCCGAGCCACAACCAACTATGACCACATCCGCCATCCGTGGATAATCAAAGAGGCTTCCATCCCGCATTTCTGTAAAGGTCCAGGGGCGACGGTCTGGTGGAATATACCATATGCGTCCCTGTGTTAGTTCTGCAGGGTAAGTTCCAAAGGTTTCCTTAGCCGCTTCCCGGGCTAGGTCTGCTATTAAATTCTTTGTTTCTTGATCATCTCTTACTACCACAAACCGGTACATTTGCATATTCTCAGGGCTTGGCGTGTATCTTCCCGCATCCAGTATTCTTTCTATGTCTTCGTCGGGTACGCGTTCGCCAGTAAACCTTCTCATAGACCTACGGACGCGTATTGCGTCCTCTAAATTCATACATCGGTATGGACTTGGTTTACCATACTTTTTGGTAGACAAATTATCACCCCTTTTTCTAGGCCTAAATGTGACGTTTTTTCGGTTAATCCTCATGACTAATAAGGTTAACTAAAAGTTAATGATGCATATAAATTATATATACTATATAATACAAAATAAATTAAATATGTAATGAAATTATGTTTCACGCGAATTTTTGGAAAAAAAGGCAAAAAATATATCTATTTTTTCTTCAAATTTTTAGTATGAAAGTGAGGTGGCTTGGTAATTCCTGTGTGGAAATTCTGGGCAAGAGGCACTTTGTTATCGATCCAAATTTCCTTATTGAGCCCCAGCAAGGCGTGGAAATGGTTTTTGTGACACATGAGCACCCTGACCACTTTGATATTCAAAAATTCAAAATGCTAAATGCACCTTTAGTTGCGCCCTACACTGTTTTGAGTATGTATGGTCTTGAGGGAAGCAGGGCGGAAGTGGGGAAAGAATTTGAGGGCGTTAAAATTTTGGAGAGTTGGTGTTTGAAGTCTGAGGAGAGCGTCAGCTACTTTTATGAGGGTATCTTGCATTCGGGTGACTCAGCTAGATTTCCAGAGGTGAGGGGTGTTAAACTAGTATTTTCTGCCTGTTTCCCAGACTTCTATGAGGATTACATCAATGCATTTATGAAAATAAAGCCACAAATGGTAGTACCCTTCCATTTCTCTGAGCAAAAGAGGTACATAGCTGAGGAATTTAAAGAGCGGTTAGATAAAAAAGGGATAAACTGCAGAATTCTCAGAGTAGGGGAAACAGTCGATATTTAAATAGCCATAAAAAACATGTGAGCCAAAAAAACTTTTAACTATATAAAAAAGGTTGAATCCTGCTTTTGTGCAGGATTTGATGGTTGTTCGTCTCTAACCTTTTTCGCGTATTAGTCTGCGGAACCAGTTTGGCAAAACGTATCCCACGTATGCAGATATGCCTGCTAGTAGTCCCATGGTGTATCCTATGGGTACGAATATGCTCCATCCCTCTGTTAAGGCTCCCTCTATGAATAGAAAAACAAAGAACAACGATAGGAATACAGAGGTAAAAGAAATCATAATGAACCCATAGCGGAAAAGCCTTTTTTCAGTTATCTTGGCTGCCTTTAACGCTAAGTATATCAATGGTATATAGGTGACGAGTCCAATTATCATTGCCAGCATAAAGTTTAATGTAACATTGAATGAAACGAGTATAATAATGAATAGCGGCGTGAAAATTATGGAATAGAGGATCATCCACTTTTTCTTTTTCTGTAAGAACGCTTCCAGAGTGAAGGCGAAAAGGAAGAGGTTTCCAACAGCAGCCAGCGCGATGGAGAATGAGAAAATGTATATGGAGCCCTTCAGCCAGCCTTGAAAAATTATTATGACCCAATCGGTAAGAACCGAGTAAAAGTGGCCTTGAATTCTGAAAGGTAACACGTAACTATCAATCATGTAGTCTCTGAGAAGAATGGGATAAATAGCGAAGTGGTCGATGTGACTCAAAGCAACGAAAAATACTCCCAAGGCGAAGAGAATGAATGTGAGGGCGAGATAAATCAAGGGAACCTTTCTTAATTTCCAAAATCGCCAGATGAAATTAGCACTAACGAAGAGCACCAGTATGGTCAACAGGAATTCATAATTAATTAAAAAAGTGAGATAGTCGGGTGTCAACAACTAACTTAACCCCACACTTGCCTTTTTTAACTCTACACAAGTATACTTGCTAATTAAAATTTCCCAAACAAAATATATAAAATTTTAGTGAAAAATTTAAAAAACCGCACAAAAAATTGTTTTTACCCACGATTACTTATCTTTTTCGAAACTATCTTTGGATATATGGTTGGTTGTTTAGGGTAGTTATCCGATACTCCTTCCGGAATTCTTGGAAAACTAGGTTATTATGGTTTTTTAGGGCGTCTCATTTTTAATCCCTTTATCATTTGAACCGCCTCTTCTAGGGTGTGGGCTACTGGTACATTGTTTATTTCGAATCCTTCAATTATTATGTCATACTTTAAAAGCCAGGGTACGTATGCTACTACTGGCTTACCGTATCTTCCAGCAATATTGGATAACCTGCGGCCTATCTGCATACTTATTGTGGGAGGATAGGGGAAGTTTAATATTAGAACTGCCTCAACCCTGTCTATTTGAAGAATGTACTCTAATACTCTTTCCATATCTATGTCCTCTGCGCTTCCTGTGAGGTCTATAGGATTCGACAAAGATGCTATACGCGCTGCTGCAGGACTTATCAACTGCTTCATTTCCTTCATTTCTTCTTGAGTGAACTCTACAAGATTTAAGCCATATTTAACTGCTAAATCTGCGCAGACCACGCCATGTCCTCCCGAAACTGTTAGTATGGCTATGTCTCCGTTCTTTATGGGCTTGTTCTTGAATGAAAGTACCTTGGCGAAACTAACTATTTCCTGCTCATTTTCCGCCTCCACTATTCCATACTGCCTAAAGACATCAGAGGCTAATCGGGGTGAAGCAGCAATTGAGCTCGTGTGGGACATAGCCGCTTTCCGCCCAACATCAGTTTTTCCCGCTCTAAAAACTATGATGTTCTTGTTGTCCCCGAATTCGGCAGCAACATCCAAGAATCTCCTGCCCTCTCCCTCCCTAAATCCTTCAATATACATTGCCACAGTTTTGGTCCTCTTGTCTTTGAGGAAATACTCCATAAGAATTGTTTCATCCACCACCGCCTTGTTTCCTATGCTAACTGCGGCTGAAACGCCAATTTTTCTCTCCGCATATTTGCTTAGAAACTGGTCAACAATAAAGCCCCCACTTTGGCTCAAGATAGCCACATTTCCAGGTGGGGGCTTAAGCATTCTCTCACTAGGTATAAAAAAGGTGTCAACATAAGGTGGACTATATACCCCCATACAGTTTGGGCCTATAAGGGCAATGTCATACTCGTTTGCTATCTTGACCAGTTGATTTTGGAGTTCAACTCCCCCATTTCCCATCTCGGCAAAACCTCCCGATATAACAATTGCGCCCCCGATGCCCGCTTTTCCACAGTCCTCCAAAACGGAGTTTACCAGGTCCGCCCGCACTACTATGACCGCTAAATCCACTTCCTCGGGTATATCTAGAACTGTGGGGTAGATTTGTGTCCCCTCAATGCTTCCTCCTCTAAGGTTAATCGGAAAGGTTTTTACTTGCATTTCGTGATGATTTTTGTTAAAAATAACAGTACCAGGGTTTAACGGGTTGGTAACCGAAACTCCCACGACAGCCATACTTTTGGGCTCGAAAACTTTTTTGAGATCCATAAAACCCGCTCCTCAAAACTTAAGCTCGGAACCAAATTTGTGCAAAATCTTAAAACCTGCATTTGTTTCATCAACGCGTAACTTTAATGCTGCGCATCCATTATTTTTATTGTTAGAATCATATCCTAGTATGTTTATAATAATTATCGTTTTTTCCTTCTATGAAAATTTGGAGTTGTCCAGTTTCACATCTGAAAGAAGCTTCAATAGCGCTTATTTTTCTATTTGAGCCTAAAAGTAAAGGGTTAGAATCAAGCATTCCCACATTGCCTTCTATTATTTGAAAATTGTGGGGCGCACTCAAAAAATAGAAAAGCTTCATGTACTCAATTCTCTTGGGAGTAGAATATGATTAAGATAGGCTGTTGTGGTTTTCCGGAAAGCATTGAACAGTATTTTAAAAAATTTAAATTAACAGAGGTTCAAAGGACCTTCTATAAACCCCCCAGCGAGGAAACCTTGAAAAATTGGCGCAGCAGGGCCCCCAAAGATTTCGAGTTCGCAGTAAAGGCTTGGCAACTCATAACCCATGACCCAAACTCTCCCACCTACAAAAAGGCCGGAATTAAAATTCCAGAGGAAAAAAAGAAGCTTTACGGCCACTTTAAACCCACACCTGAGGTTTCAGAGGCCTGGGAAACCATAAGCACAATCTGCAAGATTCTAGAGGCCAAGGTATGCCTCTTCCAGTGCCCAGCCAGCTTCACACCATCCGAAGAGAACATCAAAAACATGAAGGAATTCTTCTCAACAATAAACCGTGAAGGACTAATATTTGCTTGGGAACCCCGCGGGAAAAACTGGACCGCCCCACTTGTTAAAAGCCTCTGCGAAGAACTCGACATAACCCACACGGTTGACCCCTTTGCATCAAACCCCGCCTACCTGGCTAAAGACACAGCCTACCTAAGGCTGCACGGCGCTCCCCCAGGCAAAAAAATGTACAAATACACATACACGGACAACGACCTCTACAGACTAAAGGACATCATTAAGTCAATAAATGTTAAACAGTGCTACCTACTTTTTAACAATATCACAATGAAGGAAGACGCACTAAGATTCCAGAACTACTACAACCTGCCCACAACTTAATCAAATCGCAGCACATTTCCTTGAAGGAAACAGTATAATATTGGAACCTTATCGTATTCTTCCTCCGCATCTGGGACAGTATATTGCGTCAGGAGTTATTCGACGTCCACAGTACATACAGTAATGGTCTGAGCTGGGTTCATACTTGGCTATTTTCTCTTCCCTTTGAGGGGTTGAAATGGTTGGCTGTGGTGAAAACCTGTTTATTGCACGTTGTAACGCGTCTTCAACCTCGTATTCCAAGCGGTCGACATCACCCAACGCCAGGAAAATGAATAGGAAAAAGAATGTGAAGAAAATTCCAAGAAAGATGAAAAACAGGGAGACAATTAGGAGCGCAAGTGTTAAGATTAGAGAAAGAACTAGGGGAATATAGTTATGTCCAACTCTCCCCTCATAAACAATGTTTGAGCCACTCCTATAGATTCTCAGTTTCCCCTTCGTATTAATGCCCCTTCTCACCTTCCATTCAAACTGGCTTTTCCTCTTAACTCGGATGTTTGAAGACATCAACTCCTCATTCAAAATCTCGGCAAAATCACCAATTCTGTTCGCCTCTCCAGGAATAGAACCGAAAATTTCTCGCGACACCAACAAACCCTCCAAACCATTCTAAGTAAACTCTAAAAAAAGATAATTTATTCTTTTTGGACTAAAAATTTCACATCAAACATATTGCCGTAAAATGCATGTTTTGAAGGAGACGCATAAGGAATAAAAAAATTCTTTAATGTGACATCTGGTTGAGTAGCCCTAACACTTATTCCCCACCTGTCTAATTAGGGCTCCAGACACCAAAAAAAGCCCAGACATCTGCAGCTCACGTTCTCAAATCTTTCTTTTTTTCTGGAATTTTTGGCTCGAACTGTTTAAATATAATACCTCCATATTTTACAGTATACCAGATTAAATTTCTGGAAATTTTTAGGGGTGTAATGTTTTGAGCGTTAAATTGGCAGAAGGGGTGTACTGGGTAGGTGCCATAGACTGGAACCTACGATACTGCGGTTCCTATCAAACACCACTCGGTACCACTTACAACGCATATCTAATTGTTGACAAAAAAATTGCCCTAGTTGATGGCGTAAAGCACACGCACAGCCTTGAAATGATAAAAAGAGTGAGAGAAATAGTCGACCCAAAAGACATCAACTATTTGGTCGTGAACCATGCAGAACCAGACCACGCTGGAAACATAGAAGACATGCTTAAACTTGCACCTAAGGCGGAAATAATCTGCTCCAAGAGAGCCGAAGACTCACTCACAGGCTACTATAAAATAGACCGACCATTAAAAATAGTAAAAACAGGCGACACACTAAACATTGGGGAGAGGAACCTAGTCTTCATTGAAGCCCAAATGTTGCACTGGCCAGACAACATGATGACCTACCTTAAAGAAAACCACATACTATTCTCCAACGATCCCTTCGGACAACACATAGCATCACCTGAAAGATTCGTGGACGACTTGGGAGAACAAATAGTAATGGACCACGCGGCCAGATACTACGCCCAAATAGTCCTGCCCTACTCCCAACTAGTCCTCAAAAAACTGGAGGAAGTAAAAAACCTAAAAGTCCCCATAGACATGATATGCCCAGCTCACGGATTAATCTGGAACAAGAAACCCGAGAGAATAATAAACGCCTACGCCAAATGGGCCAGCGGCGAAGCCGAAAACAGAGCAGTAATAATATTCGACACCATGTGGGGAAGCACCGACATGATGGCCAGAGAAATAAGCCGAGGACTAATGGACAACGGAGTACAAACAACAATGTACCCAGTACGCTTCTCAGACTGGGGACTCATAATCAGGGACGTCATGCTGTCCAAAATCATCCTAATAGGATCCGCAACCCTAAACATGACCATGATGCCCGCAATAAGAGGAATACTAGAATTCATAAAAGGACTCAGACCACCAGGAAAAAAAATAGCAGCAGCCTTCGAATCCTACGGATGGGGAGGCGGAGCATACAAAAACATCATCCCAGTCCTCCAAGAAATGAAATTCGAAGTAGTAGAACCCGGACCCAGATCAAAATGGGTGCCCAAAGAAGAACAACTAAAAGAATGCTATGAATTCGGAAAACAACTAGCACAAAAAATAAAGTAAAAACAAAAATCTATCCTATTAGCCAAATATTCTCCTACCTTCTCAACTTTTTCATTTTTGTTTTTTTCCTTAAATGCTACCTTGACAATGTTAAATTTGTTTTCGGTGCTACATTTTCCCTTGATTTTTTTGTCTAATGCTTTAGAGAAGGTGGATTTTTTACTGCTTCATTAATGCTTGAAGGGGGTAAACGACCAAATTTAACATTGTCAAGCTACTCTCAAAAATAAAAAAAATAAAACAAATATGAAGAATACAAAAAACTATTTAAAAAAGGGGGAGGAATGGTTATGCCTGTTTTGTCATATCCAATAGCTTCACGACTTTATGGCCCACGAAAGGCAAGTCAGATACTGATTCGACAATCTCAATTTCTGATTCCACATCCAGCTTCTCTTTAAGCCTCCTCTTAACCTCTCTCTTGTACTCCTCAGGATCCTTAACCTTATCCTTATCGGTGGCCATCTTCAACTTCAAGGTGTCCATGGGGCCCTTAGAATATTTGAGCATAGTGAACCACTCAGTAAACCCCGGTATATCCCCCAAAATGTTCTCTATATCCGCTGGGAAAACCCTCATACCCTTAATGTTAGCAGCAAAAGCCTCTCTACCCAGTATGATAGATCTAACGTGAGTTCTTCCGCAACCACACTTCTCAGTAAACACGGCGCCCGTATCTTCAGTTCCCCACTTCAACATGGGCGTGGCTTCAGCAAAAAGATTAGTAACCACAATCTCACCCCTCTCACCACTGGCCAACGGTTCATGAGTCTCCAGATCAAAAGCTTTAGTGTAGAATAAATCATCACACTGATGATTACCCTCATGCTCCTCGCAATCCCCAAAATACCACAGTGGATCCGCCACACCCCCAAAGTCAAAAATTCTCTCTGGCGGAACACCAGTCTCCGCCTCAATTCTCCTCTTAACAGTCTTAGTGACAATTTCTCCGTAGCCCGTATCGATGAGTCTGACGCTTGAGAAGAGTTTCTTTATGTCTTCTCCCATTTTTTTGGCGGCTTCAAATATTGCGGACATGGTTAGCATGGGGCCGGCGAATATTTGTGGCTTCATGTATTTCATTTCTATTACGTGTCTTTTTGCAATGTGGGGCAGGGGATACATGCAGTCGCTTATTCCGGTGATATTAACTATGTCTAGTCCGGTTGCGGAAATCACTACGTATCCGTGCCATCTTATGCCTGTGGCGAAGACTATGTCTTTTGGTCGCCATCCTCTCATCCATTTTAGTCTTGTTTCCTGCTCTGCAGCCATCATCCAGTCATCATTTGTGTAGGCAAAAACGCTTGGAACTCCTGTGGTTCCCGTAGAGGCATTTATCACTTTTACCCTCTCGTTTAAGGGTACACTTAGGAGGCCTCCGAAGGGGTCTCCTGTTCGGCTTCTCTCCGCTCTCAAATCGTCTTTATAAAGAATTGGGACTTTGGTGTCAAAGTCGCTTATTGTTTTTATGTCTTCTGGTGTTACTCCTGCTTCTTTGAAGCTCTTCTTGTAAAATGGAGTGTTATGATAGGCATAGTTGATTTCAGCCTTTATCTTCTTTAGTTGAAGTTCTTCTATTTCCTCTCTCGGCATGGTTTCAATTTTCTTATTCCAAAACTTATCAAGCTCACTTTCAACCAATGAGTCTCCCTCCAAAATTCAATTTTTATTTATTCAAGAAATATTCTAACATGGGTTCTTCCGCAGCCACAAGGTTCGGTGTCCAGCCTAGCGTTATGCCCTGTCACAAATCTTACCAGTGGTGTTCCCTCTGCGTAAAGGTTTGTGAATACAAGCATTCCTTTCTCTCCGGGGCCTACTGGTTGTCCCGTGTTGGGGTCTACTGTTTCGACAACAAAGCCATCCTCCCAGGCGTGGTGCCCATTACACTGTAGACATTCCATAGCGTAGAAGCCACCGTATCCCAAATCAATCATGCTAAGATGTGTTCCACCCCATGTTTTCTTGAACTCCTCTCTAGTTTTCTCATCCAGAAGCGGGCTGCCAGGGCGGAATCTATGAACGACAATTTTGGGTCTAAAGGCTGTTTTAGGATCGCCTTTTTCCTTCTCCAGTTCTTGGGTCATTAATTTTGCATAATCTACTGTGGTAATTATTACATCGGGTTTGAAGAACTTTGTTAGGTAGGTTGCCCTTGGAGCATCTAAGAGAAAGAGGGTGTTTTCAATGGGAATCGAGGTGAAGGGAATCAGACTCTGCACTGTTCTCCTCACCCGGAAGTGTCCCTCAATGAGACTAGCTATGCTTTCCCATTGGGAGGCTTGTAGTTCTAAAATGTCGCCACTTGAAAATCCAATCATCACCAGATGTCTGGTGAGATGGTCGACAAGTACTTCTCTTTCATACTCTGTTGATATGGACATAATGGGTGGCTCCTCAATCTCCGGTTCGGGGGGTGGGGTTATGCCCCAAATTTTGTCTCTGGGAATGGCGCATCTTCCGCCGAAGGGGTCATCAAGTGTGACCTCTTTTTTTATGTCCTGTTTTGTGGTTAGGGGAAACCTTTCTAGATCCTTTAGGCTTTTGAAGTCTTCGGGTTTTACTCCTGCTTCTTTGAACTTTTTATTGTAGAACCTTGTGTTGTCGTACACGTATTTGAGCTGTCTTTTGAGGCTGTCTTCTTGCAGTTTTTCGAGTTCCTTCCTTGGCATCGTTTCAATGTTTCTCCTCCACATAAGAAAACCTCTCTATATAAGCAGTTTATAGAAAATATATATTTGATACTATTTATACATTTTGTTTTTTCCGAGCTGGCCCAAAAAAATGTCAAAAACAATGCTCATTTACAAGCCCAAAAATACTACACACTAAACCCCTTTGAAAGCAAAAATAATTAGAAAATAGATATTTGGAACCTTTTTGAAGTACATTTATATAAAGATGCTTGAAAGTTACCATAAATGCTTGGTTTTGTTCATAATTTTATTTTCCTTGGAAAAATGGGATATGATTGGCATGGTGAAAACGAGTATAGATATTGAGCTTAAATGGAAGGGCAAACTGAAATATGAAGTCCAGATACGTGGGAGGCACAACTTGGTGGTCGATGCCTCATCAGAGACGCAGGGTGATGATGAAGGTCCAGCTCCGGATGATTTGCTCGCAGCAGCGGTAGGAGCTTGTCTTTCCTCATCTTTCACTTTTTGTGCATCCAAAGCGAAAGCCGAATTAGTTGAGCTAACTAGTGTGGTCAGGGCCCAGATTTCGCGTGTGGAAGGATATTTAAGAGTTACAGGCATGGACGTAATTTTGAATCCCAAGTTTAAAGATGAGGAATCCGCAAAGAAAAAGGAGCGTTGCATAGCAATCTTCAGAAATTACTGCACTGTCACCGAATCGGTGTCTAGGGGAATTCCGGTAAACGTGGAAGTAAAGACCTGACTTGTTTTCAGTAATTATTTTTAATTATTTTTTTAATTATTTTTTTATTATTTTTTTAGGCTTTTTTTTGGATTTCTTTAGAAAAACTTATAGTTTTTATATTTGCTATCCAACTTTGGAGGATAATTTGATTCCTGTTGGGGGTACTGGTAATTTGGGTGAGACACTTTACAGGTATTTGGCTGAGCTATGTGAGGGAATTGAATCAACAACCAAGAGGCTTGTAATCGTGGATCTGGTGGCTCAGTTCCTAAAAAAATTGTCAATAGAGGAGGTTGCTCCCTCAATTAGGATGATTGTGGGTGAAGCTTTTCCCGAGTGGAGTGGTCAGACTTTGGATGTGTCTTGGAGGACTATTCAAAAGGTGATAAGAAGCATTACCAAGGCTTCAGACGAAGAGATGCTGAGTGCATTCAGCGAGAAGGGTGATCTTGGTGACATGGCTAAAATTTTGATGTTGAGAAAAGATGTGTCAAAGCAGGCAACATTGTTGCCGAAGCCTCTCACAATACTTGAAGTTTATAGAAGTTTTCAATCCATCTCCGAAGCTAAAGGAAGTGGTTCAAAAAAGAAGAAGGAAAACCTTGTTCTCAGTCTGCTGAGCAGATCAGAACCTTTGGAAGCAAAGTATATTGTAAAAAACCTGATAGGTGAGATGAGGCATGGTGCTTCCTCGGGTTTAATGGAGGAGGCTGTGGCGAAGGCTTCAGGAGCACCCTTGGAAATGATAAAGAGGGCTTACATGCTTATGGGAGATTTGGGAGAGGTGGCGGAAAAAGCAATGCGGGGAGGGCCTCAAGCTCTAGATGATGTTAAACCCACGCCTTTTCACCCCATAAAGCCTATGCTCGCCCAAGCTGTAGAGAGTGTAGCTGAGGCTCTAAGAGAGCATGGAGGAATAACTAGTCTGGAATACAAGCTGGATGGTGCTCGGCTTCAGATACACATCCGTGGGGGAGAGGTTAAAATTTTTAGTAGAAGGCTGACTGAAGTAACCACCAGTTTGCCAGACGTGGTGGAGCAGGTTAGAAACAACATTCAGCCTGGTGAGGCTATAATAGAAGGGGAAGCGGTAGCAGTAGGCAAGGATGCCCGTCCACTCACTTTTCAAAATCTTATGAAGAGGTTTCGCAGAGTTAAGGGAATAGAAGAAATGGTTAGAGAAATTCCAGTGAAGCTCTACCTTTTTGACATAATTTACCTAGACGGTAAACTGTTAATAGACCTTCCCTACAGCGAGAGGAGAAAGGCGCTTTCCCAAGTAGCGGGTGAGATAGAGCTTGTTCCCCAATTGATAACCTGTGATGTTGATAAGGCTCAGGAATTTTTTGAAGAGGCTAAAAACAAGGGCCACGAGGGACTGATGGCTAAAAAAATTGAGAGCACATATACTCCGGGAAGAAGAGGAAAAAAGTGGCTAAAAATAAAAGAAACCGAAGCCCTCGATTTGGTGATTGTGGGGGCGGACTGGGGATATGGGCGAAGAGTGAATTGGCTCAGCGATTACTATCTCGCAGCAAGAAACGAAGAAACGGGAGAACTTCAAATAATAGGTAAAACTTTCAAAGGACTCACAGACGAAGAATTTGAAGAAATCACGGAGAAACTATTAAAGCTAAAGACCATAGAGTATGGAAGGACAGTTAGGGTAAAACCCGAAATAGTTGTGGAAACAATTTTCGAAGAAATACAGAAATCTCCAAAGTACGAGTCCGGCTACGCTCTCAGATTTGCAAGGATAAAAAGAATAAGAGAGGATAAGAATGTGGAGGATATAGATACCATGGAGAAGGTGAAACGGCTCTACGAGAACCAGTTCAAAGCCAAATCAAAAACGTTATGAGTATTGACGAGCGTGTGCTTGGGGCTTCCCCATGGGTGGTCTACAGATGCACACGCTCGTCGTGGGAAAGGCTCCTCCCGTTCTGAAAAGTTTGGAACAACTATGCCTTCCTTCGAACTCTAGTTGGACCAGGCTTTTCGTGACTTCCCCTTTTGTGAGAAGCTTATTTTCGGCGTGTTTTTCTTGGATATCTTTTTGTGGATTTATGTTTTAATAATTTTTGTTACGAATAAATTTCTAATATTTTTCAATAATCAGTATTATTTAAATTTTTCCTCCCCTTATAACATAACGCTCCGATCCCTTCTAATCCACTGTATTTATTTTATGAATGGCATCCAAAACCTTAAATTCAGAATCTTATAACAGTTTAATAGAAATTAAACTTTTAAAATAGGAACTTATCAATTTTAGCAGCCGGTAAAAGACCATGGACGACAGCATAGAAAAATTCATTGAAGTTCTGAGAAAGAAGGGGCACAAGGTCACACCACAAAGGATTGAGCTATTTAGAGTAATTAAAAGTAGTAAACACCCCACTGCTGAGGAAATTTACCAACTAGTGAAAAAGGACTATCCTACAGTAAGCCCCGCTACCGTCTACAAAACAATAGAACTATTGCGAGGAATGGGCGAAATCCAAGAAATTAGTGTAGTGGATGGAAAAATTAGATACGAAACAAACATGACCCCCCACGTTAACATTCACTGTTTGGAGTGTGGAAGGGTCGAAGACATCTACCTAGAAAAAATTAAGGAATTGGATGACGAATTAAGGGATAAGTCTAAATATGAGATAGTGAGCCGGAGTCATGACTACTTCGGATACTGCCCGGAATGTAAAAAGAAGAAAACTTCTGAATAGGTTTAGCCAAACGTTCAATATTAATAAATATAACATTTATAAAAATAAAAAAAGGTATGGTTTTTGTCCTGTTTTGGCTTATAATTTTTTCATGCAGAGGTACCAGTCTATACACTCGTATCCTTCAGTTAGCCTTTTTTCGGCCTCAGCTTGTGTTCTGGGCGGTGGAACAATGACCTTATCGCCTGGTCTCCAGTTGGCTGGCGTGGCTACCTTGGCTCTGTCCACAGTTTGTAGGGAGTCCAGAAGTCTCAGAATTTCATCCATGTTTCTTCCAGAAGTTAGGGGGTAATATAGCATAGCTCTTAGGATGCCTTCAGGATCAATGTAGAATACTGTTCTTACGGCTGATGTTTCACTTGTGGCTTTATGAATCATGTTGTATAATTTTGCCACCTTCATGTCTAAGTCTGCAATAACTGGGAATGGTATTTTTATCTTTTGTTTCTCTTCAATGTTTCTCACCCAGGCTATGTGGGAAAAGACACTGTCGATACTTAATCCTATTAGTTGGGTGTTTCTTTTTTGTAGTTCTGGCCATATTTTGGCGAATGCCACGAATTCTGTGGTGCATACGGGTGTGAAGTCTGCGGGGTGGGAGAATAGAATTACCCACTTGCCTCTATAATTAGATAGTTTTATTGGTCCGTGTGTTGTTATTGCTTCAAAATCGGGTGCTGGTTTTCCTATTTCTAAAAAAGTTGTTTGTTCTTCTGCTGTTTTTTCCATAATTTTTGTGCCTCCTCCATGTTTGAGTCTAAATTATGTTCTTTAGGCTTTTAGGGGAATTAAATCATAAAAAATATTAATTAATTTTTGTTTTTAATTAAGAACAGGTATTATTTAAATTTTTTGTTTCTTTGCTGTAGATAAACGAAACTCCAACACTACAATTTACGTTTTATCATCGGCAAAGCTTTTTATAATTGAAAAATATGTTTACTTTAATATAGTAATGAATATTAACTAAAATTTAATTTAAAGTGTAATATTCTTAGGACTCATGGGAAGGGTGAGATAATCATTATGTCTCAAAATTTGCAGGAATTCATAAGCTATCTCAGAAGTAAGGGATACAAGGTAACACCTCAGAGGCTAGAAGTATTCAAAATAATAAAATCTATGAAAAACCATCCTACCGTTTATATGATTTACCAGGAAGTAAAAAAGAAGAATCCCGCCATAAGCCCGGCCACAGTTTACAAAACATTAGAACTATTAGAGAAAGTAGGGGAGATTCAGGCAGTCTGTCAAATAGACGGCAAAACAGTATATGACACCACACTAAGTCCTCATATTAACATCCACTGCCTAAATTGCCGCAGGATAGAAGACGTAGAATCAGATCTAGTCGAAAGATTGGTAAATGAAATTCAAGAGAAAAGGCGTGTCAAAATCATTAGTCAAAGCATAAACTTTTTTGGATACTGCTCCAAGTGTGCAAACAAAAAATAGTAATCAGAAAAAATTTTTGGGAGCTTTCTCCAGATAGTGTTTTGAAATTCAAGTTTAGGATTTTTTCATTTTCTTTTCGGATTCTTCAATGAAGTAGAGTAGTGCGTCTATGAAAAAGTCTTTTCTTTCTAGAACTACTGCGTGGCCGCCGAATGGGATGATTGCGATTTGTGAGTTTGGGATTTGCTTGTGCATAAATTCTGCTTCTTCAACAGGTACCACCTCATCCTCTCTGCCATGAATGATTAGTGTTGGTGCCTTGATTTTCTTTATGTCTTTTTCCAATGTTAGTGGGCTCTTCGCATAACCTTGCTGGATTCTGACTACTGTTGTAGGGTCTCGGGTCCTCATAGAATCCGCGAATTTTTTCACTTCATCCTTGTGTCTGCGTACGAACATGGGGTGGAATATGTCTTTTATCTCGGCTTCAATGTATGCTTCCAATCCTTTTTCGGTGAGTGCCTTGGCCCACCTTGCGCCCACTTCGATGGATTTGGCTGGTATTCGCGCTGCAGTATCTATCAGGATTAGTCCCTTCACTTTTTCTGGATGGCTTAATGCCATTTTTAGAGCCACAAAGCCTCCCATGCTTACTCCGCATATGTATGCCTTATCTATTTTTAAGGTGTCCAAGAGGGCTGCAACATCATCTGCAAACATCTCTTGAGTGTAAGGTTGATTTGGTTTCTCCGATTTTCCATGTCCTCTCAAATCTACAGCTATACACCTAACTTCCCGAGAGAGTTCAGGTATCAGAGGTGCCCATTCAGTTGAGTCTCCTCCCATTCCATGAATTAAAACTAGTGCGGGTCCTTTTCCCACATCCTCATAATACATTTCAAAATCATTTATTCTGGTTTTCAAATTTCCAACCCTCTTCTACATTTTGTGGGTTACCGTTTTTGAGAATATGACTTTTTAAAGATATTAAGAAATGCTTATTTAAATGTTTCCTCGATTTTTTTTGCTCTCCCATAGATTTCTGTCATTTCGCGTAGTTTTGCAGCTATTTTTGGGGTTATCAGTTCCGGTGATAGACGCCACTTATAGTTGCCTTCCGTAGTTGCCGGTTTATTCATCCGCGCCTCTTGACCCAAACCTAAGATGTCCTGAATAGGTATTATGGCTGTGTTAGCAACTGACATCATTGCAAGTCGCACAAACTCCCAGTGGACATTCAGGGAAGATACTTTACGCCCAATGTACTTGGAGATTCTTTCTTTTTCCTGTGGCGTTGCTTCGTTTTCAAACCATCCTCTCACCGTATTGTTATCATGGGTTCCGGTGTAAACTATACATTCTTTAATGTGGTTGTGTGGAGCGTAGGGATTTGTGGGGAGGTCTTCGCTGAATGCAAATAAGAGTACACGCATTCCTGGTAGGTTGAAGTGGCGCATGAGTTCCCTTACATCGTCAGTGATGACCCCCAAGTCTTCTGCTATGATGGGCAGATTAGAGAAGTGCCTAAGAAGTGTGGAGAAGAAATCTTCACCTGGTCCCGGCACCCATCTACCATTGACGGCTGTTTTTTCACCTGCAGGAACTTCCCAGTATCCTGCGAAGCCTCGAAAGTGGTCAATGCGCACCCAGTCGTAAAGCTTTAAGGTGTGTTCCATTCTTCGAATCCACCAGGCGTAGTTGTCCTGTTTTAACATATCCCATCGATAGACGGGGTTCCCCCAGAGTTGCCCCGTGCTACTAAAGTAGTCTGGGGGGACGCCGGAAACATACAGTGGCCTTTTTTCTTGGTCTAGCTTGAAAAATTGGGGGTTCTTCCACACGTCTACACTGTCGTAATGAACGTAGATGGGTATGTCGCCTATGATTTGGATGCCTTTTTGGTTGCAATATTTTTTGAGGGAGAACCACTGTTTAAAGAAGAGGTACTGGAGGAACTTTTCTTTCTCAACCTTATCGTGTAGTTCTTCCTTAAGTCTTTGAAGGGCTTCTGGTTGACTGTCTCTTATTTCCGGTGGCCATTCACTCCAGACTTTTCCTTGAAAGCGCGCCTTTGCAGCCATAAAAAGTGAGTAGTCTTCAACCCAGTTTGAGTTTTCCGCACAGAACTTTTCATACTCATACATGTTTCTCCTATCCACTTTGAAGTGTTCGTAGGCTCTGTCGAAGATACGGTTCTTGTAGCGAATAACTTCTGGATAGTCAATGATATTTTTTCGAAAGGAGGGGATAGGTTCAACATCCTCCTTTTTAATTAGACCATCACTGAGAAGTAGGTCTGGGCTTATAAAGAGAGTATTTCCCGCGAAAGCTGAGAAACTGTTATAGGGAGTGTTGCCAAAGGAGGGATCTGTGGGAGTTAAGGGGAGAATCTGCCAGTAACTCTGCCTGGTTTCGACTAAGAAATCCACAAATTTGTAGGCCCATGGACCGAAGTCGCCGATTCCATAGGGTGAAGGTATTGACAGAATGGGGAGAAGAATCCCGCAGGCTCTTATGTTCAAATTGGCATCCTCCTTCTACATGAAAAATGGCTACTCTCTTTAGGCCTTAAATTGGTGTTGGGCTTTTCTATACACATTTCACTCCTAAAAATTCTCCTAGTTCATTGAAATAGTCTAACCACATTTTTGCGTGGGGGTCGGTTTCTGCTTTTTTCTGCATCGGGCCGCAGAACTTTTTTCCTACGGAGAAATATATGTTTTGAGCCTTCCAGAGGTTCAGTTCTAGAGGAAATACGCTTAGAATATTAAGAGTTTTCACTATGTTTTCCAGAAGAGAGCTATCCTGAGGTGCCTGTGCGAGTCTATCCATGAGTTTATTAATTTTCTGGCTCGCTACAAATCCCATGTCGGTTTTGTCCGGTTCTATTGACCTTTTCTTCATTTCTGAAACCAATTTTTTTAGCTCCTCAATGTTGGAGTCTTCATCCTCCAGCGATTTACGCAGAGCGTTATTTAATGTAAACTCAATGACAGAAGCCAGAGTTTGTGGCAGGGAAATTCCCATTTCATTTAGGGTTTGGATAATGGGGTAATTGTTTCTGTATATTTGCAGAAATAGGTTTTCTATCTTTTTTTGTGTGGGTTCAAGTATCCTGCTTAAAATTTTTATCTGTTCGTCTCTGAAAAGTTGAGATAAGGAATAAACTTGTTTTTCAAAATATTTATTTATCAAGTCGGCGACCTTGGAGAAGTCTCCCTTTAGGAAGGCCTTTTTGGTCTCTTTACACATTTGGGAAAAAGATTTGCGATCCATGAATTCACGGACTCCCACTATCAGGTTTTGATCCCCGAAATGTAAAACTGCAAAGCTTACCACACTCTCTTCCCAAGTAATATCTGAACGTAAACGTACTCTTCCCACGGCGAATTTTTTATTTTCCGCCTCCAGATTCTCATATGCCTCATTCTTGGCAGTGTAACAGTATATCTTCTGGGTTTCCTTATACTCTCCAAAAATAGAGGAAATGGCGTAGTGTGCCCCCACTCTAAGTAAATCGGTAATGGAGGGTCTCACCAATAAGTCGTATACTCGGGCCCCGTTTTGATACTCTGGTATGTTACTCGGAGCCTTTTCAAGTATTTTGAGGTAGTCGGGTTCTAGATCCACACCGCATATTTCCCTGGCAAGCTGCATGGCGCGAGCAGCATACTTCATCACTTGGGTAGATTCAATGCCGGAGATTTCGTCAAAGAACCAACCGCAGCTCGTATACATAAGCAGGGCGTTTCGCTGCATCTCCAAAAGCTTAAGTACCCTTACCTTTTCTTCCTTGGATAGTTGCTTTTTGCTATGCTTGGAAAGGAATCGCTCCACGTTCTCAATGGATCTGTCAAGAATAACTTCAATGTAATCATCCCTCGCCTTCCAAGGGTCTTGAATGTATTGAGCCATTTCCCTTTCGTAGATGAGGTTGACTCTGTCGCCTAGCCAGTCCATTGCTTCGCGTAGGTGAGTTCTCCATTCTTGTTTGAACTCTGGTTCAGCTCCCATTCTGCATCCGCAATCGCTTCTCCACCTCTCAATACCATGAAAGCAGCTCCAGGAAGTGTTCTCAATAATTTCCACTTCATATGTGGGGGGATTCTTTTCCAGATACTCTCCATATATTGTGATTTGAGCAAGATTTCTTGATTCTATGTAGTGAAGGCAATAGGAGAGAGCCATATCGCCAAATTTCAGGTGGTGACCATAAGTTTCTCCATCAGTGGCAATGTGTACAATCTGGGGTTGTCTCTGAGCTTGGGAAAAGCTCCTAACAATTTTTAACGCGAAATTCTCTCCATTTTTCAAAAGGTCGCCGAAAGCAACATCTAGAGACACAGACTGGTCGTAGAAAAAGATACTAATCGATCTTCCCGAGGGAAGCCTACACAGGTAAGGCATCTTAGGATTAATATTTCCGCCCAAAACATTATTCCATTTCTCCTCTCCTATTTTTCTAATCCGACTGGCTTGGTGAGGAGCTAATATAGTGAATTTTATGCCGTACTCCGCCATTATGTCTAGTGTTTCAAGATCCACAGCAGTTTCAGGGAGCCACATGCCTTCGGGTTTCCTACCGAACCGGTGCTCAAAATCCCTTATTCCCCAAACCACTTGAGTACGCTTATCTCTGCTATTGGCAAGGGGCATTATCATGTGATTATAAACCTGAGCGATGGCGGGTCCGTGTCCCGAATATTTCTTCTGGCATTCCTTATCAGTTTCAATAATTACTTGGTACACTTCGGGTGCGTGTCTCTCCAGCCATAAAAGTAGTGTTGGACCAAAGTCAAAACTGATTTTTGAATAATTGTTCACAATTTCAATAATCTTTCTTTCGCTGTTAAGGATGCGGGAAGCCGTATTGGGAGCATAACACTCGGCCGTTATTTTTTCGTTCCAATCATGGTAAGGATGAGCTCCCTCTTGGAGTTCAACCTCTTCCAGCCAAGGATTTTCCCTAGGCGGCTGATAAAAGTGACCATGAATACAAACATAATAACTCATACAACTGCCTCCACACTAAATGCCCGACTTTTCCCAAATACCAGTTTTTATTCTTCATCGCCGAAACCTTCAGTTTCTTCCACAAATAAAGTGTTACCACACCCCTAACTATTTGGCTTTCAATTCCCATTCTTAGGGCTTCCATTTAAGGAAGAGGACTCCTAGGGGCGGAAGGGTAACAGATATGGAATAGGGTCTATCGTTGTAAGGAATCTTTTTGGCCTTGACTTTAACGATTTTGACCAGCCCGCTTCCTCCATATTTTTTGTCATCACTGTTTAAAACTAATCTCCAAGCGCCGTCTACTGGAACCCCAACCATATATTTGTATCGTGGAACTGGGGTGAAGTTACAAATCACCAGCAAGATGTCCTTTGTGGTTCTGCCCTTTCTTATGAAACTGATTACACTCTGCTCCCAGTCAGCGAGATTTATCCACTCAAAACCTTCCCTTTCAAAATCAACTTCATAAAGCACTGGTTCACTAATGTAAAACGCGTTTAAATCCTTCACCCATTGCTGGAGGCCCCTGTGTGGTGGATACTGAAGAAGATGCCAATCAAGGCTTGAATCATGATTCCATTCCCTCCACTGCCCAAATTCTCCCCCCATGAATAGAAGCTTTTTGCCTGGATGAGCATACATGTAACCAAATAGTAGGCGGAGATTTGCAAATTTCTGCCATTCATCTCCAGGCATCTTGCCCAGAAGAGAGCCTTTGCCATAAACCACCTCATCATGAGAGAGGGGGAGTATAAAGTTTTCAGAGAACGCATACCATATGCTAAAAGTTATCGTATTGTGGTAATGTTTACGATAAATGGGATCCTTAGACATATATTCAAGGGTGTCATGCATCCAACCCATATTCCACTTCATACCGAAGCCTAAGCCTCCTAGGTAAGTGGGCCTTGAAACTTGGGGCCAAGCGGTGGACTCCTCGGCTATGGTTTGAACATCGGGAAAATTTCCGTAAACCACCTCATTCATTCTGCGTATGAAACTAATCGCTTCAAGGTTTTCTTTGCCACCGAACTGGTTAGGGATCCACTCACCATTCTTTCGGGAGTAGTCGAGGTAAAGCATTGATGCTACAGCATCTACCCTTACGCCGTCAGCATGATACTTTGATAGCCAGAATAGAATGCTGCTAATGAGAAAGGCGGGCACTTCGTTCCGAGCATAGTTAAAAATGAAGCTGTTCCAGTCAGGGTGAAACCCCCTCCTTGGATCATCATATTCGTAGAGGTGGGTGCCATCAAAAAAGCCTAGGCCATGCTCATCGGTTGGGAAGTGTGAGGGAACCCAATCTAAGATTACTCCTATATCATTCTGATGAAGACAGTCAATAAGATACATAAAATCCTGAGGTGTGCCATATCTGCTTGTAGGAGCAAAGTACCCAGTTATCTGGTATCCCCAAGAACCATAGAAGGGATGCTCCATTACTGGCAGGAATTCTACATGTGTGAACCCCATATCCTTCACGTAGTCCACTAGGTACTCGGCCATTTCCCTGTATGTGAGGAACCTGCTGTTTTCCTCAGGAACCCTTCGCCAAGAGCCTAAGTGAACCTCATAAATGGCCATTGGTGCATTAAGTGAATTATGCTTGTAACGTTTGCTCATCCACTCCGCATCCTTCCACTCATAATCCAAGTCCCAAACAATGGAAGCTGTCTTGGGGGGAACCTCCCAGTAAAAGGAAAATGGGTCTCCCTTATCCACTTTGTATTTGTTGAACTTAGATTCTATATGGTACTTGTATCGAGTCCCCTTGCCGACACCGGGTATGAATCCCTCAAAGATACCTGAGCCATCCCATCTTACCCCCAAAGGGGAATCCTCTGGATCCCATCCATTAAAGTCACCAATTACAGAAACACGTTCCGCGTTGGGGGCCCAGACTGCGAAGTAGGTGCCAGTAACCTCATTCGACTTTATGATGTGGGAGCCCAGCTTCTCGTAGAGTCGGTAGTGAGTTCCCTCCTTAAAGAAGTAGGTGTCATGGTCTGTGATGAGTCCCACATCGTACCTTACCCTTTCTGGTTTTCGTCTTCGTTTACGCTTTGGAATTTTGAAGCCTCCTTTCTAACTTGTTGCTGGCATGCTTTGTAAGATGTTTTTTATTCCTTTGATGGGGATAATTGCCCAATCGGGTCGATTTTCGAGTTCATAGCTCAGTTCGTAAAATGCTTTTTCTAGGAGGAAGGCTTCGAGCAATACCTGGAACTCCTCCTTATCCGTCGGTACAATGGGAGCCTTCCCCACAGTATTGAGGTAGGAATGCAGAAAAACGCCACTTACGTAATAGCACCATAGTTTAATCCATGATTCCAGTAGAATAGTGTCCTCAGCTCTGAGGGATGCATGCTGCTGAAGAGCTCTAAAAGCCACATATTCAAATGAACGCAATATTGCTGCAACGTCCCTGAGGGGGGAGCGTTTCAATCTTCTTTCGCTAAGTGCACGTGCAGATTCACCCTCAAAATCAATAATTACAAAGTCCTTTCCCGTATATAGAATATGTTCCAGGTGGTAATTGCCATGGATGCGTATTTTCATTGTTGATATTTTTTTCCGTAAAATTTTTTGCATATGGTTCAAAACTTCATTCTCAGAAGCTATTATTCCAAGGGCTTCTTCTTGCACTTTTTCTGGGAGTTTCTCAAGATTTCTCGACAACGATAGCGTTACCCTTCGCACTAGGCTCCTCATAGATTGATAAACCGCTCTCTGGTAAAGGGTGGAAAAGGGTTCCGGAGTGAATTCTGGATTTTCTGTTTCTTGGCTAAGTGCCAAGTGTAGCTCTCCCGTTCTTTTTCCCAGCAGGCTAACCATTTCTAGGTAAACTCCACCTATTAGCTCCTGGAACAATGGGGGGATCTCTGAAAAACGTAATACTGGAAAAAGATTTTGAGGAATTCTCGGTGTCTCCATCTTTTTAGACAATACTCTTTCAGAATATTGGCCGACAGCGTCAAAACTGTATTTCCAAGCGTTACCTTGGTTGAGAACATATCCCTCAAGAACCCCAATTATGAAGGGCGCTCCGTCCTGTGGTAGGTACTGGATTACGCCTGCAAATGGGGGAATTTGGGAAAAGCTACCTTGACTGGATAAGTATTTTATGATTTCGTGGTCTGGATTTTCCCCTTCGTCCAGCTTACGATACAGTTTTAGGAAGAACACATTTTCATATGTGATGCACGTGTTATCATGCTCGCCTTTGACAATCTGAGAATTTAAGGAAATCCCTCTACTACCAAGTAGCTTCCAAAATTTTGGACTCCTAGGGGCTAAGAGCTCACCCCAATTTCCCTTTATTTTTCTTTTATGTGAGAACATTGAGAGCAGATATTGACGGAAGCCCTCATCATAATATGCGTCATAAAGGATCCCCTCCTCCTCGTCTACGCGAATATTTGCTATTACACACTGTGGGGATTCCTCCACCATTTTTTTGGCTTTTTCCTTTGAGGCGAAGGTTACTGGTAGCTGATACTTTTCTGATAATCCCTCCGAATATTTTACTTCAAAGAGGAGTAGGTGTGCAAGAACTGATTTATCAGTAATGGGGATGTCGCTGATAACAGAAATTTCTTGTATAGTCAGAGATTTTCCAATAAACCAGCGGCAGCCCCTCAAATAGTTGGGCAAAACTTCTTCTTCCAGCCTCTCCCTCATTCTGCCCTCCAGCACATTTTCCCAACTTGTTTTCACAACTAGGCGGGGTAAAACTTTTTCCCTAACGACACTCTTAAGCTTCTCCTCCTCTTGCAACAAAAACCAGTAATAAGCATATGGCCCCAGTGTCAGTACATATCGAGAATCCTTGATGGTGGGGAACTTATTTTTGCTAAAAACTTCTTCTGGAACAAATCCCACATATTTTGAGAGGTCCAACTCAACCACTTGTGAAAATCTTGAAAGATTCACGACTACCAGAATAGTTTCATCCTGATACTTGCGAATGAAGGCTAGAATTTTTGAATTTTCGGGATAGAGGAATTCGATGCTTCCCCTACCAAAGGCCTTGAAGCGTTTACGCGTCGCAATTAGGCGTTTCATCCACCAGAGAAGTGAGTTAAAATTTTTCTCCTGATTTTCCACATTTACTGCTTCATAGTGATATTCGGGATCAATAATTACTGGGAGATATAGCTTTTGAGGATTGGCTTTGGAAAAGCCTGCGTTTCTGTCTGGGCTCCACTGCATTGGGGTGCGAACCCCGTTTCGGTCGCCGAGATAATAATTGTCTCCCATACCAATTTCGTCACCATAGTAGATAACCGGTGTACCTGGAAAGGAGAGGAGTAGTATGTTCATTAGTTCTATTTTTCTTCGGTCATTTTCAAGTAGCGGTGCCAAGCGGCGGCGGATCCCCAAGTTTATCCTTGCTTTAGGATCCCTAGCGTAGATGCGGTACATGTAGTCACGCTCTTCGTCTGTAACCATTTCAAGGGTCAATTCGTCGTGGTTTCGCAGGAACAATGCCCATTGGCAAGACTCGGGTATAGTTGGGGTCTGCTCCATAATATCAATTATTGGGAAGCGATCCTCCATTTGAACCGCCATAAAGATTCTGGGCATTAGTGGGAAATGGAAAGCCATGTGGCACCTGTTACCCTTGCCAAAATAGGCTACTGCGTCCTCCGGCCACTGGTTAGCCTCCGCCAGCAACATACGGTTCCTAAACTTGCTATCCACATGAGCCCTTAACTTTTCCAAGAATTCGTAAGTTTCTGGGAGATTCTCACAATTGGTGCCGTCGCGTTCATACAGGTATGGAACAGCGTCTAACCTTAGGCCATCTACACCCATTTCCAACCAATAGTCAATTACACGAAATATTGCTTCATGTACCATGGGGTTATCATAGTTTAGGTCTGGTTGATGGGAGTAGAAGCGGTGCCAGTAATAAGCCTTAGCTACGGGGTCCCATGCCCAGTTGGAAGTTTCAAAATCCTTAAAGATTATCCTTGCCTCCTTGTACTTTTCCGGCGTATCACTCCATACGTAGAATTCCCTCCATTTGGAGCCTGGCTTAGCTCTTCTTGCTCTCTGAAACCACAGGTTCTGGTCCGATGTATGGTTTAAAACAAGTTCTATAATGACGCGAAGGCCGCGTTTATGAGCCTCCCTTAGGAACTCCCTAAAATCGTTTAGTGTACCATAATAGGGGTGGACTCCAAAATAATCTGCAATATCGTATCCGTCATCCTTTAGAGGTGAGGGGAAAAATGGTAATAGCCAAATGGCGGTAACTCCCAAGCCTTGAAGATAGTCAAGCTTTTCTATGAGCCCACGAAAGTCCCCTACACCATCATTGCTACTATCATAAAACGCCTTAACATGAACCTCATAAATAACAGCATCCTTATACCACAGAGGCTCATCTTCCAAATATGCTTCACAACCACTCATAAGTAACCTTCCCAACCACCATAGAAACGCTAAAAACAATCAATTTTTGGAATTTTTTGAATCCTTAAAAATTTTATCAACACTCAAAGAAGCTTCACCAAATTCCAAAGTGTACAAATTAATGCTCCTATAAAAAGGGTATCCTACGAAAAATATTTAGAGATGTGCTAATAAAAGCATTGGCCTTTAAATACTATCCCACAGCATAAACTTTAAAATAGAAGAGAGCACAATTTATACCTTTAAAGCCAAAATTTCAAAGGAGTTAACATACTAAATTATACAAAAAGCCTTAACTGTAAGCAAGTACAATTATTTATCAATAGTAGTGATGGGGTTATAGCACTATTATAGAAATATTCTGCTAACTGTTTATATAAATGTTTGAGTAAAAAGACTCGTGAACCTAAAAAATATCAAAAAAGAAAAGAGGCCTGACTGGAAAATTGGGTGAATGCCTACCGTACACCATTGGAAAGCAAAGTATTGCTTTTTTCAGTATGGAAATAGGGCTAGATGGCGGAATTCCCACATATAGTGGGGGGTTGGGAATACTAGCCGGCGACACTGTAAGGTCGAGTGCAGATTTAAAGCTCCCACTGGTTGCAGTGACACTGGTTAGTAGAAAAGGCTACTTCAGACAAGAATTAACCAGCGATGGGTGGCAGATAGAATATCCCGACGAGTGGGACCCATCCAAATTTATGAAACTTCTCCCAGCAGAAGTTAAGGTGCAGATTCAAAGAAGGGACGTGAAAGTTAGAGCCTGGCTTTATGAGGTGAAAAGTCTTGTGGGGGGAGCTATCCCAGTTCTTTTTCTGGATACCGATGTGGAGGGAAACACTCCAGAAGATAGAGCAATAACCAACAACCTCTATGGAGACGATGGAATATACCGCCTCAAACAAGAGGTCGTTCTAGGAGTGGGTGGTGTAAGAATTCTTGATGCTTTGGGCTTCCAAATCAGGAGGTACCATATGAATGAGGGACACTCCAGCCTCCTAGCTTTGGAGTTATTGCGAAAATTTGGAATGGACATAGAGAGGGTCAGAAACCTGTGTATATTTACCACCCACACTCCCGTTGACGCTGCACACGACAAATTCAGCTACGACCTAGTCAGAGAGGTTCTTGATGATTTTATTCCCTTGGACACACTGAAGAAATTGGGCGGCCATGACCTGTTAAACATGACCCGCCTAGCCTTAAACCTGAGCGAGTACATTAATGGTGTGTCCAAAAAGTATCAGCTAACCTCAAGTCAACTATTTCCCGGTTACCAGATTAATGCAATAACCAACGGGGTTCATTCCTACACGTGGACCAGTGACCCCTTCAAAAAACTGTTTGATAAATATATTCCGGGGTGGGCTAACGAGCCGGAGTTACTTGTAAGGGTTGACACGATTCCTAACGAAGAAGTGTGGGAGGCTCACCAGGACGCCAAAAAGACGCTAATAGATTTTGTAAACGAAACAACCAAGGTAGGCATGGACTACAACACTCTAACAATTGGATTTGCGCGGAGGGCTACTGGATACAAAAGGGCGACTCTAATATTCTCAGACTTGGATAAGCTAAGGAAAATTAATAGGAAGGGCAGAATCCAACTCATATTCGCAGGTAAAGCCCATCCCCGAGACGAATCGGGAAAAAGGCTAATTAAGGAAATCTTCGGTTACATTGAAACACTAAAGGACAGAATAAAGATAGCCTACCTACCAAACTACAACATGAGCACAGCTTTCAAGCTCATTCCAGGATCAGATGTTTGGCTAAATACTCCTATGCCGCCGCTAGAAGCTTCAGGCACAAGTGGAATGAAGGCAGCACACAATGGAGTGTTAAACTTCAGCGTTCTTGATGGTTGGTGGATTGAAGGCTGGATTGAGGGAGTAACCGGCTGGGCAATAGGGCCCCTTCCAGAGGAAGAGGTCTCAGAGCCGGAGCGCAGAGCTAGAGAACTAGAAGACCTGTACAACAAGTTGGAATACGTAATTGTCCCCATGTATTATCAGAGAAGAGACGAATGGATAGAAATGATGAAGAACTCCATTGGAAAAATCGCTTACTACTTTAACAGCCACAGAATGATGCGCAGATACATAACCGAAGCATACTTCTAACCTATTCACCTACAGAATATTATCCTTCATCCTTCCTTTTCCAATTTTTCTAAAACTGATTCCCCCCTTTTGACAGAAGTTTCACACAAGATTGCATGGACTTAAGCCTAATGCACAAATTTTTTTAGGGGGCTCAGTGCTTGACTGGGAAGCCGACTCATATAATAACAGGTTTTAATTCTGTCCTCCAAATTCTCCATAGTAAAAGGCCGCGGATAAACGTGTCATTTACCTTTATGCATCTTGATTTGACTCTCACAAAAATATATCTTATGAAAAGGAATTAAATATTCACACAATAAAATATGTTGGAAAAGTGGTGGATATGTCTAATTTTGTAGAAATGGAAGATGGGGTAAAATTAAGGTATGAACTCAAAGGAAAAGGTAAGCCGGTGATTCTAATACATGGTTGGACTGGTGGAAGGGCAAATTGGATGCGTCAAGTGCCGGAACTCTCTAAACATTTCCAAGTAGTCACCTATGACCACCGGGGGCACGGGGAATCTGATAAGCCCGAGAAACACCTTAATCTAAACTGGCTGGCAAGAGACCTAAAGACCATTATGAAGAAGTTGAAACTCGAAAAGCCAGTGGCTGTGGGGCACTCTATGGGTGCGGCCACCCTCTTTGAATATTTGAAATTATATGGAGACGAAGATTTCAGTGGTATGTGCTTTATAGATATGACCCCAAAGTTTATGTGTAGTGACGATTGGAAAATGGGGATAGGTGGCGCCTTGAATTGCGAGCTAAGCCTTTTGCTACTGGGACAGTTGTTCGAAGATGCCCGTGGAAATGTGGAAGCCTCAGTAATCATGGGCTACCACAGAGATAAAAAGCTGGAAGACCTGCCCAGAGAAGAAATTGAGACACTTGTCAAAATGAGTCTCAACACCTCACTCCTAGCAACCACAGGACTATTTGTTAGTTTATGCTTAAACGACTACAGAGATATTCTACCGAAAATTAAGGTGCCAGTACTCCTAGCATACGGAGGTGGGAGCCAACTCTTTCCACCAGAAGTCAGTAAATACATGAAACAACACATTAAAAACTCGAAATTGGTAATTTTCGAAAAAAGCGGACACAACATACTCTACGAAGAACCCGAAAAGCTCAACAAAGAATTAACCGAGTTCATCAAATCAGTTTAACAAAAATTTTCCACACCCCTTTTATTCAAAATTTCGGCGAATAAGTGATTGGTCACCACTACGATAAAATCCAAAATCGCTGTGAAAATTAAATAAATTGAAGGGGAAGTGTGAAGCTCTACTTTCCTTGATTTAGATTTCAAAGATTCTTCCTTGGCAGTTTGGCTGGTTGAATTTGTCCAATTTGTAGTCGACAAGTTTTCCTGAGATCAAACTTACCGCGGCACTATTAGTAATCAGTACTACGCATTCCGGTCCTCCTGTCATTCGTGTAATTCCCTCTTTTTCCATGGCTTTGCAGCTGTCTTTCCAAGGGCATTCCCCTATTTCTTGGAATATTACTTTTTCGGACTGGTTTACTATGCGTTGGGGGGTTGTAGCTCTAACGATATCGACTATCTCTATGTATCGTAGAAGGGCTTCGTAAATGTTTAAGATTTTGCCCTTTACTTCGTTCAACAGTCCTGAACTATCTATTATTTTTCTGATTGCGGTTTGAGCTAGATTTTTTGCACCCGATGCTGTTGACCCCTCGAACATTTTCTCAGCCTTTGCAATACCGTAAATAAAGCAGTTAAAGAAGTTAGGATACTTATCCCTGTGCTCTTTAAAGTATTCAAAAGCCTCATCAATGTTATTGATGTTCTCTGGTTTTTTCTCGCCGATTTTTTCGGATTCCATCTCTAGCGCATAATTTATAATACTTTTAACGAATGCTGAACCAAAGAGGTCTCCAATTACTCGAACAGCTTCTTTAATAAACATTGCCACTATTTCTGGGTCGAAATTTTCTTTAACCACCTTTTCTACGCTTTCCAACAACTTAAACCCTCACTATAATCGTCGGTAGCAAGTAGAATTATTATAACCTACTTATATAAATAACCCATTTTAGTTTAGATAGTTTCGACAAAAATAGCATATTACAAAAATTATTCTAAATATGCCGTACATCTTTTACTCAATTATCCTTCAAAATAAAAAGTCAAGAATCATTATCTACGTTTGTATGCTTATAAGTCTCTACCGCTTCTCTAAGAAGGCTAATGAAAAATTTTTTCTCCAAAATATTTCCCTGTCCTATTCCGGGGCAGTCCGAGGAAGCTTTAAACTCAAACATGTTACCCTGCCTCTCAATCCAAAATGGGAAGCATCTGCATATAAGCGGTCTAAACTCATAAACTTTGCATGTGTTATTTTCATCCAGAAAAATACATTTCTCATCAACCATCTTCATCAAAAAAGTGAAAGGGTGGGGTCCTTGAACATTCTCTGCGAAGTTCTCCCTATTCAAACCAAGGTTTTTTTCTATCCTTAACAAATCCAAAACACTTAATAAGATTCTCCTAGGCCCCTTCTCTGTATTCCTACAACACCTTGAACATCTCAGACACTGGAACCTAATACCCTTAGGAAACTTCAACTTATTCAAGTAACCTACTCCACCAAGAAAATGTTTAGAAGTTTCCTTCGATTTTCATAAATGATTCCCGCAATTAAAAATATTTCACAAAACCAACTCTCCAAAAGTTAGTTCCAGAAACATAATTTAGAACCATAGTTTAGGGAAGCTTCCTTCAATTTATTTTTTGGCTCTTTTCCAAATACTTTTAAGTAATTTCGTGCAAATATCTTTCAAATGTTCTAAATACTCTTCTCGATATGAAGATTTTTTGTAGGAAAGGAGCCTTTTAACATTTTTGAAGGGTCAAAAAATGTCTAATGGGGAGCAATTCAGAGACCTCAGCCCAATATTCGAGCCAAAGTCAGTTGTTCTAATTGGAGCGTCAAATAATCCCCTTAAGTGGGGCTGGGTTATCCTCTCAAACATTTTGTCCCACGGTTACATTGGAAGTGTTTACCCCATCAATCCCAAGGAAGATAACATCCTGGGTTTGAAAACTTACAAAACAGTTTTCCAAGTTCCAGAAGAAGTGGACTTGGCAATAGTGGTGAGGCCGGCTGAGGCTGTCCCTAAACACATAGAGGAGTGTGTGGAAAAAGGAGTAAAATCCGCAATAGTTCTGGCCGGAGGATTCCGCGAAACAGGCAAAGAAGGAGAACAGTTGGAAAGAGAAGTGGTGGAGATAGCCCGCAGGGGAAAACTGCTCATTGTGGGACCAAACACCATGGGAGTCTACAGCGCAAAAGTGAACCTCCTAGCAATAATGAGCCCCATAACAGTTATGAAGGGTGAAGTTTCCTTCATCTCCATGAGCGGAAATATCGGGGTCAACCTGCTTTCTATGGGAAGCACGGAAAACGTGGGCTTCAACAAGTTTGTCAGCGTAGGCAACCAGGCAGATGTCACCCTCGAAGAATACCTCAACTACTTCGGGGATGATCCCGAAACAAAAATCATACTCATATACATAGAGGGTCTACGCAAGGGAAAGACATTCATGGAAGTAGCGGAAAAAATTACAGAAAGAAAGCCTATAATAGTTCTGAAGGCTGGAAAATCCGCTGCGGGAGCTAAAGCTGCAAGATCACATAGTGGGGCCCTAGCTGGCTCCAATATGATTTATGATGCCGTCTTCAAACAAGCAGGCATCATTAAGGCGCAAACAATTAACGGAATGCTTGACTTGGCAAAAGCCTTCCTTCATCTACCACTACCTAGGGGTAACAGGGTGGGAATAGTGAGCTGGGGAGGAGGGTACGGTGTAGTCGCTGCAGACGCATGTGAAGAGGCCGGACTGGTAATACCTAATATTCAAGAAAAAACAATACAAGAACTAGACAAAATACTCCCCCCATACTGGAGCAAGGGGAACCCAGTGGATCTTGTGGGAACCCTTGACCGAAGCATCCAACCAAAAAGTTTAGAAGTGCTAGTTAAAGACGAGAACATTGACGCCATCATTGCCTCAGGATTCCTAGTAGGGGGGAGTGGCATCAAATTTGTCTCCCCAGAATCCCTCAAAAAGGGCGTAACCGTAACTGGAAAAGGCGTAATACTAGACGAAAAAGGCATATCAATGGAAGCACTGGCACAGAAATGGATACGCAGCTCAGACGAACAAAACATAAACAAAATAAACGAGCTAGTAGAAAAGTACCAGAAACCAATAATAGCAGTAACCCTCACATCAGACACCAAAGCCATACCCAAAGCTTGGGAGAAAAACACCGTAGTATACCCAACACTAGAAACAGCAGCCGAAGTCCTAGCCAAAATGTACGAATATAAACAATACCTAGAAAAAAGGAAACAAAATAAATAAAAGACAAAAAAGAATACCCACAATTGCTTAACCATATTTTTTGTGCAACACTACTATTTGTGATATTTGTTTTTGTGATTGGCTTTTTGAGAGGACATGTTTCTACCATTTTTTAACATTTTTGCGTATAGAATTGAGGACAGGAGGATTGTTGAGGAAGGCTAGAGCAAAGCACAAAAACAACGAGCAGGTCTTCTTGAACCCGCCGCTAAATCAATTGCTACAAAATGGGTTTTTCATAATTATAAATGTTTAATTAAAAAATAAATAATTTTACTTAAAACAAAAAATTATCTTTATTTTGAAGTTTCAAATAAAATCAGAAGAAATGAAATATCATTTTCTATTTGGTTCCTGAATACGAATCTTAAACTATTTAACTCATATATAAAGGAGTCCTTCAAACCCAATACAACATTTATAACATCCTGAATCCTACTATCAATTTTAATTGTATCCGGCTTTCGAATATAGATCACCTTGTCTTCGGATCCATGGATTCTAAATAAAATATTAACCAGATTTTCAACATTTTGTTTATATTCATTAGGAGTAATAGCATAGACAAAACTCTTTATAATATCCTTAGCGAAGGGATTCAGATTTTTATAATCTCCCACCCATAAACGTTTCAATTTTAGAATAGCTCTAAAAATCTCATCAGATTTATTTACATAAAATTCAATATCAATATACTCCTGAAAACCGCCCGTCTTAATCATTTTTACAGAAAGTCCATTATCAGTTTCCCTAGATTCTAGTTCATTTAGACCGAAAAATTCCCAGAAATCAGACTCTTTTAATTCAGAATACTTTATGTATTTATATAAGGGAACCAACTTTATTAATCCCCTTTATTTTCATGTAAGAAGTTAGGAACACTTTTCAGCCTTAATCCTAATCTGTAGGATACCCTATAATTTAAATGCTTCCACAAACCCCTCAAGCCAAGAAGGTTTTTTGGAACACCGAACCGCCCAATGGGGCGGCTGGCAAGTTACCCGATTCACACACTCATCCTAACAAGCGTGGGTCTTCCACTCCAGATCTTCGCAGGGACAATCCGACAACTCTAATTAAGCACCCTTAGGTTTCTGCAGGCATACAGTTCGCTTTGAACCTGTATTTGTTTACTTGATACGGTTGGACTCCGCTTCCTTGTTTTGCCATATGATGTATGTAAAATAGAAGGAGCCTAAAATCCCAAAAAATTACAAAACCTTGGTGAGAAAGCCCCCGACTTTAGTCGTGGGGATGAATCGCCAAAAAGTTTATTTGAAAGTAGGGTATATAAATAGTTGTTGGTAGCTGAAGGGTTTGGCTTGGGCTCAAGGAGGCTAAACAAGACGCAGCCCCCATGAGGGTGCCAACATAGACGCCGTTCCCTTGAGGGAAGGGCGTGTTAACTGGG
>CAZECW010000081.1:0-7643 GCA_964510585.1 uncultured archaeon | reverse complement strand
GTGTAGGACTAGTGAGTCAACAATATACTTTTTAATTTGCCATACTGGAGATAGGCTTTCGACAATTTCGATGAACTCCCCAATTATCGCTTCGTAGCGCGTCTTAAGTTCGTTTAGTTCTCGACCCGCCAGTTCAACTATTGTCTCCCTACCCTCTTCAACGGGCTCGTTGGGATGGGGATATGTTCCCTCAAGGAATGCTTTTCTAAGTTTACCAAGTGGCTGCGGGACGGTTCCAGGTGTTTCTTTGATTATTCCCTCCAAAAAGACTATTACAGTTAGGGGGGGATAGCGCCTGACTGTTAGATCATTGGATTTTGGATCCATGAAATGCTCCCCCTCATCCACATAGTGGCTGAAGTAGTAGTAGGTTCCACACCTCGGACACTTAAGTAACTTTACTGTGTGTGAGGAATAGGCGTGCTCCGTTTCTAAATCCAATGAAATGACTGTGGATAGCTGGTCGAGTTCGGCTGGAATTTTATCTTTCCCAACACGGTCAAGGTCGAACCACATTTTCGAAGGGAGTTTCTCACACGTGGGGCAATCAATTATTGAACAATATCCTTTTGAATTCTGCGAATCCACCATAAAAACAGCCACCATAACATACCAAAAAATCGACGAATTCCCTTTTAAGTCGTTGTCGTCTAATTGTAAATCATAGTATTTCAGATTTAAAAAGGCTTTGTACTTTTTTGGGTTTTAAGAGATAATGGGAGGGTTTGATTGTTTTTTGGGATTCAGGTTCCCTTATAAAATAAGAAGTAAGCTTATCATGTGGTTGGCTACACTTTTAAACTTACATTTACATCGAAACTCGACAAGAAAGCCTACGGTTTTAACCGTGGGATGAATTGTTGATGGGTTTAAATATAGCAATAAGTTATTTAGAATCGTGAAAACCTATCAACGTTCGAGGAAAAGTCTTCCCAATCCAGTACCACCCCGGTCTGGTGCCCAAAGAGACGTAAGCCAGTCCTTGCGGGAAGGGTTAAGGAGAGGCTTTAAGCAGATAATTCGCCAGGTTGCAGACAAGTTAGGGATTAAGGTCCTTGAACCTGCCATAAACCCCGGCTACATTCAACTGTTCACATCAGCCTACCCAAAAATACCCATCCACAGGATTGCGAGGAGAATCAAGGGCAGAAGCTCAAACATCCCCAAAAAAAGGAGTTCCCCTGAGCTGCTTAAGCTACCATCCCCACGGACACACAGCTACTATGTTTCAACAATAGGGGCAGTCTCTAAAGAAGCCATTGAAAAATACATCGAAGCCCAGAAGGGGCGTCTAAAAATGGAGAGAACAAACACGTTCATAATTGAAGGCCGCCCAGCCCTACGGGAGCTCGCGGAAAACTGCGCAAGACTATACAACGAAGTGAACTTCGAGAGGAGACAGGCATACATACACTACAGGAAGTTCGAATGGTATCCCAAACACCTCTACACAAAATACGCTCCTCTTATAGGATCAGCAACAGCCCAACAAATCATAAACAAGAACAATGAGGCCTGGAAGAGCTTCCTCGCTTTAAAGCGGCTTGAGGCTGAAGGAAGGCTTCCAGAGCACATAACCGGAGTCTCAATGCCTAGATACTGGAAGAGGAACGGCAAGAGAGAGTTGAGGATAATTGTAAGAAACGACTGCTACAGGATTGACGATGAATACCTATACCTCCCAAAAGGACTAAGACTGAAGTATAAGGGCGACCTGAAGTGGAAGGGAAAAAAGGGAAGGCTCGAGATAATCTACGACGAAGTTGACAAGGTGTGGAGGGGCTTTATGATCGTTAAGGTTGAGAAGCCTCAACTTAAGGGGGGCAAAAAGTCCCTCTACATGGACCTGGGCGTAGTAAACCTTGCCACAATATGGTTTGAGGGCCTGAAGAAGCCCATAGCCTTCTCTGGTAGGGCTGTTCTTGCGGACTGGTGGTACTGGAAAGGAAGAATAGCCGAGGAGCAGAGCAGACTGGCAAGAATAAACAGGGCTAAAACATCCAAAAGGCTTATGAAGCTGTACAGGATTAGGCGGAGAAGGTTTAGGCACGCTTTAAACGCCATGATAAAGCGGATAGTTGAAGACGCACATCAGCTCGGCATCTCAAAAATAGTTCTTGGGAGACTGAGGGGAATAAGGGGAAACAGCCACAACGGTAAAGCGAACGCCATGGTAAACAACTTCTGGAGCTTCAACTACACGGTTAGAAGGTTCAGGGAAAAATGTGAAGAGTACGGCATAAAAGTGGAGGAAGGAAGCGAGTACAAAACGTCGAGCGAGTGCCCATTCTGCCACTCTAAAGGGAAGAGGAAATATAGAGGCTTATTCTATTGTGGAAAATGTGGCATGGCGATGAATGCGGATGCTGTTGGGGCTCTGAACATGGCGAGAAATGATGGAACCATAATCCCAAACCCCTCTTGGGGTAGGGATAACTGGGTGGTGGCACACCCCCTGCTTCTGAGGTGGAATGGAATGAGGTGGGAGCCTAAAAGGGCAATGAACAACCAACCAATGAACACCCTTAGAAGCAAGAATCTCCCGACTTCAAGTCGTGGAGAGTGTCAATGAACTTAGCTCATATGACTTCTAGCTCTGATGGTTGCTCAAACTGCCATAGCTCAGTGGAGAGATATCTTTCACCTGTGTCTGGTAGTATTACAACTATGTTTTGTTCTTTTTCGAACCTTTCAGCTATTTTTAGTGCGGCCCACATTGCGGCTCCGGATGATATTCCAACGAATATTCCTTCCAGTTTCGCCAGTTTCCTTGAAGTTTCCACTGCGTCCTTGAAACTCACCCTGACCACTTCGTCTATTACATTTATGTTCAAAACTTGTGGAATGAAACCTGCTCCTATACCTTGAATTTTGTGTGGTCCGGGTTTTCCTCCGGATAGAACGGGGGAGTCTTCGGGTTCTACAGCAAAGATTTTGACTTGTGGACCGATTTTTTGTTTTAAAACTTCTCCTACACCGGTTATTGTTCCACCGGTTCCTACTCCTGCCACTAGGGCGTCAACTCTGCCTTCGGTGTCATTAAGGATTTCTTGGGCAGTGGTTATTCTATGTATTTCAGGATTTGCGGGGTTTTGGAACTGTTGTGGTATAAACACTTTTTCATTGTTTTCTGCTATTTCTTGGGCTTTCTGGATTGCTCCCTTCATTCCTTGGGAGGCGGGGGTTAGAACGATTTGGGCGCCGTAGGCTTGTAGGATTTTCCTCCTCTCCATCGACATTGATTCGGGCATGGTTAGAATTAGTTTATAACCTCGAGCTGCGCAAACCATTGCGAGACCTATTCCTGTGTTTCCAGATGTGGGTTCCACTATGATGGTTTCGGAGTTGATTAGTCCTTGCTCTTCGGCCGCTTTAATCATGGATAGCGCTATTCTGTCCTTTACACTGCTTCCGGGGTTGAAGCTCTCCAGTTTTGCCAGAATGTTGGGTTTGACATTTTGGGTTAGTCTCCTCAGTTTTACGAGTGGGGTTCCTCCAATTGTTTCTGTGATGTCGTTAAAAATTCTTCCCGTTTTCATGCTCCTCCTTCCTTTTTTTGTTTTAGGTTTTGGACCTCCTTTTCTAAATTTTCAATTTTTCTCTGGATGGTTTTTATCATGTCAACGATTGGATCGGGTAAGTCGCCATGATGCAAATCGATTGTGGGTATTTTCTCCCCTTCCCTTGACACAATTCTTCCAGGAACTCCTACCACCACCGAGTTTGGTGGGACATCACTTATGACTACGGAGTTTGCTCCTATTTTCACGTTGTCGCCAATTTTTATGGGTCCAAGAATTTTGGCTCCAGCACCTACAACAACATTGTTTCCCAGTGTGGGGTGTCTTTTTCCTGGTGTAAGGCTTGTTCCACCCAGAGTTACGCCTTGGTAAATTGTCACGTTATCGCCTATTTCAGCTGTTTCTCCTATTACGGTGCCGGAACCGTGATCGATAAAGAAGTCTTTTCCTATTTTGGCTCCGGGGTGGATTTCTATGCCGGTTATTTGTCTTGCTATGTGGGAGATGTATCTGGGAACGAAGGGTAATCCTATTTCATAGAAGAAGTGTGCCACACGGTGTAGGAGAACTGCATGTATTCCGGGATAAGAGGTTAGAACTTCGACTAGGCTTCGGGCTGCGGGGTCTTTTATGAATGCTGCTCGGATGTCTGAGCCGAAGGAGTCAAGTATTGTCTTTAACTGTTGCTTTATTTTTTCTAGGTCTTCTTCTTTTAGCTCGAACTCTAAGCCTAGGAGGCATTTTGAGCAGTATTCGCTTTTCTCTTTTGGGGATAGAGTATTTCCACAGATTAGGCATTCCAGTTTGTTTTCCATTATAACCACTCGGAGAACAAGTTCATTTGCTAATATATAAAATTAACGATTGTAAATTTCGGAAAATTCTCCAAGTATGCAGGTATGCAGTTTTCACAGGTTTAAGTGACTCATATGGTGTTAAGGAGTTAATCCATATCCCTTCCAATATGTTTAAAAAACACTCCTATTTGCAGGAATCTGTTCTCTTGCTGGCTTAAAAAATCATTTTTTAACACATTTGTGTAAAAAATAGAGGAGGAGAAATGAGTAGACAAGCCAAGGGCATGTCGCCGCAACGAACCAGTGCCAAAGAATATTGTTTAAAAACATGACCCTCCCAGCGATAACTCCTCAAAATCTTTTTTAGGTTTACCTTCCCCCAAATTTTTAACACTCTACCCTTCTGAATGCGGCGCAGTCACCTCGGAGACTCTAATTGTGGGATAGTGCCTTTTTGACATTCCCGGACTTCTGACTTTAAAATGAAATTTTAATCAATTTTAGACGCCGATTTTGAGCTTAAACCAGTAAATACTTTTGCAAAACATGAATCAGCCCATAACAAGTGAAGCTAGGTTAACCTTGCTGCTCAGTGTAGCGAAAAAAAATATATATAGATAATCTATTTTTCATAGTTAACATATTGTATTGTTAGGTGTGGTGGCTTTATGGTTTATGGTGGGATTTCGATTCCTGGAGAGTTGGAAGTTTTTCTTAAGTCTCCTAGTGTTTCCCTGCTGATTAAGGGGTTGCCGGGTACCGGGAAAACAATTCTAGCCCTCTCAATTTTGAGGATGCTGGGCGGCTTGCATGGTTTCTATGTTACCACTAGGATTAAGCCGCGGGATCTGGTTGAGGATTATCCTTGGATTGGGGACTCTGTTCCAGTGGATCATATTGTTGATGCTTCGAAGTCTATTTTCTCTAGGGCCACGTTGAGGGAGGCTGAGAAAGATTTCGGTTTCATTAGGTATTCGGATAAGCCGTCTTTTATTGGTGAACTTTATGAGCTTTTAAGGGGGAGGGAGAATGCACTTATTGTTTTTGACTCTATTGAGGGTATTCAGGAGGCGACGGCTGAGAGAATTTATGTTGATCTCTTAGATTTTCAGAGGGAAATGGGTTTAAGGATGATTTTTGTTAGTGAGTATGAGGATGAGAGGGGTCTGGACTATTTGGTGGATGGAGTTGTGCTTCTGAGGAGGGAGTTTTTGGATGGTGAACAGCTGAGAATTATGCAAATTGGTAAGCTGAGGGGGGCCCAATGTAAAAAATTCTCCTACATTTTCACGCTTGATGGTGGGGTTTTCAAGCACTTTGAGCCTTTTGAAATTCAGCCTCCTAGGGAAAGGAGGAGGTTTGAGCCTTTGCCCGACTCTGAAACAAGGTTCTCCAGCGGAATCAGAGACCTTGATAATATTTTGGGAGGGGGATACGAAAAAGGCTCAACGATACTTTTGGAAGTAGGTAAAAATGTTGTGAAGGAAGCCTACATTTACTTTGTGATGCTGACTGCAACTAATTTCCTTTCTAAAGGAAAGGGTGCAATTGGCCACCCCTCACTTGGAGTGAGCATGGAACAAGTATACTCCTATTTTCTCCAGTTTATTGGGGAGGAGAACGCGAAGAAGGCAATAGTAATCAAGGAGGGAGTGATGGAGGGAAAAACAAGGTCTGAAATTGCACAAGAATTTCTCCAGAGCTATAGGGAAACAATTAGGAAGGTTGAGCCAGAGGGTTGCGGTGTATTGTGGGGTGTGGATTCCCTCCTTAACAGGTATGGAAATCGCCTAATTCCTATTCTGGAACAGGCAAAGTTTGAAACTCAGAACAAAAAATTGTTAGCAGTTTGGGTGGTCAAACATGGAACAGAAATAATTGACAAGGTCGCAAGTATGGCGGATTACCACTTCAGGATTGAGGAGAGGGGAGGAGTATTCCTATTCCAATCTCTAAAGCCGAGAAGTAGAATCCACGTTATAGAAGTAGATTATTCGCAAGGCTACCCCACACTGAAACTGAACCCCCTCTTCTAAACCCGAAACCAGTCATGTGAGTGTCTGGACTATTTGGAGGGAGGTTCCCAAGTTTTTTGGTGAGGGTGGCTGTTTTAGTCTTTGGGACTGGTTGGTTGTGGATTGTTTTGTGCTTGTTTTTTATTCTTTGTTGGTGGGTAGGGATATTTTTGATTTGGCTTTTGTGATTTCTGCTACTTTTTCTTTGATTATTTCTAGTATTTTTGTTCTGTAGTTTGGATCGATTGCAACTAGTCCGTGCGTTTTTAGTCCAATGTACTTTTCTATTACTTTGGGTGGGGTTGCGTTTGGTAGGTCTTGTTTGTTGGCGATGAGTATGAAGTTTAGTTCTGGTTTTTCCTCTTTGAGTAGTTGGTACATTCTTTTTGTTTCTTCTACGTTTTTGGGTGTGGAATCTGTGACTAGGATGACGATGTCTGTTCCCTCAAGGAAGCTGCTCCAGAGTTTTCTGAAACGTGGCTGGCCTGAAAAGTCCCAGAGAACGAGATTCATGTTTTGCGTCTCGTCAAACTCTTTAATGTCTACTCCTACAGTTGGAATGTAGGTGGAACTCGTGTTTTGGCCCATGATGAGTTTTAGGAGTGTTGTTTTTCCAACTCCACCCTCTCCAAGTATAGCAGTTTTAAGGTAGGGGAAGAGAATCTTGTCCACATTCTTCTCAAACACCTTCAATGGATGGCTATCAGCTCCAGGCTCCATCTCCAGTTTACTTTCATCTAAGGGTAGACTATTGAAAAGTTTAATGAATTCTTGGTGCACTTGGAGAAGTTTATCGTTAACATACTTTTGGTCTTCATTTTGATCAGTGCACAGGACAGACACCAATTCTTTGGAGAGGTAGTAGAAGAATTTCAGCTTTTCCAGGTTTAGAGACTCGATTCTCTCGTTCTGGTTAAGACTATATGTGAGGATTATGAGGTCTTTTGCAAATTGGCGTACGAGTTTTTGATCCACAATTGCTTTGCCGACTCCGTAGAACTTTTGGAAGAAATTTTTTCCGTTCCTGTCAAATATTAGCAGTCCATATATCACATTTTTTTCCCTTTAAAAATTTATAAGAATAGTTATTCGAAATAAATTATTGCATTGTCGTTGTTTAATACATTATAACAGGGATATAAAAACTTTTAGTATTGGGTGCCCTGTTGCGACATTTTCGGGCTTAGCGTGATAGCTTAAAGGTTATAATTGCTTAACATTAAAACTGGTGAATTTTGAAAAATAGATGTGTGCTCATCGAGGTTGACTACAAACCTCCTGAGAGAAGGGTTAGAAAAGCATCCACACCA
>CAZECW010000080.1:0-30338 GCA_964510585.1 uncultured archaeon | reverse complement strand
TGATTATCAGGGTGATCAGGAGAAAGATTATTATACCTTGGAGGAGAAGTATTTCTATCATGTTTTCCACCACGGGGGTAAGAATACCCTTCCCTCCACTATAAGGGTATCCCTACCCCCAAAACTCATTTTCAAATACTGTTTTTACCGAAAGGTTTATATTTGAATCTAGTATATAGAGTTAACAATAATTAGTTAATAATATGTAGAGTTAACAATAATCGGTGTGATGAATATGATATGGCAGGGACGTGGCTTCGGTAGAAATGTTTGGGATAGACTTCAGAAAATAAGCCCCATGGAGTTTCTCATATTAGTGATGATTAAGGAGAGACCTTGTTATGGTTATGAGATTATAAACAGACTCAGTGAGAAGTTTAAGGGTTTTTGGGAGATCAAAGCTGGTGTGATATATCCCGCGTTGTCTCGACTTGAAGAAAGAGGGTTAATTCAAGGAACCAAGGAGGAGAGTGACAGAGGTCCTAGCAGAAAAAGGTATGAGATAACTCCCTCTGGTGAAGAGGCTTTGAAAGAAATCGTGGAGAAGTTTGATAGGGAAATTGACTTCTTCCAGAATTTTGTGGGCTTTGTTGACGATCATCTCTGTTCCAGTTTTGAGAAGTATGCTCTGAAAAGAACTCACTTCATGGCTAACAGGATTGAGCAATTGGCCAAGCTTGCAAAAGACTACGCAACATCTTTTCTGTCTCCTGAGGAGACTCTGAAAATTTTGAGGGCGTTAAAGGCTCAACTGGAATCAGAGTTGAAATCTATTGATGCCACTATCAATAGGCTGGAACAGGAGTCCTCCCCTGAATCACCGAAGAGGATAAAAGTTGAATAGGAGGTGAAAAAAGTTATGGATTGCGGTAAGTGGTACTGGCCGGAATTTTTCCCTCCTTGGGATCACAGGTTCAGACATCACATGAGAAATATTGGAAAATTGATGTCCCAGAGATTCCCAGAATTGTTTGAGAAAATGAGGGTTTTGGAGTCAACTTATATTGCCGAAGACCAAGAGCGTGTTATAGTGGAGATTGACATTCCTGGTTTTGAGAAGGACGATATTGACTTAAGAGTAGGCGACTATTACTTGGAAGTTAGCGCGGAGCGGGAACACAACGAAGAAGAAATAAAACTAAGGGGGACAGAGAAGAAAACATTCAAAGCAAACATCAGTCTACCAGCTAGAGTAAAAGGTGAAGATGCAAAAGCTGTCTATAAGAATGGAGTACTGAGAGTTGTTCTAAAGAAGGAACCCGAAAAAAATGTCAGCGTAAACTAACGACTTGTTCAAGGAAATGTGAACCATTTTAAACCACTTTTACCTTCCACTTTTTATTAAAAGTAGGCTTGGGTTAGGCGGCTGATGCTTGATTTTTAGGATTTTTGTGTTTTCATTATATTTGTTAGAGCTTTTATGAATAGTCTGTTATTTTCTGGTGTTGATGTTGACACTCGGAAAAATTTACTGTTTAAACCTCTTTGGTCCGCACAGTTTTTTATTAGAATCTTGTTTTCTAAAAGCTTTGCTGTTAATTTTCCTGCATCAAAATTATCTCTGGTGATTTCTACTAGTATGAAGTTGGTTTCTGAGGGGTAGGGTTTCAGTCCCTCGATTTTTGCTATTTCTTCTCTGATATACTCTCTTTCCTTTATGGTTTCTAGAACGTTTTTTTCGGCGTAATCAGTGTCTTCGAGGGCAGCTATAGCGGCTTGAATGGCAACCGCACTCATGGGGAAGACGGTGTCAAGTTTGCGCAGTTGCATTATTAGTTCGGGATTCGCGAGGCCGTATCCTATTCTTAGACCTGCAAGGCTGAAGGCTTTAGAGAAGGTTCTGGTAACAATTAGATTCTCATATTCTGAAACCAATGGCGCTACGGTCTTTTTACAGTATTCGTAATAGGCTTCGTCCACCACAACGATGGCATCTTCCTCCAAAATTTCTCTGACGGCTTCTATAGGTGTGTAGTTACCTACGGGGTTGTTGGGATTTATAATAATTATAAGCTTGGTTTTTTTAGTAACGCGCTCTGATACCATTTCTGGTTTTAGGACAAAATCTGGCTTTTCAAGTTGTATAAAAACGGGTTTTCCACCAACCATATTGCATAAGAATTCAAATTGCTCGAAGGAGGGAATAGGAATTATAACCTCATCGCCGAGTCCTACAAAAACATTATAAATTAATTCTATAACTCCAAGCGACCCTCTTCCCACGATTACGTTTTCAGGCTTGAGACCGACATATTCTGCTATCTTCTCATTCAGGTAGTAGCAAGTAGGGTCGGGGTATCTGCTTATCGATGTTAGGTGGTCTTCCACAACGTTAAAAACTTTGGGAGAGGGCGGGTAGGGGCTCTCATTATTAAACATTCTTATCATTTCCTCGCTACATATAGCGTCGCTAACTATTTTTGCTCCCAAAATGCCGGTTAAAACCTCATAGTTGGATTTAATCCCTATTAGGTGAGGCTTAACGAATCTCCTAACATCTTTAACCATAAAATCACCTGAACCAGCAACATCTTCTATCTTCCAATTTATGGATAAAAGAATTATAATACCTACGATGTATTTTAAGATATAGAGACTTTATGTAAGTTTTTTAATAAATTGGAAAGTTTATGGGTTACTTTTCTTGGCTTAAGCCAAACAATTTAAGGTCGTGAAGGGTCAAATGAAGATTAAAGTGCTGGGTTCTAGTTCTGGTTGGGCTCTTCCTCGACTCGGATGTGGTTGTAAAATCTGTTCATCTATAAATGAGAAGGACAAAAGAATGAGATCAGCTATTATTATTAATGATTCCATACTTGTTGATGCGGGGCCCGATATTTACCACCAGCTTATTAGATTTAATATTTCAAAGATAACTGCCATTTTGCTAACTCACAGCCATCCGGATCACATATTAGGCTTACACGATCTTATTCCCAAAAAATTTAGGGCTATGAGGGGAGTTCCTGTTTATGGATTGGAAGAAACTTGGATAGCTCTTAAGAAAATTTTTCCAAACGCTGGTTATAAAAAAGAGTTTTTCGAAAGTTACAAGTCATTTGATTTGGGTGGATTGAAGTTTACTCCGGTGCCCGTGGTTCATTCAAAAAATGCTTCAACCGTGGGATTCGTCATTAAGGACCGAAAAGTTTTAGGTTATTTTCCAGACTTTCGAAGCCTAGTCAGGGAGGATGATAAAAAATTTTTTGAGGAGTTAGACTGTCTGTTTTTGGACGGTTCAACGCTTAAACATCCCCTGCCCGTAGGAACAAGTAGATGGGGACACATAAGCATCATGGACGGGATTAGATTCGCAACTAGTTGCAAAGTTAAAAAAACAGTTTTCACACACATTGGGCACAGGACGCTGCCCCACGATGACTTATGCGAATTTATCAGAAATAAAGGCGAATTTCACGTAGCATTCGACGGTATGGAAATAATTTTGTAAATAAGGAGGTATGAACCCTCTTTCAAAGCTAGCTTTTTGGTTTTCCCCATTTTGCAATCGCTTTTTCTCAGGTACTATCTTTTTTATCTATTTATATGACAAACTTTTTTCTTAAATATTCAAATTAAACTACTCTTTTCTTGCGGCATCTAAAACTAGTTTTTAGGGTAGGCAATTTTTCGGTTGGTGGGACGTATTTTTAATCTTTAGGTTGGGTGTTGACAGTCACTTTTATTAGTGATTGTTTTTTTGCTAGATTACGAGATTGTATCTATATTGGTGGTTGCTTTGAATTTTGAGAAGGTTCTTAAAGGGATAGAAAATAAACGGGATGAAATGGTGAAACTGTGTTGCGAATTGATAGGTTTTAAAAGCGAGAATCCTCCAGCGAACGTTGCAGACATAGCTTACTTTATTCGAGATTATTTTAAAGAGAGGGGCTTTAGGGTTAATACTTATGAACCCGAAAGGGGGAAGATCAGTGTTTCTGCCAGACTTGATAAAGGAGAAGGAAAAAGGCTCTTGTGGAACGGACACATGGATGTGGTGCCGGCGGGTAGAAGGGAACTATGGTCTACCGATCCCTATGTGGGAGTGGTGCGCGATGGAAAGATTTTTGGTAGGGGCGCTTCGGATATGAAGGCAGGTTTGGCAGTCGCCATAGTTGTAGCATCTTACCTTTCTGAAATTGATGCAGATGTTAGGGGAGGAATTCAGTTAGATTTTGTTCCTGACGAAGAAACTGGTGGACATTATGGGACAAAGTATCTTGTAGAGAAGGGTATAAGTGCCGGTGACGCATGCATTGTGGGTGAGGGCACCTCTTCCAGAGTTTGGGGTTTTGCGGTGCGTATTGCTGAGAAGGGAATACTTGACCTATATGTTTCAGCACTGGGAAGAGCTTCCCATGCTAGTGTTCCATTTTTGGGAGAAAATGCTATTGAGAAGCTCATTAAGTTACTACTGATGATTAAAGAATTGGAAAACAAAAAAGTCCAGCCACCGCCCGTAGTTCAAAAAATAATAGAGCAGAGTGTTCCCTACTATGAGAGGATTGCTAAGACTTCTGGAGTTCCAGTCGAAAATTATAAGGAGCTTTTCAGTAGAATGACTGTTAACATTGGAGTAATTAAGGGAGGCGTGAAGACCAACGTAGTTCCCGATTATGCTGAGGCTAAGGTGGACATCAGGCTGCTTCCAGGCCAAGATCCTGAAGAGGTTTTCTCTGAGATTCAGAAAATTGTGGCTGATTCGGGTATCCGGGGGATAGGGTTAGACAAAGATGTGGCTTTACCTTCTTATGAGAATCCTGATCATCCCTTTGTTTCACTTGTGAAAAAATGTGTCGCAGAAATAACTGGAACACAACAAGTTAACACTATCATTGGCTCAGGGGCAACCGACGCGCGGTACATAAGAAGTTTAAAGGGTATACCTACCGTCATTTTGGGCCCCGGAAATGAGAGTAGCCACTCAGCAAACGAGTACGTTGACATAGAGGATATGGTTATAATGTCAAAAATTTATTCCCTTATTGCCCTCAATTTTCTATCTTGAAGATTTATTTTAGCATTAAGAACAAAAATTTTTATTTGTTTTTTAACTTGTCAGCGTCGCTGCAATGGCTTTTCATTCTATTTTATGTAGGAATTTATATATTTCGGTTTCTAACTTTATGGATTCCTCGGGTAGAGGGTTGGGCTTGCCGAGTAGTAGGCTGATAACATATATTTGCGACATTCTTTCTAGAAATTCTGTTACGTGAAATGCTTCTTTGAGGTCTTTTCCGCAACATAGAGTTCCATGGTTTGCTAGGAAGACTGCTGCCCTGTTTCCAAGTCCCTTTATTGCGCTTTGTGCTAATTCGAGGGTTCCAGCTAGCTTGTATTCGGCGACCTCTACCTGACCCCCCAGCCTAATGGCCATTTCGTCTATAAGGATGGGTAGAGGCTTGCCCACAACTCCTAGAATTGTGCCATATATGGGGTGTGCATGGATGACTGCACCTACATCCTTTCTCGCTTTATAGACTGCCAAATGCATAACTTTCTCTGTTGAAGGCACTGTTTTACCTTCTAAAACCTCGCCCTCCAAATTTACTAAAGGTATATCTTCTGGTTTTAATACTTGATATTCAATCATGCTGGGTGTAATTAGAACTAAATCTTCCCCAGGGACTCGTGCACTGAGATTTCCCGACTTGCCCACAACCAAGTTTCTCTCAGGCATGAGTCTTCCATACCTTACAAGTTCTTCTCTCAGCTTCTGCTTTACATCACTCATAGATAACACCACTGGAGAAATGTTTCATTTCTGTAGATTTAACATTTTTGAATATAGGTTTTTCCATTCAGAGTAATAATTCTCGTATTGATTATGGGTAGTGTCGTCGGGGTTAAATGTTTCATCCCAAACTATCATGGACTTTACCGCTTCATTAAAGTTCTTATAAACGCCTGTACCCACGGCCGCACACATTGCGCAACCCAAGGAGCTGCCTTCCTTAACCGTGGGTGTTCTCACTGGTACACCAAGGCAGTCTGCCAGAATTTTTAGTAATGTTTTGTTTCTTGAAACTCCTCCCGTAATCCTCATATTGTCAAATTTAATCTTTGAAACATCTGTTATCTGCTCACTATTCGCCCTTATTGCAAAAGCAAAATTTTCAAAAATCGCCCGTATCATATTTTTCAGCGACAAGGCATCACTAACCAGCAAGAGGGAGGGAGCGAAGATAACCGTTGGTGATACACTTAATTTCTCGCTGAAATCCATTATCTGGGGCCCCATAGTCACTCTCACTCCATTAGCACCCGGAAGCACCTCAGAAGCCCACTTGTTAAAAGCCTCGTAGATTTTAGACCTATTCTTAACAGCTTCTTCCACTCCCAAGTCTAATATCCAATTTTTAAACCATTCCAGGACTCTGCCCATTATACCGCTATTACTTTCTATAATCCACATTTTCGGAACTATGTGGCAACAAGTCCAGATTCTTCTCTCTGAGTCAATTATGGGCTTGGAAATGGTCATCTGGATTGGAGTAGTTGTTCCCGCAATGGTGCATATTTGTCCCTCATCTAAAGCTCCAGCCGCCACCAAAGCGCACTGGGTGTCCGCCCCGCCAGTAACCACTGGGGTACCCTTCTTCAGTCCCGTTAAGGCGCTTACCTCCGCAGTTATTTCACCCACCACTGTACCAGACGGATAAACGTCCGGTAAGATATCTGGAGATATCTGAAAGCCCTCAATTATTTCTTGTGACCATGTCCTGTTTCTTATGTCGAATAAAAATGATTCTGTGGCATTAGTGGGTTCTGAGGAGTACACTCCTGATAGCTTATATAAAACCCAGTCGTTAATCATTAGCATATGAGCAATCTTTTTGTACACGTTCGGTTTGTTTTCCCTAAACCAGAACATACGTGCAGGAGCAAACATGGATGGGGGCCAGTGTCCCGTGATTTTTTGAAATTCCAGTTTTACCAGTTTTTGGATTTTATCCTCTACGAGTATGCCTCTGATATCTATGTTTGGCCCGCCATAGAGTTCTCTTCCCTCCTTATCTAAGAAAATTACTCCCTCCCTCTGGCTTGTGGAACTCAGACCCAAAACGTTTTGTTTATCAATTTTGCCCCGCCTCATAGCCTCTTTTATGAGGCGGATTATTCTTTCCCAGAGCTGATCGCAGTTAAACTCTTTTCCGATGCCAAAGGTTTCAGGTGGACTTTCATAGTCCCAAGCTTCTTGAGCGAATGATATGATATTTCCCTTTGTGTCAAAGATTGCGCATCTTACAGAGCCAGTTCCCACATCTATGGCAATAAGACTTTCTTCACCCATACATTTCACTTCTTTGTTTTTAAGATCTCCTTGTTAAGGATATATTTAGGTTCTTTTCCGGATAAGTAATTAACAATGTCTTCTGAAATCATCTTTGATTGACGCTTGACAGTGTCAATTGTGTTTCCACCTATGTGGGGGGTGGCGATAACATTATCAAGGGTCAGGAAACGGTCACCTGATTCTATGGGGTCTTTTATGAAGACGTCTAAGCCGGCTCCCGCTATTTTTTTGTCCTTGAGGGCTTCAAATAGGGCATCTTCTTCTGTTATGGCGGCGCGTGCAGTGTTGATGAAGAATGCAGTTTTTTTCATCATTTCGAAATGCTTTTTCTTAATCATACCAGTGGTTTCAGGGGTTACTCTAGTGTGGACGGTTACAATATCAGACTCCCTCATAAGAGTTTCCAGATCTACCCTTTTACCTTCAACCTCTTTCAGGCGTTTCTCATCAACATAGGGGTCGAAGACTAAGATTTCTGCGCCGAAACCGTACCTCAGCCTTTTGGCTACTTGAAAGCCTATGGCGCCCAAACCTATTATTCCAATCTTTTTCCCTCCGAGTTCCATTCCCTTAAGTATGTTGTGGCAGGTTAAAAGGTCTGCTTCACTTTTATAGATAATTTTTCCCGCTCTCAGAAGACGATCCGCCTTCATAATGTTACGTGCCACACATAGCATGAGTCCCACTGTCAAATCTGCGACAGACTCAGTATTCCTGTGGGGAGCGGAAAAAACTGGAATTCCCTTTTCAGTAGCAGTCTTGATATCCACATTCCAAGGGTCGTCTCTGCACGAAGCAATTATTTTCAATTCACACTGTTCTATCACTTTTTTTGTAACGAAATCAGCTTCAACAATAAGAACATCCGCTTCCTTACTCTTAATTTTCCTAATGAACTCATTTTCATCATAGTATATCTTCTTGGTGTCACGCCAGCTTTCATATGCGTAATCCATGTGTCTTTTTAATAGACTAAGTCCATATTCGTCAAATTCTGCAGTTATGAACGCCTTCATTTTTAAAACCTTCAAGCGTTGACTTTTATTATTTCGAGAAATATACCGTTTGGTTTAATAACTCTTTGTATATCTAATTACTAATTCGTTACTGAGGATTTGAATATACTTAATTATAAATTTGTAATGAATGAGTATAGAATGGGTATATGTCCGCCGAAATAATAAAAGGGGTTTTTGAGATATGAATAAGGACAAAAACACTGAATCATACGAGGTTTCTTCTGAGCTTCTGAAAAGAGCAGTTGACTTTCATGGGCATCTTGGGCCCTTCCTTGTATTGGGCCTCAGGATGTCAAAAGCTGCACACAGGTTTTTAAAACAAATATCCAGTGTCAAAGTTAAAACCGCATTAATGCCTCCACGCAGCTGTGTTATAGATGGAATCCAGATAGCAACTAGATGCACTATAGGTAACACAAAATTGGCTGTGGTTGAATCTCCATCAGAAATAAGCGGTGAATTTATTGGAGAAGGAGGGAAGATAGTGATACGCTGTAAAAACAAATTTCTTAAAAATCTTGACAGTAGCATAAAAAGTAAGGAAAAAACTCTGGAAGAAATAGCTTTAAACATCAAGGAATTAGACGATAATGAAATTTTTGACATAGAGAAAACATAAAAAGACAACTTGAAGGACTCATATCCATAGTCTTCACCAAAAATTATCTGAAGGCATTGTTGTATTGGTAATAGTTTTTATCGTCTTAATTCCTTTGGAATTAGACGTACGTTTTTCATAAATTTTTGGCTTGGTGGTATTGTATGTTTGATGCGAAGGAATTTATCAGCAAAAAGGTGGAATGGATTAGGCAGGAGGTAGGTGATGAAAAGGCTATAGTGGCAGTCTCGGGTGGAGTAGACAGTTCGGTTACTGCGGTTCTCGGCTTTAAAGCTCTGAAGAACAAATTAACGGTTGTTTTCTTGGATGATGGATTGATGCGTGAAGGAGAGCCAGAGGCGGTAACTAAAATCTTCAAAGATATGGGAATTGAAACAAAGCTCTATGATGTTAAGAAAAACTTTCTCCAAGCCATGAAGAATCTAACTGATCCCGAAGAAAAGAGAAAAGCCTTCCGGCAAACATTCTATAAAGCTCTTGCCAACATTGCCCGGGAACTAGGCGTTAAAATTCTTCTCCAAGGAACAATAGCCGCTGATGTTGTTGAAACCGTAAGAGGTGTGAAATCACAGCACAACGTGCTCGAACAGATAGGAATAAACCCTCTAGAAAAATTCGGTCTCAAAATTATTGAGCCATTAAAGGAACTCTATAAGCCAGAGGTTCGAAAAGTGGCTAAGGAACTCAACCTTCCCGATAGCATTGTTAATCGTAAACCTTTCCCAGGACCAGGACTCTCTATTCGAGTGATTGGTGAAGTAACCCCTGAGAAGGTAGAGTTGGTCAGGAAAGCTACAAAAATCGTTGAGGAAGAATCTAAAAATCTCCCTTCATTCCAAGTTTTCGCGGTTCTACTCAACGATAAGGCTACAGGGATGACTGAGGAGGGAACGAGAGCTTATGGGAACATTGTAGTTATTCGCGCGGTGGATTCCAAAGACGCCATGACTGCTGAACCTACTAGAATTCCTTGGGAGCTGCTGTTTAAAATGAGGAACCGTATAGTTTCAGAAATTCCAGGGGTTTCAAGGGTTCTCTATGACATCACGTCTAAACCTCCTGCAACAATAGAATTCGAATAAAAATATGTTATACTTGATCAAACGCTTTAATATTTAGGAAAAATGTTTAAAGTGGAAGAGTATTCAACGTACACATAAAATTGTTTAATATAAAGAGCACTTTGAAGTTCTGAGGTGGTTTTTGATGAGATCTGCGGTTGTCCGTGTAGCAGAAGCTAAGCCCCGGGATGTAGGGCATGGAATCGTTAGGATAGATCCCTCAATTGCCGAAAAACTTAACATTACAACTGGAGACACTGTGGAGATTGTTGGTAGAAGGAGAACCGCAGCTCTTTCTTGGTATGGTTATCCCGAAGATAGGGGGACTCAGATTATTAGAATTGATAGTGCAACCCGAAAAAATGCTGGTGTAGGAATTGATGATAAGGCAAGTATCAGAAGAATTGAAGCATGTCCCGCCTCCAAAATTGAGCTGGCACCCACTGAACCTCTCAGCTTAGTTGAAGGTGAAGAATATTTTAAAAAAATTCTTGATGGGCGGGTCTTTACTGCAGGGGATTATATAGAGTTATCCTTGATGGGTAAAAAGATTCTCTTGGTTGTGGCATCATATAAGCCGAAGGGCGATGCGGTAATAGTAAATAAGGGAACCGAGATTAAGATAACTTCCAAACCGGTTAAAGAAATTAAAGATAGCAGGGTGCGTAAGGTTGCATATGAAGATATTGGTGGTTTGCATGAGGAGGTGAGGCGGGTTCGCGAGATGATTGAACTCCCTCTGCGTCACCCCGAGATATTTGAGAGGCTAGGTATCTCCGCGCCAAAGGGCGTCTTACTGCATGGGCCGCCGGGAACGGGAAAAACTCTTCTGGCGAGAGCGGTGGCAAATGAGACCGAGGCCTACTTTATTTCTATAAGTGGTCCCGAAATTATGAGCAAATTCTACGGAGAGAGTGAGGGGAGACTAAGAGAAATATTTCGAGAGGCAGAGAGGAACGCTCCTGCCATAATTTTTATAGATGAACTAGATAGTATAGCTCCTAAAAGAGAGGAAGTTACTGGGGAAGTGGAGCGGAGAGTCGTTGCCCAGCTTCTAGCACTAATGGACGGAATACAATCTAGAGGAGAACTTGTAGTTATAGGTGCTTCAAACCGGCCTAACGCTCTTGACCCTGCTCTGAGGCGTGGCGGGCGTTTTGATAGAGAAATTGAGTTTGGGATACCCAACAAGCAAGCGAGACTGGAAATATTGCAAATACACACAAGAGGGATGCCTCTTGCAGACGATGTGGACATAAGGTTCTTAGCAGAATATACTCACGGTTTCGTTGGGGCAGACATTGAAGCTTTATGTAAAGAGGCTGCAATGCTTGCTATTAGAAGAATTTTGCCCGAAATAGATTTAGAAACAGAGAGTCTACCCGCGGAAGTACTCAACAAAATAGAGGTGAATATGCAGGACTTTACCAATGCTCTTAGAAATATTGAACCTTCAGCAATGAGGGAAGTTCTAATAGAAGTCCCAAATGTGAGGTGGGATGATGTGGGTGGTCTCCAAGAGGCAAAACAGGAATTAATAGAAACTGTTGAGTGGCCACTTAAATACGGTAAATTCTTCAATTATATGGGCGCCAAACCTCCGAAGGGAATATTCCTCCATGGTGCACCCGGAACTGGCAAGACTCTGCTAGTAAAGGCTTTGGCAAATGAGAGCCAAGCAAACTTCATTTCAGTCAAGGGACCGGAGTTTTTCAGCAAGTATGTTGGTGAAAGCGAGAAAACAGTTAGGGAAACTTTCAGGAAAGCTAGGCAGTCTGCACCTTGCATCATATTCTTTGATGAAATTGATGCAATCGCCCCAATTCGTGGAGCTGGTTACGGTGATTCTCATGTCTCTGAAAGGGTGATAAGTCAGATTCTCACCGAGATGGACGGATTGGAAGAACTTCACGATGTAGTTGTTGTAGCTGCAACTAACAGGCCCGACATTGTGGACCCCGCGCTACTGCGTCCAGGCAGATTTGATCGCATAATTTATATTCCGGTTCCGGATAAAGAGGCCAGAAAGGAGATTTTAAGAATTCACACGGCTAAGAGTCCTCTGGATAAAAAGGTAGACTTAAATGAATTGGCAGAGAGAACGGAAGGTTATACTGGGGCAGATCTTGCCGCGGTCTGTAATGAAACTATTATGATAGCGATAAGAGAGTACATTATGAGTAACCAGATAGATGAAAAAACCGAGGACTTCAAAAAATATACAATTAAAAAGAGACACTTCGAAAAAGCCTTAGAGAGGGTTAAACCTCTACCTAGAGGGCAACTGGAGAAATACGAGGAAATAGCCAGAAATTTTGCCGCAGGAATAACATAATAGTAAGTCTTAGCTCATAAAGATCGAACCGGAGTTATCTGCTCCCCCTCTAAAAATGGATTTATTTTTAGCTGCTTTTCCCAGTCTATTTATTTAAGCAAAACCTACTTTAAAGGATATTAGTTATTTTTGGGAGTGAGTCCTTTTGCTTGCATCTACAGGCGTTTGTTCAATTTTTCTGTACACAAATATGTTAAAGAGATGGGAAATAGTCTGCAAACTTCAGCGGGCTCCCCAAAACTGGAACTGTTTTCAAAAATATAGGGGATGCACAACTAACTTAATTTGGATATTGTAATCTAGAAGAAATAAAAATAGAGGTAAGAATGGCTAGTGAGATTGTATTTTTTATGCAGTTTTTACATTTGTTTTAGTACATTTATTATACGGTCTCCGGCTCTTTTCATTTCTACGAGTAGAAGTCCTAGGTTAGCTCCTGGTTTGGTTATGGCTGATAAAACAGCTTCTGTTCCTACACCTCGGAGAATTATGTCTCCTTTAGTTCCACTCACTATTACTTTATCCATTTCTCCTCGGGCGAGCTCAGCTACTGCTCTGTTTCCTATGTTGAGGAGCGCGGCGCTCATGGCTGCAATTAAACCTTCGTCTGCATCTTTTGGTAGAGCCGAAGCCATTACTAGACCGTCGGTTCTCACTACTGCGGAGGCTTCTATATCTGGGTCAGCATCTTCCATGGCTTTTAATAAACCTTCGAGCTCACCTCTCCAGTTCTTTGGCATGTTTTCTCACCTACAAACATACTTTTAGGAAATTATTTTAAGGCTTCATTTTTGAAAAACATTTTGTCTATCATTAAATTTATTGGATTTTGAGTTGTTAAAGTTAGCTTATACTCTTGTGTTGGCCTAGGGAATCTTAAGAGGGTTCTAGTCCTTCTTTGTTTGAAATAGGGAAGTGGGGATGATATAAATTTTTTGAGAATGTTTCCATTTTTAAAAATATGGATAGAAAGTTAAAAAAGCATTGTATTTTTTGTAAGTAATATGGCATTAAACAAAATAATTTTCCAAATATTCTGGTGAAAAAGGTAGATGTTCTCAAGTATGCACATACCCAAGTAAGGGAAGTTTAAAGATGAGCCGTTTCTTGAAAAAAATTTTGGGATTAAGTGAATCTGAGACCTACAAGCTTTCAAGAGTGAGAATTAAAAAGGAGGTTGTGGAGGGTATTCTAGAAGCAAGTAGAAATGTTCATCCTCGGGAATTTATCGGGCTTCTCAGGGCTGAGAAGGGTATGATTACTGAGATTGTTTTAGCTCCGGCGAGTGTTTATGGTCAAGGATTATCACAGTTTTGCCCTCACATGTTACCATTTGATTTTTCGATTGTGGGGAGCATTCATTCACACCCTTCCGGTTCCAGTATGCCCTCAGCCGAGGATCTTAACTCTATGTTTAATTTCGGATTTGTACATATAATTGCGACATTTCCCTATCATGGTTTTCAGAGCTTATATGCTTATGACAAAAAAGGTAAACCTATTCAATTAGAAATTGTAGAATAATTTGATATTACTAGTCACATAAGCCTGGATTTTGGATCCATTAAATTGGGCTTCCCTTCTAGAAACTACACGCTCAAAGTTATCTATTATGTCCCATGTGTTTTTTGGCAGTCTCAATTTTACACTCAAATGGAGTATTCTACCTAAAAAACGCTGTTTCTAGGCTTTTGGTTGATGAATTTTCAGAGCATATTGAACCTGTATATGACAATTGGTGGTTGACAGGACTACCTTTGTAAATTTAATCGGCTCCTTTTTCTTGGAATGAGGCTTTAAATTGTAAAAGGAGCTTTATGAACGCTGCTTTTTTGAGGCTCTACTGCGCGTTGGTATATCACAAGGTTGCCTACCCTTCAATAAAAGTATTTAGAGTAATTTTTTGGGTATAAAGCGTAAATGCTATAAGACAAAAAAGAATTATTTGAGGAATTAATAATTATTGGGTTATATTTCAAAAACTTGCGTTAATTTATGAGGTGAAATCTTTGTGTAAGTTCTGTTATAAGCATGGGGAAGGTAAAAGATGGTATCTAAATGAAAGAAATCTTTCAGTAAAATTGGCAAAAGAGCTAGGATACGAACAGTGGGAATTGGATCACTGGAAACTAATAGACAAAGTTTATGGTGACGCTGCGAAAATGTTGGCAGATGTTATTAATGATCCCAGTTTACTAGAGCCGACCAAAAAGATGATTGAAAGTATGATACAAAAGGATGAAGGTCGAGATAGAGTGTTTCCTGAAGGCCACATGGGGCAGGTAATCACTTTGGAAGAAGCAAAAAAGATTGTTGAAATCGCTGGAGACGTTTACAGGGTTATGTGTCCCTGTCGCAGGATGAACAGGAACGAGAAAGTTTATACCTGCATGCCATTAGGGTTACATGGGGAGACTGTGGAGGGATACGTAGACCACGCACCAAGAGGCGTAGAAAGACTAACCGTGGAGGAGGCAAAAGAATTCTTAGATGAGTGTGACGAAAAAGGACTTGTTCACACAATTGCAGGAACACCACTACCACTGGCATTTGCTATGTGCAATTGTTCCTACCCTGAATGTATAGCTCTAAGACCAAGAATAGACTTCGACATAAAACACTTTTTGAAGGGGCACTATGTGGCAGACGTAGACATTGACAAGTGTATAGGATGCGGTAAATGTGTTGTCCGTTGCCAATTTGGGGCAATAAACCTTCGAGTCACATTGGGTAAAGCCTACATTAACCAGTTCAAATGTTTCGGTTGCGGTGTATGTAGAGCAGGATGTCCGGAGAACGCAATAACACTGATACCAAGAGAAAGTATCCCAGCATTGAGGGAGGTATGGTAAATGGCGGCCAAAGTAAAAGTCCAATGGATTAAAGATAAATGTCCCAAACCACAGGATTGTGGAAAATGCTTAGAAGTTTGTCCCAGTACAGTTTTCGTCCTAGTGGCAACCGACAGAGAACGCTATAAAGAACCAGAAAATTGGGTAATCATCCCTTCATTTGAACTTTTCTGTACCTCATGCAACAGATGTATCAATATCTGCCCCAACGACGCAATCAAAATAGAAATAAAAGAAGCCTAGTAAAAAAGAAATTCCCTCAAATTTAAACTCTTCACTTATTCCCTATTTTTGCGTATGGTTCTACTTTTGCAAATTAAACTTTCATATTGTACGCCAACTGTATTAACTCATTAAATTTTATCGATGCAACCTCTATTTTATTTTGGTAACAGAAAATAAAATAAAGGAGAAAAACGCAAAAAAGAGAATAAAACTTGAAAAGAGGGATGAAAATGGCTATAGAGAAATACCAGGTATACCGGTACCGCTGGGTATCACTGTTGGCATATATGCTAGTTTTTTTCATTGGTGGACCGCTTTGGATTTGCTTTGGGGCGATCTCTTCTACTGTAAGGCAAGCCTACTTTCTCAGCGGTGTTAGCGATATGACTATTACCCTTCTGGTTATCGGGCCTCTTGCCACGGAAATTTTTGCTTCGTTCCCGATGGGTATTTTAGTTGATAGAAAAGGTTGGAAATTCGCTACGGGTCTTGGAGCAATAATTATGAGTGCTGTAGCTGTGCTCAGAACATTCTCGCCGGATGTAACTTGGCTTCTCATCTTTCAATTTTTCTTGGGAATAGCGTTTGCGTTAATGTATGTTAGCCTCGCAAAACTAGCGGTTACTTGGTTCCCCAGAAGGGAGGGTGCATTCGCCCAAGGCTTAGGTCTAATAGCAAGCAACGGTGGAAACATGACAGGGCTTATCCTAACACCTCTCCTTATAGCCTTTTTCGGTGCATATAATGCTCAGTCTAGCTTGCAAAACACCATGTTCCTATACGCAGTTGTTACGGTGATTATAACTATCGTATTCTTCCTGATCGCCAGAGATAAACCGCCAACTCCTCCCGAACCTGTTGAGGAAACCAAACAGGTACCGCTAAAAGAAGGGCTTTCAAGGATTGTAAGATCAAGAGATTTCTGGCTGCTTGGCATAGCTTTTGCAGTAGGTTTTGGGGTGTACCTCAGCGTTGTTGACTATATTGAGCGGGCTGCTTGGTCTAATGTACCTCTATTCCAGAAATTTACTGAGTTGTATGTTGCTCTATATAATCCGCAGTTGTTTTTTGTCTTTGTAAACATGGAACAGTCCTTCGGCGGTTTGGCTTCAGGACTTGTTCTTCTATTCGGTATTATGGGCACTATTGTCATAACTAGATTGTCGGACAAAATTGGTCGCAGAAAGATCTTCCTCTTCATTGCTGTATTGATCTGTACTCCGATGCTTTACATAATGGGGACAGTTCATGGTGAGATTTTACTTGTTGCGGCGGCGCTTTTTGGTTTCTTCCTGATTTCTGTTCAGCCGCTTGTCTTTGAATCTATAGTTGAGATTAAGTCTATCGGGCCGATGATAACAGGGTTGGCTCTAGGCATTATTTTGACTCTGGGTCACACAGGTAGTGTTATCTGGCCCTTAATATACGGTATGCTCCAGGCTAGCTCCAGCTCTTATCTTCTTGCTGAGTGGTTCTACTATTTGTCGATTCTTCCAAGCTACTGGGCTAATGTTTTGGAGTTTCCTCTTTACTTCTACTTCTTCACAGCTCCACCTTTGATTCAGTTGCCTGGCACATTTTTTGGACCCACATTGTTCTTGGTTCTTAGTGCGGCGTTAGCTGTCGTACTGCTGGTGTCATTAAAAGAAGTACACTAGACCTAAGTAATTTCCCCCTTTTTATTTTTATTAAGCTGTAAATGGTGTTTTTAACTTATGTATTCGGGCTTTTTCTCGTCTTTATGTCTCATCTTCTTATCTGTAATTTTTCCGGTGGTTTCCCACTGGAGTTTTGCTTCCCTTTCCAGGGCGGATAAATCAATGTCCAAGCCGGGGTTTGCCTTTAAAACTTTTATGAGGGCGTAGGATGCTGCAATGTCGTGATTTAGCATTTTGCAAGACTCGGAGAGTAGGATTATCCCATCTATGTTGTGAATGCTGTTAGATAGAACGGGAACTATACCATTCATACCTATAACAATTCCATCCGTAAGAACATTAACATTTTCCAATTGGCTGAATGATTCCACTAATTTTTGTGAGGTGGCTGTGACATACACTTTTGGGCTTCTTTTTAGGGAGGTTATGGGTCTGGCAGCTAAGGAAATAATCATCGTTACGCCCAAGTCTTTCAGAGTGTTGGCGATGTATTTTGATAGAACGTTCATGCCGATGTTTGATGTTGGCTGACTATCTGATGTCAATAGTATTACGTCCCTTTTTAGTGACTTATCTCTACAATGGAGTAATTCGATTTTAGAGGCGTCAAGGCATCCATCTGGGGTTATCTTTACATGTGAAGGGAAATCCGAGAAAAAAATTTCCATTACCTTTTTTGCACCGAGTTGTTTTGATATGTAATCTAGGGCGCCTTTTCCAGCGTTGGCTATTCCCGGCATTCCTTGAATGCATAGTGGTTTGATTAAGACGTTCTTATCAATAGGCTGTATTACTTTTAGTGTTATATTGAACTTGTCTTCTTGTATTGCCAATTCGTATCATCCACTTTACATGGATTTGGTTTTTCCGATTGTTTAATAAAGTTAATTTGTATTGTATGGTTTAGAAATTTTAATGTTTTGTAACCATAAGAGGCGGTCTTGTGAAAAAGGGAAGATTCATTGTTTTAGAAGGCATTGATGGCTCCGGAACCACCACCCACTCTAATAAATTGGCGGATTACCTAAAGAGTAAAAATTATGAGGTTATTGTAACCCAAGAACCATCTGAAGGGCCGATCGGTAAGACTATTCGGGATTACCTTTTCCATGGTTGGGGTTCACCGGCGGTTCATGCGCTTCTTTTTGCAGCGGACCGGGTGGAACATACAGAGAAAGTTATTAAACCTCTCCTTGAGCGGGGCGTGATTGTTATTTCGGATCGTTATATTGAATCTTCAATTGTTTATCAAACGGCTGAGGGGTTGGATACATATTGGATAGAAGAGATTAACAAATTTATTGTTGAACCAGATTTAACAATTTATTTGGATGTGGATCCAGAGGTAGCTTTAGATAGAAAAAAGAGCGTGAGAGACATGTTTGAAAGGGTTGAATTTTTAAAAAAAGTGCGTAGAATCTACTTGGAAAGGGCAAAAAATAAAGATTACCCAATTATGAACACAGATCGGCCCATTGAAGTTGTTCATGAAGAAATAGTGAGGTGCGTCGAATCCTATCTTTCAAGGTGAGCGTATTTCATCGAACTCTGCCTGTTACCTTTTGTTCTAAATTATAAAAGGACCCATAGTCTTCCTTTCTGGTCGAAATTGAATGAAACCACGTCGGTTTCATTTTGAAAGCGTAGAATTTATAGCCTCAAAGGAGTTAATATATAGCAGGCGATGAAGATGAGTCCGTCTGACTTGTGGATGAAGAACGATTCGGGCGGTCTGAGCCTCTAATTTATACCTAATTTTCTTGAAAAGAATTTATTCCAGTAGAAAATCAATTCTAGCTCCTTCTCCTCGGGTTTGAGATGCCCCCGTCATCTCTTCTTTTTCATAGAACATCCTGTAGGAGCCGCTAAAAATTCAACAACATAACCTAAAATGCTAATAGCATTATTCGAATACTCTCGCAGAATATCCGAGATGTGGATTCAAGTGTTTTGCTCTACTCTTCTGATAGGAGTTCGCTTATTCTGTTTGAAATTTTTTTAAGAACCATCATTATTAATCCTAGATTGGCGTCGCTTTTAGCAAGAACTGTGATGATGGCGCTCATACCCGCCCCCTTAATAATTATGTATCCATAATCTCCTTGTAGTGTTATTTGTTGTAGGTTGCCGCGTGCCAGTTCTTGTGCTGCGCGTTCACCCACACTAAGCATAGCGGCAGTCATAGCTGCCACAACGCTTTCATCCACTTCCGTCGGCATTGCAGAGGCTATAGGTAATCCCTGTATACTGACCACAGCACTGGCTTCTATTCCTGGTGTGTTTGCTTCCATGTCTCTGATTAAACTCATGATCTCATCAATTTTTGACAATCTTGATCACTACAGAACTTAAATTATTGGACAATAATAATTTTTGTCCCTAGAGTGGCTATAAATTTAACCTATATTTCCGTTTTTCGGTCTCCTATCTTTGGTAAAGCTCAGGTGGTTATATGTGAATTTATATGTAAAAATTTGTTTATAATTATACTGCATTTGTCACTCATTAACCTTTTGTTCTTATATTTATTCGGCTTGTTGAATTAAAAGGGAATGATTTAATAATTTCTATTAATTATAGACTTAGTATCAGGAGGAAAAGTTTTGAGCGCTAATAAGGTAAAAAATCAATCTTCAGAGAAACAGGAGCAAAAACAGCAACAAGAAGAGGAAGAAAAATTTGAAAAGTACCGGAAGGCTGGAAAAGCTGCGAAGGAAGTGCGTGAAATTGCAAGGAAAATTGTACAGCCCGGTACCCCTGTTATTGACATCTGTGAAAGGGTTGAAAGCGAACTACTAAGTAGGGGTGTGGGTTTGTCATTTCCCTGTAATGTTTCTATAAATAATGTTGCGGCGCATTACACATCCCCTCCGGATGATAAAACGGTTATAAATGAGAGAGATGTGGTAAAAATCGATTTCGGAGCACATGTAGATGGATACATTGCGGATACAGCGTTCACTGTAAGTTTTAATCCTGAGCATAATAAGTTAATTGAGGCTTCGGAAAGGGCTCTTGAAGTTGCTATAGGGTTGATTAAACCAGGAGTGGAAACAAAGCTGATAGGAGAGAAGATCGAAGAAACGATTAAAGGATATGGCTTTAGGCCTATAAAGGATCTCTCTGGTCATTTGCTTGATCAGTATTTTCTTCATAGCTCAAAGATTATCCCAAATATCTCTGTTCCTCACGGTACCAAGATAGAGGAGGGCGAGGTATATGCTCTTGAGACTTTTGCCTCTACAGGTTCTGGAAGTGTAACTGAGGCGCCTTACGCTTACATCTATAGTTTGATGCCCTTCAGAGTGCCTTTAAGATTTAAGGGCTCACGTCAAGTTTTAGGTCTAATTCAAAAAGATTTCAAAACTCTACCATTTGCTGAGAGATGGTTAGCAAAGAAGATTTCTAAGGCTGGTCTAAAATTTGCCATAAGGGAGTTGACAGAAAAGGGTATACTTCGCGCATATAACGTGTTGTCAGACAAGAAAGGCAGTTTGGTGTCTCAAGCTGAACATACCCTAATCGTTCTCAAAGATGGATGTGAAGTAATCACAAGATAACCAAAAAGCAGATTATGAGATCTAGGATTATTATAAGTTGAAGGGAGTAGATGTTCAGCATTTAAGTTTTAGCTGGTGATAGATTATTGGCAAGGATTGAATTATCTTTTCTTGGGGGAGCTAGGGAAGTCGGGCGGTCATGTGTCTCCATTAGAAAAGGAGATGAGTGTATTCTGATGGATACAGGAATTAATTTGGGCAAAGTCAGTGAGGAAGAGTACCCTCTAGAGCCAACTATTCCTCCAAAAACTGTTTTCATTACTCATGCTCATCTGGATCACTCAGGCTATCTCCCTGCAATAATTTCGAGGTATGGATGTCAAGAAATTGCTACACCGCCAACTCAAGATTTGGGTGAACTTTTGCATATAGATTTTTTAAAATTGCAAAAAGAGTGGGGTATGAAGTTACCCTACACCCCCCAAGACGTTATGGCTGTCCGAAGCCACGCATATGATGTTAACTATAATGTGGAAATGAATCTACGTGGGGGGATTAAGGCTATGCTTCTCTCGTCAGGCCACATATTAGGGGCGGCGATGGTTCGCTTAAAAATTAATGATCGCATTATTCTATATACTGGGGATCTATCTACTCGGAATACTCGAACTCAAGATATGGCGGAAACCTCTGTAGGCAAGGTTGACACATTAATAATTGAATCAACTTACGCTGCCCATAATGATCGCCACCCCAGTTTTCAGAGGGTTGAGCGAGAATTCAAGGAAGCTATAAACAAGGCCCTTGATCGTGGTGGGAGGGTATTGATACCCGTATTTTCAGTGGGGAGGGCTCAAGAGGTGATGTTGTCTCTGGAAGCCTTCGTGAGGAGTGGTGTTCTGGTGCGGGTGCCTATATACATTGATGGAATGATTAAAAAGATAAATGAGATTTACCGGTTGTACTGGTACTATCTGCGTCCACAGATTAAAAGGCAAATAAGATACACTCGGCAAAGCCCTCTAGAGTCGGATATTTTTGTTGAGGTATACCAAAGGAAAAACGTTAACTTAGATGAACCTTGCATCATTATAAGCACTTCAGGAATGCTTGAGGGTGGGCCAATAGTTGGTTATCTGAAGCAGATAGCGGAGGATTCCAAAAACCTCATTTGTCTTACAGGTTATCAGGTTCCTGGTACAAGGGGGCGTAGGCTCCAAGATGGAGAAAGGGAAATAAAGCTCTCTCCGGACGAAGAGCCATTCAAAGTTCTCTCAGAAGTTAAGAGTTTTGAATTCAGCGCTCACGCAGATCAGTCTGGACTTTTCAGATTCATATCCAAAATTAAGGGGCTTGAAAGAGTCTACTGTGTGCACGGAGAAGAGTGGAAAACCATAGAGTTCGCTGACCGAATAGAAGAACTCAAAAAAATTTCCGCCTACTCCCCCATAAATGGAGAAACCTACCCTCTCTAAAAGATTTTATAATAAAGTATTAAATTCTATGTTTCCGCAAATCAGTTTGAAGAGAATTTCGACTAAATTATCCCTTTTCACAACAGCCTGTTTTCTGGAATCTCTATCCCTTATGGTAACTGTATTAGCTTTAACTGTGTCATAATCTATAGTTATACAGTAGGGGATGCCTATCTCATCGCCTCTAGCGTATCTTTTACCTACAGATCCGCGGTCATCAAACTCTACCTCTAATCCGTTTTTCTTAAGGGTTTCATAAGTCTTAAAGGCAATATCCGTCAAGGGCTCTCTTCGAACGAGGGGTAGTACCAAAGCCTTTACAGGAGCAATTTTTGGGGGGAATTGGAACCATGTCCACCCTCTTCCATCGTCTTCCCGAAAGCAGTGTTCCAAGATGCAGTAAATAGCCCTCTCCACACCGAATGAAGGCTCCACAACCTCGGGAATAATTTTTTCCCCGTCAATGCTTATGGACAAATCCTTACCGCTCTTCTTCATGTGGTTAGATAAATCGTAGTTGGTTCTGTATGCGTTACCGACAATTTCCTTTCTTCCAATGCTCAGCTCAACCTCCAGATCAAAATTGCCACCGGAATAGAAGGGTGTTTCCTCAGGCATCATGTGTCTGAAATGAAACTTTTCGTAGGGGATACCCAAACTCTGATAAAAAATCGTCTCCTTTGCAAGGTAATATGCCATATATGGGTTGGGAAGAATATTCCTTTCCAGGAACTCTGATGCTGTCATCTCCAATGGCTCCTTCTCCCCCCTCTTCTGTTGCTCCCTCGTTAAAATTCTAATCTTAGTATCTTTCACCGTATAAAAACTGGGATGGTTCCCGATCTCCTTGGGATGAATAAACATTTCAATCTCCATTTGTGTAAACTCACGAATCCTAATCAAACCTTGCCTTGGAGAAATCTCATTTCGATAAGACTTACCAACCTGAGCAATTCCAAAAGGAAGCTTCGCCCTCATCGACTGCTGAACCCGCTTAAAATCCATAAATATATCTTGAGCAGTTTCTGGTCTCAAAAAAGCGGTCTGCCCACCCGCCGGACCAACTTTTACTCCCAACATTAAATTAAAAACGTAAACATCACTTAAATCACCGTTACACTCAGGACAAACCAACTTATTTTCTCTTATAATTCTCGTAAGTTGCTCCGGAGTCATTCCCTCCACATATAAACCCAAACTGTCCTCAATTAAATGATCTGCGCGCATAACTTTCTTACACTTCAAACAATTAACTGTAGGATCTGTAAAGCTATCTAGATGTCCGGAGGCCTTCAAAGCCTCATAGGGAAGAATTGTGGAACCGTCTAACTCATACACTGGTGGATTAACCTCTTTCAAGACAAAAAATTCTCGCCAGGCCTGTACCAAATTATTCTTCATCTTAGCGCCCAGGGGGCCTAAATCGTAGATTCCTGCAATACCACCATAAATCTCTGCACTGGGAAAAACAAAACCTCTATGATAAGCCAAGGTCCAAATTCTATCGAACAAGCTTTTCTCGGAACTCCGTTTAGCAACGCTTTCTTTAGAGTTACTCTCACCTGACATGACAACCAACACCCACGACAGCAAGTACCTCTAATTACTTAGATTTTAGAACTTAATTCTAAATTTCCTAAAATAACTTTCCCCGCGATACCAAAAAGACGCAAAAACCCTAAAAATTATCTAGCCTTTACGCGTTTGATAACCGGCGGCCGAGCTTTGTACAACACTCTATAACCACACTGGGGACACTTAATGCCGCCGAGAAGATCTAAACCCTCCACAGTAACTTCTCTATTACATTTGCCGCACACGTACACCATTCTATTATCCCTTCTTGATAGTGTTTGCCGATTTGGACTATCAATTAGAGTTTAATAAATATTTCCCGCTTGTACCACAGAGTTGAAACAGAACTTTTTGAGAGCCTAAATAAACCCAAAAACTATGCTATCCGAAGTGTTACCTCTAATTTTGACTCTAAAAACTTCCCTCGCTATCCTCTTCTTTATCTACTTCAACAATGAAGTATCCGGAGTAATGACAATTCCGACAGAAATAGTAGGGAGGTGTGATGAAGCCGGATATGGAATTCCACGGTCTAATTTTCTTGCTTCCACACCTCGGACAAACTAGGATACCTCTTTTATTGATGGGGCGTCTAGTAAGGTTTCCGAGCAAGTCTCTAATTCTCTGAAACATTTCTACACGCCAAAAGAAAATAAGCGTGTTAAGAAACGTCGATATTCTTCTCAGGATAACCCCACTCCACCAAAAGATCCTTAGTCCGATACCTGTGGTCGCCCTGAAGCTCGATGCGATCGTCTTTGGAGGTACCACCACATGCAAGAGCGCTCTTTAACTTTGTGGCTAACTTGCCCAAATCAACATCTTTGCTATTGATGCCCTCAATAATGGTTACCTCACGCCCGAACTTCCTTTTTTCTATTCTAACCTTTATTCTCTGTTCTTCTTTTACTATTTCTTGGCAGACACAGAGGTCTTTAGGTAAACCACATATTGGACATATTTGTTGTGCCATTACACACCATTCCAACTTTTTTGGATATTTAGAAATGTTTTTGTCACGTTTAAGAACGCAATATACTTATTTAAAGTTAGTGTCTTTCTAAATGTAAGCTTAAGAGATTTATGAGTTAGCATAAAAATGGACAGAGCGCGTTTTATAATTGTGGATGCCTTGGCTACAGGGCGAGGGTTTAAAAAGTTTACCCGAGATGTTATCGGTGCGGGGCCGAGGACGGTGGCTGGAGTACTTGAACAGCTGAAGTTTAAATGTAGAATATATACTGCTGAGCAGATTTTAAGGAATCAAAAGATTTTGTTGGATTTTGAAGTTCTTCTATGTAGTGGTATGACCATGGATATCCCCTCTATGAGAAAAATAGTGAGTCTGTGGAAAGAGGCGCACCAAGATAAGGTTGCAGTTGCAGGCGGTCCAGCTGCAGCTGATCCCTACCAAATATTGGGAAAAGCAGATTATGATTTGGTAGTTATAGGAGAAGGCGAGGCAACACTGAAGGAGCTACTTACCACGGCTCTTTCTGAGGGGCAGATGCCTGATGATGAGACTCTAAGGGGTATCAAAGGGCTGGCTTTCCGGACTCCTAGTGGTGTTGAATTAACACCGCTACGTCCGCCCTCCTTCGAGTTTAAGTTCGAGCCTTCTATTGAAAGGGTTGCTGATTATCCCTATTTTCGGGTTTCCCGTGTCTACGTTACTTGTGTGATTGGCTGCTCCAATTATCGCAGGGCGCTTCTACCCCTGCCCGATGGAAGAAAATGTAACCAGTGTGGCTTATGCGTTGGAGACAATTTGACGGAGAGATATTACTGTCCGCAGGGAATTCCGCCCGGATGTGGTTTCTGCTCTGTACCTAGCCTCTTTGGTCCCTCAAGGAGTAGAAATAAAAGAAGTATACTAAGAGAGGTACGTGGTCTTCTAAAACTAGGAGTTACTCGAATTGTTCTGGGTGGGAGTGACTTTCTAGATTATCAAAGGGAAAAACTGGTGAGCCCGCATCCTCTTACTGATCCCTGCCTTCCGGAGGCTAACTATTCGGAGATTGAATCACTGCTATCTGAAATCTCAAAAATTCGGAGTGAGATCAGTGAAAAAACTTATATCTCTATTGAGAATGTGAAGCCCTGCCTTTTCACCGAGTCGGCAGCTAGAATTATAAGCACTTATCTGCCTCACACAACAATACATATCGGATGCGAAACCGGTTCTGAGACTCATTCGAGGAAGGTGGGGCGTCCCTCAACTCCAAGGCAGAGTTTGGCTGCTGTAAAACGCGCAATAGTCTATGGGTTAAGGCCTTACGTTTACTTTATTCATGGCTTACCCGGACAAACTATGGATACAGCTAAACAAACCGTAGACCTAATGGACAAAATGGCAAAAATTGGAGCTGAGAAAATCACAATTTATAGGTTCAAACCTCTACCCATGTCCGCGTTTGGGGATTTTGAGTCACCACCTCCTGCAACAAAAAACGAAGCAAGCAAAACCATACTCGAAAAGGCAAAGCAAATCAATTTAGAAAAAAAGAAATTATTAATAGGCAAAACTTTGGAAGTAGGAGTGGCGGAGAAAATCAAAGCCGGGAAATACATAGCATACCCTCTAGAGGAAGGCCCCACAATAGTTTTAAAGACAGAGAGGGCGCCAATAAACGAACTGGTAAAAGTAAAAATCACAAGAATTATAAACGAAAAAGTAGTTGAGGCAGAACTCATATAATGGTTATAGAGTGTGTATTAGGCTTCTGAAGGTCAATCTGGTGTTATACGCTCCCTTTTCCTGAAAAGGTGGGGATAATTAGTGTTTCTTTTCCGGAAGAGAAGCCTTAGCTGAAAGAGCCTAAAATAAGCCTTCTTTTCTGGGCTTGAGATCTATTATCCGCCATTCGATAACAACAAATAAATACACATGTTATAGATATTCGGTTTTCTAGGACATAATTGGTTTTTTTATGGTTATAAGTGGAACAAAAGGAAATTGCATACACACAGGGAAAAAAGAGAAAAAATTGGGAAAAGAAAGAAGAGGGGAAATATGGGAGTTTTTAAACAACGCTGCTTTTTTATTTTTATATTAGATTTCGACTTCTAGTTTTAGCTTTTTGATTAACTCTTTGTATCTGTTTCTCACGGTGACTTCGGTGACATGCGCAACTTCAGCTATTTCTCTTTGTGTTCGGCGTTCCCCTATCATTATGGCTGCGATGTACATGGAGGCTGCTGCGAGTCCGGTTGGATCTTTGCCGGCAGTTATTCCCATTTCTTTTGCCTTTTCGATGATTTGAGCTGCCACTCTTTGAGCCTTGCCTGAGAGGTGCAATTCGTTGCCGAATCGGGGTACGAAGTCTATGGGGTTGGCGATAGGTATTTCGATGTCGAGCTCTCTGAGAACTAGGCGGTAGCATCTTCCCAACTCTTTACGTCCGACCCTGGACTGTTTAGCGATTTCATCGAGGGTTCGAGGAACCTTGCGCATGCGGCAGGCTCCGTAAACGGATGCCGCCACCATAGCTTCTATTGAGCGTCCTCTAATGAGGCTTTTTTCGATGGCTTTTCGATAAATGACTGCTGAAGATTCCTTTACTCCATGGGGGATTCCTAGCTGGCTGGAAAGTCTGTCGAGTTCTGACATGGCGTAAGCCAAGTTTCTGTCCATAGAGCTGTGGACTCGGGTTCGAATTTGCCACTTTCTTAGACGGTAAATTTGTGCTCTACGTCGGGGAGTTAACTTTTTACCGTAGGCGTCGCAGTTTCGCCAATCAATCATGGTGCTTAATCCCTTATCGTGGACTGTGTATGAAGTAGGGGACCCCACACGACTGCGTCTTGAGCGCTCTTCGGAGGTAAAAGCCCTCCATTCCGGACCTTGATCAATCATATGCTCATCGATTACAAGGCCACAACGGCTACAAATTAATTCTCCTCGGGTTACATCACGGATTATATCTGCGGCTCCACATTCCGAGCACCTATAGGGTGTTTTCGCCTTCTCTTCACTGTCAGCTTCTTCAACCATGAAGTGACCACCCATGACACCTTTCTCCGGAAATTTGTATAAAAATTCTGAGTATTGCTTTTCGCATATTGCCGCTTATCTGGAGCTGGAATGACATTAGTTATTTATAAATCTTTCGTTAAATTTATATGGCATAATGTTACAGGTATGTGTTTTTGTTTGCTGGCTGCCTGTAAAGGAGGCGTTATTAAGCCTTCTTTTCCAAATCTAAGCCCTATTAGGGAAGTTGGGCAGAACACTTCCACATACCCAAAAACAAAAATACATACCTATTACTTTGTGCCAATTTGTATTTACTCCATTTAGCAGTTTATAAACCGCTCCCGTTTGAGATAAAACTAAGTAACTCTATCTAAAATACTGGTGCGGCTCGGTGAAGTAATAGTTAGAAGAGAATCTTGTGTCGCTTCTGAATAATCCCTTATTTAAGCGTCGCAAAATTTTATAGAATATGTGGGTCAATGTACATAAACTACTGATTTAGAATTTTGAATTGATTCTTTTTTCTTCTGCTATTTTTGCAAAAGTGGCGGATAGCGGTTTTTTAAAATCATAGAATAAAAAGTCTTGGCAGATAAAAAAATATAATGAATTTTTAAAATTGTCTTAGATCTGGAAAATGGGTAAATCTCCAATGTTAGAGTGTTGATTGTAAAAGTATACGAAACTTAAATATAAAACATGCTATTTCATAAGAATATGTAGGAGGATATAGAATGGAGGTGTGTATTTTTGGACGTTTTTGAAGCCATTTATACAAGACGTTCGATTAGGCATTTTAAAGTTGGTGAAAAGATACCTGAATGGAAAATTGAGAAAATATTGGATGTTGCGCGTCATGCACCATCACCCGAGAATGTACAAGCTTGGAAGTACATTGTCATAAAGGATCAGAAATCAAAAGAACTTTTGGCAGACTTGGCTCAGGAAACATCTTCAGGGGCCTTTGGGATGTCCAGATTTGAGATGCCTGCAGACCGACTATGGTATGTGCCTCCACCAGCAAGAGTAGATACGGTTGAGGGTATGTTTGACGGTTCTCTCTTCAGATATCCAGAAATATCGGACACTGTAATTCTCTGTTGCTACTCGGACCACTACTATGATTTGCCCACTATACCTGGTTCAATAAAGGAAATTAACATTGCCGCGCTAAGTATGGCTATACAGAATATGTGGCTTGCAGCTACTGCACTGGGTGTTGGGGCTGGTTGGGATAGTTTTCCAGTTATTGGCGATGAAAGGCGGCGTGAAATGGTTTCGGACTATTTTGGTATTCCTAAGGGTTGGACGCCACTGACTGCATTCTGTTTGGGTGTTCCCCTGTATCCAAGAGTGCTAGGTCCCACAAGGTATCCGATGGAAGGAGTTGTCTTCAGGGAAGCGTGGGGCATTCCATACATTAGGAGTGAGTTAAGAAGGTAAAGGAGGATTTTAGTATGCCGTTAACAGTTGATTTGGATCCCGATGTTCAAAAGAAGTTTAACGAAATTGCTAAGAAGGGTGAAATATCGCCTGAATCGCTCGCGAAGTATGTTCTCACTTTATGGACTATTAGAGGAGGTGGTGTGGTTCTCGGCAGAAAGAAGGGCGAGAGACAGCGGATAGCTATTGATTGGCCTACAGGATTTGACCTGCTCAACAAATCAGGAGATATTTTAACACATATTCCCAAGACTAAGGGTGTTTTTTCTGTTTCGATTTTGGATAAGGACTGGATTACTTATGGAGGGAAGTGAATATGAGTGAGTGGCTTGGCAAAAGGGAAATTAAGAAAGAGGATCTTTCAGAGTGGCTTAGGGACATGAAGTTCTTTGGATCTGTTGCTCGCTGGTTTACACAGATTAATTTACCGCACATTGTTGTAGTTGTGCCTGAAGAGTATATTGGTGACTTGGTGAAAAAAGTTGAGGAAAAATACGGCACACTGTCTGCAGGTACACTTAAGAGAGCTGCTTTGGATGCTTTAATCGAATGGATTAAAAAGTAACTGTGGGGAGATTGTATGGCAGACGTTAAAAAGATTGTGGAAGGTTTTAAAAATCTGGTTGATGCCATAAACAAGAGTGATTCGGCGAAGAGTATCCTACGTAATTGGCTTAAAGGATACGTAGGTAGAATTCACATGTTTGAAATAGATGATAGAAAGTTCCACATTATTTTTTGGCCGGATAGGGCTAAGTTTGTTGATGGTGAGAGTCATACACCAGACTTGGTGATTCGCGCAACTGCTGATGCTTGGACTGATATGGTTACTGGTAAGAAAAAGTGGTCAGACCTTCTTGGGGAAGGTACACTGTTTATCATCGGTGCAGCAAACGAAATCCAGCCTTTTATACAGATTGCTTTGACTGCTGGAGTTATACCTTCGGGCTAGTGATCCTCACTATTTTTCCTTTTTGCGTTTGTGTGTTCATTCCGATTATAATTAGCGTTGAAGAATATGATGCAATAGCTTAGGTTCTGGTGCCAAATACGGTTGGTAAGGTTAATGTGTGGATCATACCATTCTCTAACACATGTACATATACATCGAGAACAGTATGATCCACAGTTCTGAATTGGTTCCTCTGATATTTGAGCTTTCTCCCTCCGCCTACGCCCCCTTCCCGTGAGGTGCCCCCACAGCGACTGCGCCTCAAGGGACACAATCAAGTATGGAAAAGGGAGGAGGAAGAACATCCCCGATGTGCAGCGCTACCCAGTGCAAGACCTGCGAAAAGAACCT
>CAZECW010000079.1:0-28613 GCA_964510585.1 uncultured archaeon | reverse complement strand
GATGGAGCAGGATGTGACGCTGGTTTCTGGTTTTATGTCGGCGGTTAAGTCATTTATGGGTGAGATGCAAAAGGGTGGTCTAAGAAAACTGGAAACTGAGCTTGGTACCTTCATAAGGGAAGACGGAGACTTTTTAACGGCAACCTGCATTACTTGTGGCAACACCCCTCAAGAGGAGGAGTGGATTAGAAGGAAGCTACGGAGCTTCTTAGCCGAAGCTGAGTCGCAACACTTGGACCTGCTCCAAAATTGGAGGGGTGACGTTCAAACTTTCAGGGAGTCGCTTCCCTTAATTCTTGCTTCGGTGATTGATTTGGATAAGGCTGAGAGGTTGGTTCGGAAAAGAATCTCAAAGCTGCAAAGGAGCAAAGAGAAACTTCAAATGGAACTTAACAAGCTTGGTTCCCAGCTTGAAGATTTGACTCAGCAGGCGGAGTCGGGAAAAATTAGTGAGTCAAAGTATGAGACTGCAAGAGCCAAGATTGAACCAAAATATGACGAGGTTCAGAAGGAGTACATTCACACAAGCCTCTGCCTCTCAAGAGTACCACCAAGACTGGAAGCGGGGAAGCCCACACCAGAAGTTACAAGAGAAGTGGAAAAAATCCAGGACAGATTTCTTAAAATTCGAATGGAAATAGAGGAACTACGCAGAAAAGAATTGGATGGCACCATAACCTCACAGGACATTAAACGCAGAGACAAGCTTTACAAGGAATTAATGAAACTCATTGAAAAACTGGACAAACTTCAAAAATAAAATCTCTATCCCCTCCCCCCACTTTTTTCAACCCACTATTTTTGAGGCATAAAAATGAACTAGACTTTAATAATCATGGAAAATCTTTATGGAATAGAAGTGAAATGAAACTCTCACATATCCGCAGAGCCGATCCCCCATAATTTGTTTTGTTCCACCTCTTGTTTTAAGCGCGCTTTTAGAACTCAAAAACGCGTTTCCCCTTATTAAGTAAAACCAAATAAACCTAAGAAATACTGCTCTCCAAAAGTTCGAGACATTGTATCCACTATGTGGTTCTGTGTAGCCAAATGTTTGGTCGTCTCAAAAAAAGGGAGCTCTTATTTAGGACTCCTTCCCTATTTTGAAGCCTAAAAAACAGGTAATTTAGGCATACTCTACGCCGATTAAAAGGCAAACCACATAGCTAATACGAGGTCAAAAAGCTCATAAGTAAGACTTATATTCGCCTTCAGACTATATAATTAAGTAATGTAAATAGTTGTTTTAATTTAGTGGAAAGCGATTACACAAAAGTGTTCCCAAACACTGTTTGGAGGAAGCTGTTTAATGTTTCTGAGAAGGCGACTTCTTCCCCTTACCGCAACAGTCATTCTTCTCGCTCTACTACTAGCCACGGTGATCCCACTGTTCATAACGCCGCCTCTTCTTGGTTCACCCTACACTTTTCCCTCCTCTGCATATTCTCAGCCCATATCTACAAAAAGCCCTTATGAGCCCTCATGGTGGAATACTTCATTCCGTTATAGAACGCAGGTCAACTTTACAGAGACAAACGGTATTAATCGAATAAATAATCTGGTTGACGTATATTTAACCTTTGAGCCAGGCACGTGCTATAATGGCTCAATACTGGTTCCACAGTACCGCTACAATGAGACTGGAGGCTGGATGACTGGCCCCATACCATGCCAGGTCTGGAACACCACACTCTACCCCCAAACAAACTATTTACAGTCCGCAACCATAACGTTTTACGTTAACGTCACAGCAAGTAGCACAGCCACCTATTACATTTACTATAATGATTCAGCCCCAGTCTGGATGCCCAGCTACACAGACACCGTAAACTACACCACCGATGGCAACAACTACATATTTAATACATCAAACTATCTTGCCTACTGCTCACTCACCGCCAAGGGTGGAAAACTATACAACAGCTACAACAAAATATCTGGAACATGGTGGACATCACAACCCGCTACAAGCTATGGTTTCCACTGGAACCCCGACTATCCCAACTATGATTCTACCTCAAAGTATCCTCCACTATCTTATGGAATACTAAGCGATGGCCCCCTATTTGTTACATACACAACACTGGCAAGACTGGGAGGTACGGTTAACGCCACAACCAACATAACCTACAGATTTTTCGAGTGGGGATGGATCTGTGAAACAAACTCCACGTTTTACCAAGCATATGGAAGCGCCCTATACAGGAACAATGAGTGGGTCTTTAATGACAAAATCATGCCCACCTTAACCTACAAGACAGAAGCGGGACAAAAAATCACTTATACCAACTGGTGGACTCAGTTCCAAAATAGAGATATTGGGAAAGCGTTATGGTTTGCATTCTACGACACCAGCGATAAAGAAGCAATGGGAACAGTGGATCTAATAAGTCCCGTGTACAGTGTGGTTAGTACTTCTGGATGGTCCTATCTAGTACACCAGCCCTCTTACACATACTATGAGTACTGGGATAGACAGTGGCCAAGTACTGCTGTGGACGTTGGGAGCTTAATCTATGAAAAGTTTGCAAACTACATGTGGAACGGAGCTAACGGGATAGACGAGTTTGAAACCTTTGCAGAAATGATGCAGAGAAACCACGCCCTCACCGTCAGTGTTAACGCTACTCAGGAAAAGGTTTTCTTCGATCTTAACATCACAGTTACTGACCCATTTGACAATCCTCTCACGGAAAATGTTACCGTCACAATTTATAATACGCCGTGGGACGGTGTGAATGCTTCCGGGTCTACAGACTCCAGTGGGAGGTGCAACTTCCAACTTTTTGAGAAAACCGATGGGTACTGGATTGAGGCTAATCTCACCACTCCCTATAGGACTTATGTTTGGCGGTGGGATTATGCATGGGTTCCCGGGGTTAATAGCTCGACTTTTGACATTGAGATGAATGTTACCAAACTATATTTACTGGTTCAGGACTTTTATGGGACCTATGTGCAGAAGGCACAAGTTTCAGTGAACTACACGAACCCCAGCCTTTCAGACTACAACATTTCTGACCAATCAGTAGACCAGTACTTAGCACAAATAACCCTTTATGTTTACGCCAACGAGGAAGTAAACATTACTATTAACACCACCTACAGTTATCCACCTAATCCTGAAAACTTCTCCCTGTGGAACGTAAACGAGAGCAAACCTGAGGGGACACTTAGTGGTTTGGGTCGCTTAGTGGATATGAGTAGCTCCAAGTTCTTCCTGGCAACGCTGAATAGGTCGATAGGTCAAGTTACTCCGCGTCTTGAATGTAGTAACGGTACTTTCTTCACTAACATTTACTGGAATGACAGCGTTACCTTCGTGTTTTGGATAAAGCATCCTAATGGTCAAGGCATAGATGCAAACTGGATGAACTTCACGTTGAAAAACACCACCGAACATGTCCTCTACGGACCTGCAAAAATGACGAAGGATCCTTCAACTACTGGCAAATGGAGCATAACATTCGACTTCGGAACAATTTATGGTGGACAGAACTATTTCATTGTGATAACTGCAGAACCCAGTGAAACTGCCAATTACACTTATCCTACGCCTTTAACACTGTATATTAGTCCGTTGAATAACCTTCCGTTGGAAATATTGCCAAGCAGCACAAACATTACTGTAACTTGGAATACAAGTTTCAGCATTCAAGCCCGCCTAAATGATACACATAACAATCTGCCTGTTAGTGGAGCGCCTCTAAGCTTTACCATCTCGCCCGGAGGCTTTTCTGGCACTATGAATGAGACCGGTGGGAACTATGAGATTTCCTACGAATTCTTAAGACAGTTGTCAGCTGGTAGCTACACTGTTACAATTGGTCTCTCCTGGGATAACCACACTGCTGGTTCAGTCGCCATCAGCTTGGAGATCGAATACGTTCAGACAAAGCTTGAAACTTCCTTAACGTTCCAAATTTATTGGGGCGAGAACCTAACAATATACGCTGTTTATACCCAAATCTCCCCCGAGGGGCCGGTGGATGGCGCAGTTCTCACTTGGAGTATTAAGGGCACCGAGTATGCCGGTTCTATGACATATATTGGAAGTGGTAACTATACTGCTCAGATAAACACCACTGTTCTGACTGCGACTAGCTACACGCTTGAAATTTCAGCAAGTAAACCCAACTACCAGTTTAAGGAGGAAAGCACGATCCTCAGTGTTCTTGGTGCTCCAACCATTCTGGGAGATGCTTTTCTCATTCCACCAATCGCCTCATCCGCAATAGTATACCTTGGACCGTACATCCAGGTTGAAAACTCTGTTCCTCTAACCCCCATCATCTTCTACTACCACACACCCGGTCCCCACTCGCCACTAACTGGTGCCAATGTGACATTGCAGTTCGGCTCAATGATATTCACTCTAGTTGAAGTTATGCCGGGAGTCTACTTAACCTTCATTCCAACATACAATCTTCCACCAGGAAACCTGTTTGGAGTAATTACCGCCAGCTACAACAATTACCAGACACAGCAATCCCCTATATTCCTCTCAGTAGGGGAGACCTCAATATTTATACCCCTACTTAATGTTCGAATTCCAAAGACCACATTCCTACTTGTGGTTTCAGCTGTCGCTATACCTACAATCTCCTTCACAACCTATGCATACATTAAGAGGGCTAGAATACCTGCCATTATAAAAAGAATAGACGAACTTATAACAAAAATCAGCCGCGGAGAGAAGATCACAGTTAAACTCATACCCAGAATCCAAGTGGTAGAAGCTGTTCTCCGCCAGGAATTAGCTATTGTCGGCATCGAACCCAAAGAGGAACGCTACGTCACAGTAGAATTGGAGCAATTAATAACACCCCTACTAGTTGAATCAGGAATGAATCCCGACGAAGCACACGCATTAATCCTAGAATTGAAAAAAGCCACACCCACAGAACGCGAAAAACTTCTCGAAACAGTAGGCGTACCAGGCGAAATCAGCGCCAAAGTATTACAAATGATTGAGGAAGACGAAGAAAGAAGGGAAGCCCTAAAGAAACCTATAAAACAACTAGAAGAACCAAAAGAAACAGAAGAAACAACAGCAGAAGAAGAAACAGAAAAAACAGAACCCGAAGATTTACAAAAACCCGAACCACAAGAACCATCAGAGGAAGAAAAGGGAACAGAGGAAACAGAAAAATCCGTATTCCCAAAAAAGAGTGAGGAAGAACCAGAAGAGTAGAAAGGACAGCAAAACCCATCCCCATCAAACACTTTTCTTTTTTAACCGCGTATGAGATGAGGGGAGAAAGTTTTTCCCAATTTTTCCCTTCTAATCATCATTAAAAATTTTTACGCCCTTATTTTGTTTTTCCCACGTAAAGGGTTCCAAAAAACATAGTTTATCTCCCCGGATATTTTGTACATCTTTTGGATAACTTTTATAATGCTTTTTTGTTTAATTTATAGTAAAAACGACGGCGTGGCGGGGTATGCGGATTGACTTTTAGGGCGAACAACTTTTGGGCTAGAAAAATAGTTTTAATCTCTTTTGCGTTGCTTTTTGTGTGCGCCTTAGCTTTTCCCCTAACTTGTTTTCGCGACGCTCTGATGCCACCTCAGCTTTCAAACTTTTACTGGATTGCGGGCCAAAATTGTCAGGATTACTCTCTGATTTCCAAAGACCAATTATACCATGTGGAGTATCCCAGTGTAACAACTGGAACCATATTAACTATTAGGTTGCCGAGCCTCTCACAGGTTGACAATGTAACTTTTAACATATCAAATGTTCAAGCTAGAAATTATACTATACGTACTGCGGAGACTCCAAGCGATGGCTTATCTTTGAAGGGCCAAACATATGCTATGTCCTTCAACCTGAGCCAAACATGTTACCTATACAATATTAGCGTATACCTGATTGGTGGTGTACCCGCAAAAAAGATTGATTTCGCCATTTATAACGCTAGCTGGAATCCCACAGAGGAAAGAGTTGAACCAAGCCAAAGCATCACTGAATGGATAAATGGGTATGATGTAATTAGGGAGATTGGATGGAAAAAAATAGACATTTTAACAATATTTGGAGGCACTGTTGCCTTAAATGTGAGCCAGACTGATAATGCCACCTTTTTCCTAGTCTTAAAACAAGATTCAACTTACAAAGAGTTATTCTGGATGTACCGCAATGATTCTGAGGAAGAAGATTTTGGGCCCGCTTACAACTTAACCTCTATTTCACCATTGATTTTGGAACCTTTGAGTGTAGATTTTTCTATGAGATTATATGTGAGTGCCTGTGTGGATGGAACTCCGGAGCATCCTCGTCCTTCCCAGATAGGCTTACAAGTTATTAGTGATAACGGTATTTTTAATGTGGAGGATGCGGGTGAGAATAGTGGTTTTTGTAATATTAGTAATGTGGGCTCCACAGATGTTTTGTCCTTTTCTTTTAATTCCTCATGGTTTGACCCTGTCACTTTTAGTTTGGTCATCGATGTTCAGGGCACCAGTCTTTTTATGAGTCTTTTAATTGCGAGGTTCTCCCAAATCTATGCTTTCACAATTTTGGTTCAGAACCAGGAGCGATTCCGCAACTTTCTAATCATTGGTGTAATTGGTGCTGTTTCTGTTGCCGGCGCTTCGGGCTATACAGCTTATAGGAGGAGAAAAGTTCCCCTAAATGCCATGAGAAACTTGGAGAGCATTATTGTTGACCATAACCCTACAGGAGCCACGCTGTGGTCCCTTGATTTCATTTCTATGCAGCAGGACGTGACACTAATTTCAGGCTTCATGTCTGCAATTAAAACGTTCCTAGAGGAGATGAGGGTTGGTGGTCTGAAAAGGCTGGGAACTGATTTTGGCACATTTATACGCGAGGACAGCAAATTGCTCACTGCAACCTGCATCACCGGAGCAATAGGACTGGATGAGGAGATATGGATTAGGGGCAAGCTACACGATTTCCTTGTAAGAATAGAGCAAGAATACGGAAAACAACTTGAAACATGGAAGGGTGAAGTATCCCAGTTCGCAGAAGCCTTTCCAGTTATTCTCGCCTCAATAATCAACCTGGACAAGGTACACAAGCTTCAGATGCAAAAAGTGATGAAACTCTCCAAGAACCGACAAAAACTTCAGAAGAAAGTGAATGAGTATGGAGAAAAACTGGAGAAGCTAAAGTCCAAGTACGATTCAGGAGAGATAGACTTCAAAAAATACATTTATGAAAGGTACAAGACTGAGGAACGATACGACAAGGTTCAGAAAGACTACATCTATGCCAGCCTTTTCCTACAAAGAACACCCTCACAATCAACACAGCCCAAACCCAAATTCGCAAAAGAAATGGAGAAACTCCAGAACCGCCTATTCGAAGTAAAGGCAAAAATAGACGAATTAGAAAAGAAGGAAATGCAGGGCACCATAACCTCCACAGATATTGAGGAGAAACAAAAACTTCAAAAAGAACTTCTAGACCTCATCCAAAAACTAGATAAGATCCAAGAAAAATAATCCCCCATTTACCTAAAACTTGATAAGTCACCTCAAAAATATTGGTGGAGGTTAGGGGTTGCCCAAAAATTTTTTCAGACTGTTCATGTTATGTTTTAATTTTACATATTTTTTATTTTATTTTTTTCTATTTTTTTAGTTCTTCTTTTTATTTTTTTACTTTGTTGTGTTTTGTGAGTTGTTTTCTATTTTTCGTTAACTTTTTCGATTTTTCGTAAATATTTTTGGAGGCATTTTGGAGGCAGTAAAGTATTACCAATCAGGGTGGCCGAAATACTAGTGTAGTTTAAAAAAAGAAAAGTTCAGATTCTGAGAATTATTCCTCTACAGTGGGGCTTGTCAAATTCAAGTAACCTGTATTCCGAGGGGCTGTGAGACGATTGATAAATTCCGGCGCAGCCTATTTTTAAAGCCCAGCAAAAAGGCGTTCCATCGTCTCTAAATAGTTTCTCTGCCTGAACTGCGCTGCAGCAACCCTTACATAAACAGTCACTAATTACCACATTTATGGTGTCTGCGTCAACCTCTTGGATGGAGGCTAGAATGTCAAGCCTAACTGATTTGAGAAGGTCAAAGTATTTCTGGGTAGCTTCGTATATGTTTTGAGTCTTGATGGGCTCTTTTCCCACAGTGCTGGATTCTAAAATTAGTCTGACTACTTTGTCGAATCCGCTTTCCCCTCTTTTTAGGGAGGCTTTATAATCCCTATCAGCCTCAAGGATCCCGTAAAGCACAGAATTCCAGGGATCCCCAACCTTCCCCAATCTTTGTAAAACGTAGACCCTAAATTTGTCCAAAGAATCCAGGTCAGGCGTTTTCTCGCCAATTCTACTGCTAACATAGTTCCCCATGTGGAATAGAGCTATGCGCATATAGTCTTTTCCCAAAATTTTTTGAATTCTGCCCGCGATCTGTAAAAACAATTGAAAAAGCCAAACCTTGTCCACTCCTTCCTGCTCCAACATGAACCACCATCCCAATTATCCCTAAATTCTTTGTAATTCAATAATATATACCTTATTTATAGCCGTTCAATTGATTCTTCTCTCCTCCTATTTCACTCAAGTTTATTTCGAAAATTCCTCGTGCCAGGTTTCCAATCTTTCTTTAAGGGGCGTACCACAGCGCACACAGTAATTGTTAATTGATGTATTAGCCAATTTACAGCGAGGACAAATCACTAGTCCAGACGAATTATTTTTTTCATCTAGATTCACTCCAGAGACTCTCAGGATTTCGCGTACCACCTCTTTTCCTGAAATGTGGCTGTAGACTCCTGGCATGTTACTTGTGGGCTTCCAACCGAAAAATCCCTTCATTGTTTGGTCTGAGAGCCTGGTTGAAAGCTCTGTGGCTCTCATATGTCTCATCAGGTGCACGTAGGTACGCTTACTTATCCCCGCCCTCTTGGCACAAGTTTTAACAATTCTCCAAATGGAAATCTGTGACAGGCGTGTACCGCGAGAACTAAGCCATAAAGGAGAATCCTTAACTTTTGGTAGCGTGGAGAGATACTCGCCAAGAACTCCTGCACTGCTGATTAAGGGTAGGGTGCGGGTTCCAGTCTTTCCCTCCACGCTGAGAAGAAAACCATAATTTGCAGGAATTACTGAGCCCACATTCAAGCTCCAGAGTTCCCCCCTCCTCAGTCCAGATTCCAACAATACGCTTAGTAGTGCTCTGTCTCTTAAAGTTCTGGCACTGTTAATGAGCCTGCTAATTTCTTCCTCGCTAAGAAGGTCCTCTGACTTTATTTTTGTTCTAACCCTGGATACTTTTATCCAGTCCACCCGGGAACTCTTCTTATTCCCATCCAGCCATTTGTAGAAGGCGCGAATGCAGACACGGTACAGTCTAATTGAGGCGTCAGAAATTTTTCCCTCTTCCCTCATCCGTTCGAGTTCCCCAAAAAACCTTTTAAGATCAGCGGATGTAACTTTGTCCAGATCCTTTTTGACTTGGGAGGCAAGGATACTCAGTGACTTCTCATAGTTTTTGAGTGTGGCAGATTTAATTTGAGTCTCCGCCCTTTTATCGTTTAAAAATTTATTAAGGAGCTCACGCTGACTATTATTAAGGGTATATTTTTTACTTCTCATGGCTTCTTCCCCTAGGAAAAGTGCCTTTGGAACGCCTAAAATATATGAGTGAATCCCCTATTTAAAGGTAACATTTCATAAAAGTAAATGTTATTCATGATAACATTTCATCAATATTTTTCCTCCCACACCCACCTCCAAAGCTCAAACTAACTATTAACTTCACCAACAAAACAAGAAGTCCCAAAAACCCCTATACTAAAGTGTCCCTGAAGAGTGTGGTTCCCTTAGTATAATCTTCATTCACCCCGCCCCCAAGGTTCCTTCCACTTATAACCGCAGGCATTGTTTACAATCATCTAAGCTGGTGACACGCGACTTAAAATGCCTTTCTAAGACTAGAGATGTAGATCCTCAAACTTGATTTCGTGATTTTTATAATAATTTGTATGCTGTTCAAATTTTTAGGAAGCCTAACTCTCCTAGTTTAAGTTACTAGTGATAGAAGGTGTAGACGCTTTCTGTTTTTAGTGGCTCAGTGCAGGTTGGGGGAGGGAGAATTTTTAGCTGTTTTAGCGTGGTAGGAAAGTTTCTCCAGCGTAGCCTAGACTGCGAGTCAGGAATTAACATTTTTTCTATACTGCCCGAAAAAATGTTGGTGCTTCTAGTGTGAGCTTCTCTCTGTGTGTGATGAATTCAATTTGTTTTTATTTTGCAACTGTTTTTGGTTCTTCCTGAAAATAGGAAGTCTCTGGGTGTTACTTCCTATTTAATTTGGTACACGTCTGATTCCCAGTCTTTTAGGCTTCTTTTTTATCTGGTTAGACTTCGAGGGCCTCAAGGGGTGGTGGTAGGGTTTGTTTGGATTTTTGATGGTTTAAAAAGGTTTATATCATAGGTTATCCCATGTTTGAAATAAAATTTTTGAATGGTGGTTTTGAGTGGATGGAATTGGAGTAGTGTTTGCTATTGCTTTTTCTGTGCTTTATCCTCTTGTCATCTGGTTTTTGGTGAAGAAGTTTAGATTTGCGGAGGAACCCTATCGTATTCTTTTTGCGGCTTTCCTGCTTGGTGCTGTGGTTTTTTACCTTGCCTATCTCAGGAAAATCTATATTCTGTTTCTTGGCGGAATTGCTCTTTACGGTGTTGACCTCATAGCTACGGGATTCATCGAGGAGGCAGTTAAACTACTGGTGCTAATTATTCCCTTCATAAGAACCAAAATTGGTGAGGGGAACGGTGCCTTCTATGGTTTAGTGGTCGGCTTAGGTTTTGGAGGCGGTGAAGCCATACTGGTGCTAGGTTCAGCTGCAGCGTACTTCTTCCTTAACCAACTGTCCTTGGCAATTGACTTAATCCTTCTTGATATATTTTTAACCATGACTATGATGGGCATGGAAGGTTTGCTTATGGGCCTTTTCATTCTTCCACAGTTAATTTCAGAGATTAGCATATTGGTATCTGTTGTTTTCGGACCTAGTCTATTTGGGCTTCCCTTAATTACAGTCTATGAAAGGATGATGGCAGTGCTTTTCCATGCTTCAACAGCTGCAATAATTGGTTACGGTCTTGTTAGGGGCAAGACACTAAAATATTTCCTTATAGCAGTGTTCCTTCACATAATACTTGACGCATTCGCAGTACTATATGTAGTGGGCCTTATGAGTATTCTAGCGACTGAAATTATTATAGGTATAATTGCATTGGTTGTCTTCGTTTACGCCATGTACACAAAAGTGCTTACCAAAGGATAAGGAGATTTCCCTTCCAAAATAAGGGGGAAGGGGCTAGTGGGTGGCAACTTCAAAAATAGGAAAAAAGGGTAATGCCCATCTTTATTTTTTATTCTTACGAAAAATTTTCTGCTTTGATTAAACATGTTTGAAAATCAGAATTGTTCAATAGGTTCCGTTCTTCTATTTTATACTTTTCTTGCTCTGCTTAACTGGGATGGGATGCGGATCATTGATGGCGACACAATTAGTTTTGTAGATACTTTTAACTAGGTATTACTTTGTTGCCTCCAAACTGCCTCCAAACATTTTACCAAAAATCGAAAATATTTACGAAAAATAGAAAACAATTCAGCAAAAACCACAAAACCAAAAAAACAAAAAAAACAACTAAAAAAATAAATGAAAATTTATATTAGTTATGTAAATCCACCTCACGATTTAAGCTCAACATCACTATAAGGAAACAATCAAAAAAGGTGATGCTAATCGCCCCCTAGGATGAGAGATATTTTCCCACCCGTTTTTGGGAAAATCTGTAACTGAGTGACCTTTGTCTTGTGTGGCTACTCCATGGGTTCCTTTTATTTATTGCTCTTGGTGGGTGTTTAATTGTTTTTCGTTAGACTCATAAGTTTAGGCATAAGTTCGTATCCGTGCTCTATGATGCCCAAACTGCCCCTGCGGCATTCTTTCTCGGAGAATTTAGAGACTTTGTCGCCTTTGATTTTGTTTCCTGATATGAGTAGTGGTACGGGGTCGTCGCTGTGTGCTTTGAGTTTGCAGGGAGTGGAATGATCTGCGGTGGTGCAGATGATGTAGTTTTCCAGGTTTATTTCGTCCAATAGTTTTTCAAAGAAGTACTTGTCAATTATGCTTAGGAGTTCCGCTTTTCTTTCAAATTCCCCATCGTGGCCCGGCTCATCTGGGCCCTTTATGTGTATGTAGAAGCAGTCATAGTTGGGTAATAGTTCAAGGAGTTTGTTAACTCTAATGGTGCAGTCGTTTTTGAGGTCTGCTGAGGGTGGGGGTAGGAGGGCGGCTTCCATGCCTGCAAGTTTTGATATTCCTCTCTCTACGGGCATATCTGTAAGTGAGACGAATCGAACATTATATTTTTCACTAATGTTGAAGAATTTTGGTAAGAGGTGGCCAGCATCTCTGGAGAGTATGATGTTTGCCTTCAGTTTTCCCTCTGCAGCGCGCCTCCTGTTCACAATGTCAGCTTCCAGAACTTGGTGGCTTTTTTCGGTAAACTCGTTTACAAGTTTCGCCGATATTTTGGCTTCGAGGGTTTCGTCTAAGGGCTGGCACTTTTCAAGAACCATTTCCACTTTTTCCTTAGCCACGCCCAAGCCTTCCACCTTGGAGTAGGCGGGATCAGTATTTGTTATGTTACTCGATAATGGTTCTCTCTTGCTCCTTATGACAAGAACCCCCCGGTGCCCTATGGTGCTCTTAAACTCGAACTCCACGGGGTAGGATTCTAGTTTTACCAGCCGGTTTATGCTCTTACTCAGTTCGCTGGCTTCCTCAGTGGTTAGGTTTCTTCCCGCTCTTCGGTCAATTAGTTGTCTTCCCGGTCCCAGTGTGGCAAAGTTGCATCTTAGGGCAAGGTCTCCGTCTTTAACTTTCATATCCACTCCAACTGCTTCAATAATTCCCCTTCCCGTACTGTACTTGAAGGGATCGTATCCTAGAATGGAGATGACAGCCACATCACTTTCGGGAGCGATTCCTTTTCCGACGGTGTACATCAAACCGGTTTTCCCAATTTTTGCAAGAAAGTCCATTTTAGGCGTTTCTGCAAATTCCAGTGGGGTTTTGTTTCCAAATTCTTCGTGGGGAAGGTCACCCATACCATCTATCACAACATAAATAAGCTTAATTTCCAATTCCTCCTACTATTTACTAACACACTTAGGTCATACTTCTACATTCGAGTTTATGGGAACCCAATTCATGGAACCAAACAGCCATAAGAATTTAGGTGGCCTGAGTCTATACGCCTCTAAACTAACAGGGTTTTGACTAATTCCAATCGTATTATAACCACTTAAAATTTATGATTATTCCCAAAATTTCCACAGTTTCGCAAACCCTAGCTAAAACTTGGAAGGCACCATCTTCATAGGAGTGTGACTGAAAAGCATATTTGATTGGTAAAACTTACTTTTTCTATGCTTCTGGTAAAAAGTTTATAGCTTTCACAATTTAGGAGTTTTTTGGATAGAGGGGAGAAAAATTCCAACCATAAGTGTGCTCTTAAGACGTAATCCAAATTCATTTCTGAATTTTTCTCCAAAAATACTGTTAGTCGGATCGAAAATTTTTGAATTCTCAGAGCAAACGGAAATTTTATTATCCCATAGCAACATATGTGAGAGGGTTAAATTATCAGGAGGATATGTTATGACCGAAACTGCAAAGAACAAAGAGCTTCTTGACGAGGCGTACCGTCGAGGATATGACTATTTGCCCAGATGGGGCGCCTGCGCACCAAGCGTTTTTGCAGCTGTTATGGACACCCTAGGATACCAGAATGATTCGGTGGCTGAGGAGATTTGGAAGGCTACCGTGGGCTTGGCTGGTGGCACTGGAAACATGGCTATTGGAACCTGTGGAGCTATGGCTGGAGCCACCGCGGCAATAAGCTACAGCTTCGGCTACACAAAGGAGGAAATTCAGAAGGACCTCACAAAAATGTTAAAATTGTGTGGAGCCGTAGCTGAAGTTGGGAAGAAAATGCAGGAAAAATATGGACACATAGTTTGTCAGGAGGTTCAGTTTCACCACTGGGGAAAAGCCTACAGATTCACCAACATGAAAGCTGGAATGGAATTTATGAAAATGTGGCAGGACAACAAAGAGAAATTCGAATGCCGAGAAGTAACCGGAGACCTTGCAAGATGGGCAGTAGAAAAAATACTAGAGTACAACCCGCGCTTCTCGAGAAGAAGATAGACTATAAAAGATGGGGGCTTCACGCATACATCCTTATCTTATGACTTCCCTGAAGTTTTTAAACAAATATTCTGCAACATATTAGAGATAAACCCGTGGCTTTATAGGGCGTAAAAGTTTATGGTTCAAACTGGTTGGGAACGTCTCCAGTTTCCTTAAAAATACCGTCCTTGTATGTAATTTTGATCCTGCGTTTTATTTCCCCTTTCGCCAAAATAAGCCTTCATATGGCTCCTTTCACAGCTGAAGACCAAGCCACCTTTTTTGGGAAAATCCCGGCTCCAACCAAAAAATACAACTAAAACTTTTTATGCTAAAGAAAACAATCAAAAACTTGTCACATTGCGCCTAAATCCCACTAATTTTTTAAATGGCTATTTTGATGCATTCTAGGAGGAAGACCTATGCCTTTAGTGGAGTTTAATGGTAAACGACCAAAAGTTCACCTAACAACTTTTGTTGCACCTACAGCGACAATAATTGGAGATGTAGAAATAGGAGAGAAAAGCAGTGTTTGGTATGGGGCAGTCATTAGGGCGGATTTTGCCCCTGTAAGGATTGGTCGATGCACAGCTGTGGAAGACAACTGTGTGATACATGGAGGACGCGAAACAACTATCGGTGACGAAGTCCTAATAGGTCACGCCGCGGTGGTTCACGGCTGCAGAATAGGTAACGGTGCCATAATTGGGTCTGGAGCCACGGTATTCACAGGTGCTGAAATAGGTGAGTACGCGGTGGTTGCTATGGGAGCAGTTGTACTTGAGAATATGAAGGTGGAACCTAAAACCTTGGTTGCAGGCATACCTGCAAAAAAGATGAGGCAGCTAAATGAAAACGAGATACAAGCACTAACAGTTGGCTCAAAAATTTATTCTGATCTGGCCCAAAAATACAAGCAACAAAATCTGGAATAGCAGGGATTTTACAAGATTTCCCCAAAAAGTGTTTTATTGGACAATGAAGAATTTAGATTGCCAAAAATTCAATTTCTGAAAAAGGAGGTTTTCTTCACTTTTTGTGGAGTGTTTTTGCGTCTCACCATCCATAATGAGATCGGTAAGTTTCTTTGATCTTCCCTGTTAAAGGAGTGATTTTAGGGCCTTTCCGATTTTAAGCTTAAAAATAAAGATTGAATCAAATTTTTTACATTAACCATAGGAAGTTTACATCGGTTGACAATTACATATATATTTGGGGAGGGTAATATTTATTTATAAATGTTTAAAAATTTCCTTCTATGTGAAAAGGGATAGCATTTATAAGGTTCACCTTTAAATAGGTAAAAGGGCGTAAAAATCATAATGGGGGTAAGAAGTTTGCCAAAAATTCAGTTCATAAATATTGAAAATGTTGTGGCATCAGTTAGGATTAACCAAAGGATTGACCTCACAAAAATTGCTCAGAGTAATCTTAGGTCAGAATATGATCCTGAACAGTTTCCGGGCCTCGTTTATAGATTAGATAAACCCAAAACCGCCACGCTCATCTTCAGTAGCGGCAGGATGGTTTGCACTGGAGCCAAGTCTGTAAAGGAAGTTCATGAGGCAGTACGTAAAATTGTTGATGAGCTTCAGAAAGAGGGGGTATTGGGTGATAATATTGAGCCAGAGATTGAGATTCAGAATATTGTGGCTTCAGCCAGTTTGGGTGCGGAGCTTAACTTAGAGTTGGCTGCTTATACTCTCCCAGATGTAATTTATGAGCCAGAACAGTTTCCGGGTTTGATTTACAGGATGCGGGAGCCTAAGGTTGTAATTCTGCTCTTTACCACGGGTAAACTGGTTATCACCGGTGCCAAGAAGGAGGAGTACATTCGAATCGCTGTTGAGAATCTCATGAAGACGGTTACCGAGCAAGGTATCATCAGAACCTAAAAAGGGCAATGCCCAGAGGATTACTATTCTATTCATGCGAAACCGAATGTGACTATTGGCAAAGAAGGGAGGGAACTGCTATCCCCCCTTCTAATTGCCTAGTTTTGGGGCACACAACTGTCCAACCTAGAAGACACTGACGAAGAGATTTAATGAGGCTTTTATTCCCTCTTCCAACCATGTATCGCCTCTTTTCTTTCAATTTTAATAATATGTGAATGGTGAATTTTACAGGAGATATTATTTCCACTCTTCCGAAGCCCAACAAAACTCTCTTTTTGAGGCTTAATCTTCTTCGGTAAAGCGAACTTGGAAATCCCGCCATTCTTCATAAAATTTCTTCAACCCATCAAAATTAACATTATCCAAATCCAAAAAACAAAACTTAACTAAACGAGGCCCACCGTAGGGAGTACGAAGGTTATAATTTAAAATAAATTCTCCAGAAGAATCATCTGGGGAGGTAGAATGAGCATAATTAGAGAGTTTAGAGAAGAGGACTGAAACAAAGAAAATAAAAGAGGGAAGTTTGTTAATAATTTTTTATATAGAAACCATGGAGGGAAAAGGAAGTAATCGACCTCTGGATTGAAATGGTGGCCAATGATTCTGGCAGATTGAAAACCTTCACTGGACACTTGGTAAGGGGGGCCCTGCTAACCCTGATTAGGAATGTTGATCCCGAACTGGCGGAGAGCCTGCATGAACCCCACCAGCCCAGGCCCTACAGTGTAACTCCAGCCACACCTGTAGGGCAGCCAATGAGCATACGTGAAAACTTGTGGTGGATAAAACCCGGAGACCACATAAGATTCCACGCTGGCTTCCTGCAAGACCGCATTGGAGAGAAGGCATTCCAAAAAATCTTGGAAGGCAGACAGGAAATCAAACTTGGAGAAACCCCTTTCATTCCAGTTAGAATAGAGCTTAAAAGAACAACTTATGAGGAATTGGTGAAAACAGCCCAACCCGAAGAAATAATAACCGTTAAGTTCACCTCACCCACCCAATTTGCAATTAAAGCCAGAGAATTCCCCCTACTCCTACCAGATCCGAGATACATGTATGGAAGCCTAGCCCAGCTCTGGAACAGGTATGCTCCGGCCCAATTGCAGGTTGACACTGACGAACTACACGAATGGGTGGAAGAAAATGTATACGTACGCAAAATATACCGCCTACAAACCCGGGAAATAGACATTGGAAAAACCCGCAAAATAGCCGGATTCACGGGAACACTAGAATACCTCCTAAAAAGCACTGAAGGCTACGCATCCTGGATAAACGTGCTAACAAGGTATGCAACAACAGCCAATACAGGAGCCAAAAGAACAAGCGGCATGGGAGCCACCCGAAAAATAGAACACCGAAAAAAGGCAAACAACACCCCGACCATACCCCAAACACAAACAAGTTAAAACAAAACTCTTCAGGCCTCCAAAAAACCAAATACAACCAGAATAAGGCAAACTTGCTAATCAATGCAAAAGTGAAATATAAACCTCACAAAAAGGCTTTCACAGGAACCATAAAAACTGATAATGGACAACATCGTTAATCGCTGCGGCCTCGAACAATGATTAGCGATACATAGTTTTATATAAATCATTAGTCATACTTTACTTAACTATTTATACATTGTTGGGATGTTGAAAACTTTGGAGCCCGAGCGGATCAAAAATATTATTATGGAGCAAACTGGTATTTCCCGAGAGGATCTGGAGAAAAGGATACTTGAAAAGAAAGAGTTGCTGGGCAGCCTAGCAACAGAGGAAGGAGCCTTAGTTCTTGTGGCCGTGGATTTGGGGGTGGAAGTAAGAGAAGTAGAGGAAGAAAAGCCGGAAAAGAAGGTTTTGATAAGGGACCTTAAGGAAGGAATGACCAGCGTCTCGGTTTTAGATGCGGTGGTAATGGAAATCCTCAGAGTAAAACGCTTTGGAAGGAGAGACGGCTCCGCGGGCCAAATGGCAAGCATGAGAATTGCGGACAATACAGGGGAAATAAGGCTAGTCCTCTGGGAAGAACAGAGCGAAGCGGTTGAGAAGGGGAAAATCCATAAGGGGGATCTTCTACGCATTATTCGGGGCTTCACCCGTAAAGGACTTTACGGAGACCTGGAACTCCATGTGGGACGATTAGGTAAAATCATAGTAAATCCCCCAGACCTTAAGCCCGAAAACTTTCCCAAACCACCCATGGAGCCGACACCATTTACAGAGCTTGAGGTAGGTATGCCTGACGTCACTATAGAAGGCGTAGTGATTGAAACTTCGCCAGCCCGAGCATTCGCTAGGCCTAACGGTTCACAAGGACGCATAGCCACCCTTAGACTAACTGATGATGAAGAGGCGACAGTGAGGGTAGTTTTCTGGGACGAGCAGGCACCCAAAGCCTCCCGATACACAATTGGGGATCGCATCCAAATAATTAGCGGATACACACGTGAAGGCACCGCAGGTGAGGTGGAGGTACATGTGGGAAAGGCCACCCAGATAAAAACCTTGGAAAAGGCATATGCAAAGCCCACAACTCGCCCAGTGCCTCTGTCTGAAATTCGACACAGAATGGATTCATTTGATGTCCAAGGCCGCGTAGCTGAGGTTACCCCTCTCAGACTGTTTACTCGTCCCTCTGGAGAAACTGGAGTTGTGGCGGACATTTATTTAACAGACGGAGAGAACTGGGCTAGGGTGTCACTCTGGGACAAGCACGCTGAAACCATAGGCAAAGTGAAGCCGGGAGACCTAATCCGCATCCGCAACGCTTATACCCGCGAGGATCAGTATGGACTCACCATAAACGCTGGGCGCAGAGCAGTAATCGAAGTGAATCCTCCAGACATTCCAAAAAGCCTTTTCCCACCACTCAGCACAGAGCCCATAGCCATCAAAGAAATAAAGCCTCATATGACTGGAATAGCCTTAGAAGCCACAATCCAAGATTTGGGGGAGCTAAAGGAGTTTCAGAGGCAGAACGGCTCAACCTCCTCTGTAATACGCTTCCAACTCGCCGATGAAACCGGAAGCATACCTGCGGTGGCCTGGGGAGAAAACGCAGAAAAAATAAGCAAAGCCAGGAGCGGCCAAAAAATAAGTATAAAGGGAGCCTACGTCAAAATAAGTGCCAAAGGCGAAAACGAAATACACATAGAAAACAACACACAAATCAAAATAGAATAAAAATATGACCAATAAGTAACAAATTAAATCAATAAAAAGACTCTTACTACCCTCCAAAAAGTAGGGTTCGCAATTGATGCAAAATCCAAATATTTACTTGTTAAAATATTACTGTTTGATGGGAGATTTATGCGTAGGCGTAGGAGGAATAGAGAGTTTAAAATTGGTGTGGCGTGTTATCGTCGGGATCAGTGGGAACAATTTTTAGCTACAGCAGATGATTCAGAAAATTTGGAATCAACATGGGAAGAGTGGCGCAAAAATGCTGATAAATGGATTAATACATTAAGATTTTTGGGATTAAAAGTTGTGGAAGTGATTGTTGACATAGACGAGTTGAATGAGTACTGCAGAAAAAACAATTTGCCCAATAATTCATCTACAAGATCTAGCTACGTGGCCCAATACGTTAAGGAACACTACGAAGAATTGTAGTATTTTTATGGCGTCTATTACCTTTTTGGATAATGTGGGAAAAGGATTGTTTCTCTCTGGTTGATGTTAAGCGGATTTGGATGCGGTTTGCTGTTTTCTTTTTTTAAAAAAAGAATCTATACAATTTTTACTTTGGATATGTTTTCTAAAACTAGCTGGTTGCCGTATGCGCCGGTGCTTATTGCTCCGCGCTCATCAGTTTGTGGGTCTGGGATTATTTTTTTCTCAAGAAGGATCCCTGTGACGAATACAGTTTTTCCCATAATTTTTTCAGAATCATATTTTTCAAGTTCTGGAATATATACGATATCGTTTTTCAACTTTAGGCAGGGACCGGACTTGCAGTTAACAACCAAACCAAGCAAAGTAACCCTGCTTCCCACCATACCTTTTGAGACGGAGTCAAAAAACTTTTCTGCCAACCATTTTTCACCAGAAATTCTTATGAATCAAAAAACATTTATTTTCAAACTATAATCTTTCCTGAAAATAATTTTAAATGTATTCTTTATTTTTCCTTTAACTTACATCTGGCTCTCCAACTGGAAATTTTAAATAAGTTTTGGAGGATATATTTTTTAAATCTTTCATATAACTATATTATCAGCGACAGTTTCTGTTAGTTGCTTGTTTGTGAGGAAGCATTTTCCATTTTCCTGAAGGTGTTTGTTTATGAATCTCGTTGGTTCCGGCATGTACGACTTGGATCTTCTTCTGGGCGGCGGATTCATAAGGGACGCCCCTGTTCTACTGCTGACAGAGACTGGATCGATGGGTGAACTTCTCCCCCTACAGATCATTAATAATAGGATTAATGATGGGGATAGGGGATTCATATTTGATTTGGACTTTCCGCCTGTGAGGATTAGGGATTGGTCTAAGTACTTTGGATGGAATCTGGAGAGTTTCGAGAGGGAGGGAAGGCTTTATGTTGTGGATGGATTCACAAATCTTTATGGCAGTTTGCCAACAGAGGAGAAGTATGTTTTGGAGAATCCTAGAGACATTGTGTATCTTGACTCCTACATTTACAATATGACTTCCCTCATTGAGGATTCAAAAAATATGTGCAGCGGCGCATTATTTCTAAGCAACATATTTTTGGCCAAGGGGCAGCAGCTCGATAAAATAATAAACCTCATCTATAAAACCAGAATAATGCTGAGCCAGTATGGGCTGCTGATTTTCGTTTTTAATAAGAGAATGATGGATGAAAAAACACTGAGCAAGCTGGAACACGCATTCGATTATGTGATTGACCTTAGAGTCGTGGAGCAAGAAAACATTTTCCAAAAATATTTGAGAGTGTCCAAATCCCCCCTTATAAATTATTTAAATGATATGGTGCCATACGAGGTTGCTCCAAGCGGAATAAGTTTGAGAACCGAAATAATGAGGGAATTTGAGAGTTTGAAACAGAATCTAAAAATGAGACAGGAAGGCGTCATAGACCTTCTGGGAACCCCGATGACAATTATCCCCGCAGAAACATTCAAACTAATTTCCAAAATACTAATTGACAAAAACAGTTACGAGGCAGGCTCCAACATACTCCACCAATTAGGCAAAGAGTTAGCATATTCAATCTCAAAGAATATTCAAAGCAAACTAAAAATTTCCAGTTTGGAAGAGGCGATTCTCCTAAACACCCGTATCTTTGCACTAGTAGGATTTGTGGAGATAGTTGTTCAAGACTACAATAAAGAAAAGGGAACCCTGCTACTTAGAACTTACAATTCGCCCATATGCACCCCCCTGAAAGGTATTGGGAAAAAGATGGGAGCCCTCATAGAAGGCGTAGTAGAGGGAGTGGCAGAAACCTTCACCCTTTCAAACTGCAAATGCGAGGAAACCAAGTGTGTTGCAGAGGGAAACGAATACTGCGAATATCTACTACACTTGCCCCCAAAATAAATTTATAGTTGTAAGTTTTCTGAATAATTTCTGACTGCGGAGGGAGGGATCCTTACCTAAAAGGGGTAGTCGTAAGGCTAAATTTCAGCGCTAGACTTATATTCTGTTTAAATTATTCTGTTTCGCTATAAGAACGGTAGTAGAGGGTATGCTTTTGGAGTTTATAGATGCCCATACACACATAGTTCCTGTTAAATTTTATGGTGAGGATTTGCTCAAAGCGGTGGCAAGCCTTATGAGGGTTGACCCCGAATTCTATAGATTCATTTCCCAGAATCCCGAGAATCTCATAAAATATATGGATGAACACTCAGTGAAGGCTCTTGTTATCATGTCTTATCCTGCACCCGACGTTATGGGATTCGGAGACGAACAGGTGGATGAGGTTGCCCAGTACGTGAGGGAGCACCGTGACCGCCTAATCCAATTTGGGTCAGTGAACCCCCGCCTGAACAAAAATCCACTACCAAGGTTGGAGGAAATTTACAGTAAGTATGAGATAAGGGGTTTAAAACTTCACCCAGTGCACCAGCTTGTTAAACCTAACGCTTATAGGCCTGAGGAGGGAGACATGAAGAGCTTGGAGCAAATATACCAGTTTGCAAGCGACCACGAATTACCAATGCAGATACACACAGGCACCAGCATGTTTCCCAGGGCGAGAAATAAATTCGGAGACCCCATATTTATGGACGAGCTGCCCCTAGATTTCCCAAAGATGAAAATAATCCTAAGCCACGGCGGTAGGCCGATATGGATGGAAACCGCCTTCTACCTCCTCAGGAGGCATAGACAAATGCTATTTGATATTTCGAGTATACCTCCCCACCGCCTACTAGACTATTTTCCAAGGTTTGAAATGATAGCGGACAAAGCCATATTCGGCAGCGACTGGCCGGGTCCCGGTGTGCAAAGCATACACGAGAACATACAGGAATTCTTGAAACTACCTCTATCTGAAGAAATAAAAAGAAAAGTACTTTATGAAAACGCGGCGAAACTCTTCGGAATAAAGTGAACTTATTTTAGGTCGGGCACCAACTCCCCGAATACCTGCTGGATATAGGCAAGTGATGCTAGGGCGCTGCCTGTTCCCCAGTCGAAAAACACGAAGCCGTGTGTTCTTCGGTCGTAACCCGTGTGTCCATAGTTTTCGTGTGTTGCACCATAATCTGTGGGACCGAGTCTCTTAATGTTTGCTGCTGCAACCTTTTCATTTTCGGGTATGACCATCAATGTGAAAGAGGCTCTTAGAGCGTATACTCCTCTTTCCCTGTATTCCTCTTCCCCTGTTATTTTGTAGTAGTCAAGGAGGGTGAGTGCGAAGAGTGCCTGGCGGCTGTCTGACCATTCTCCGTCTGTGTTCTGGCAGCCGAAGCCACCGAATGCGTAGAAGGATATGTATGGTGGGTTCCAAACCTGTTGGTAGAGTAGGAGGAGGTCTAGTACACGTTTCCCGTATTCCAAGTATTTCTTTTCTTTCGTGATTTTGTAGGTTTCCTTGAGAGCTTCAGCGGTCCAGAAAATGCACATATTATTGTTGGGATACTGCTCTGTGAAACGGTCATATGTGTCCAGTGGCAATATTGTGCAGGAGAAGAAGGTTTCGTAGTCCAGCCACATGTTTCGCGGAATCACTTTTTCTATTATGAAGTCCATGCCCTTCCTGATAACGTTTATAATTGATTTGTCTCCCGTAAATTTGTATAGCTCGGCTAGGAAGTAAACTGCTGCGCTGGTACCCGTCGATTCCTTCAAGTCCTCGTCGGGAACAAATTTTCCGTCCTTAACTCTTATCCATGTGGGGATAGCTCCTGAGGGCAACTGTTGCTTTTTCAGCGTTTCTCCCAACCGTTTAGCCTTTTCAAGCAGCCTCTCATCCTTCTCCAGGTTGCTGTACCATTTCAGCATCCAGTAGGCAGTCCAGCACATATCAGGTATACTGTAGGCGTCTGAGTAGTGGAAGCCTTTGGAACCATTTACCCAGTTTATCCCGTCTTTTGAGGGGAAACAGATCACAGAGAAAAACCCTTGATTCTCGGGCATGTTTAACGCTAGGTTCTTCATGAGTGTTGCTCGTTCCACCAATTTTTTGTCTCCCCACTTTTTCCCGAAATAGTATAGGCCGTAGGCGCTTCTAAAATTGCAGAACCAGGTCTGATTCCATATCTCGCACCTCAACTCGTCGTGGAGAAGATCTTCAGAGTTTCTATCTAGGGTGTCCAGCAGCTCCGCCCCAAAGTCGGGGAGGATCTTATTCATCTTGAAGCCTTCATCTATACTCTTGTTGAGCTCATCTATTTTGGCGAAACGCTCATTGTCCACTTCCAAATATTTTGCCAGATTGTTCTTCCACTCTTGCCTGTAGCTTCCCCCACAACGGACACCGTTTAGCTCAAATTCCCTCCACATCTCTTCTTTTCTGAGGAAATAGTCTGCGCCATATTTAGCGTATTTGTCGAAGGGCACAACCTGAGGTAGGGGGCTAGTCAAGTACTTGGCTGCAAATCTTTTCCAGATGAAGCTCACCGGCTCCCTTAATCCATTTATTATATCTGAGTTTCCTTGGAGATATAGGTAGTAGCCGAATTTTGCTCTGCGGTTCTTTGCATCTTCCAATTTGGTTTTAATACCTTGGAACCTCACATGGTCTTGTGGCTTATAGTTTTGGAAGCCGTAAGCTATCCAAGTCCAGTTATTACTCTTTAGTTTCTGCTCATAATTAATGCAGTTTCTTAAGCCTCCATGGCCTTCAAGAAGTTCAACGTTTGGAATAAGGCCCACAGAAACAGTTCCCTTCTGTAAATAGACTAGTGGGGAACGAAAAATGTAGTCTGCAATAACGTTTTCCTCCCTAAGTCTAAGATGGGGGACCCACTTACAATCATACTCGCCGTCTGGATTAAACACTGCAAAGAGGCTAGAATAAATATATTCAAACTCACTTAGCTCCTTAAACAGCACCTCATTCTCAACATAACAATAATTACCACCGAGGGTACTGATGGTAGTCTCAACCCTGAGGTTCTCGTCCTCTCCATACAAGACAATAGTCTTATCGTCCCTCTTCTGCAAATCTGAATACTTCAAGTGAAAGACTTTTCCCCCATTCCTGTAAGAGAAGAAGCCAAGCTCAGAAATCCCGCTAGAGCTAGGACTCTCCAGCACCCTAATCCAATCTTTTCCAGGACCTCTTGTTAGGAAGACTACGTGAACTAAACCCTTTTTCTCCGAAACATTCACCCTAACAGACCCATTTTCCACAAATAATTCTTTGGACAAAACCAAACCTCCAAAACCTAACATAAACTCCCAACAATCCGCTGAGTGCAAGGAGTAGCCAAAAAAATTGCATAAAATTTAAGAGTCCAAATTATTTAAAAAATTTTTCAGTGTCACAAGATTCAACAAAATTTGAGGCCAATAATAAACCTGCCAATGAACCCCGCTTGCAAAAAAGCATACTTCATAATAATTGGATTCTGTCCTAAGAAGAGCATTTGGATACGCAGACTTCGACTAAATTTTGGTAAGCGGGAATTAGAAAAAATTTAGCTACCCTTTGAGGGATTGTTTTAGAGGTTAACTGCTCCACAGTGTGGGCACTTACTATCTATTGAGAGTACACGTCTTGCACAGTAGGGACAAATAGTATCCTTAGGAATTAGGGATTTCCAAATTATCTCGCGTCTCTCCGTCTCACCGGGTTCTTCGTCACCCTTGGAGTACAATGAGTCTATTTCTTCACCTATTATTATGGACTCCTTCTTTTCGCTTTCCTGAGGAGACGGCTGAGACGGTGAGGAACCAGTTTCGCCGGTTTCGGAAGGGCTCAACTTTTTGGGTGGAATAATTTTTATTTTCTGTATCGATTTAACAATTTTTGAAATTGGAGAAATTTCCTGGGATTCAGGTCTCGACGACGACTCTGACACATTCATTCTTTGAGACTCAATTATGCGTAATCTTTCCTCATAGATTTCCTTTACGGGCCTACCGGAGGAAAGTATCCCCGCGTCTGGTGCAGGCCTCTTTAGGGCTCTGGCTTTTTCTAAGCTCTCGGTAATTTCCTTTTTCGACTTTTCAGGCAAATTCTTGAATTCTATTACTGTTCTGCCCAGTTGACCATGAGCCTTGAAAAGAATTTCATTTTTAGTTAATCCGAAGGAAACCTTCTCCAATTTATCTATTGCCAACTCCATATATAAGGAACGCTGCTTTTTCTCCACGCCCGGTACTGTCGGTGTGAGTATTCCCATGGCAAAATCGGGAGTAAACTCGGTGATTAGAAATACTCTAGACTCAGAAATTATCAGGCGAGCCAAGAAGCCCTCTGGAAAATTTAGAGCCTGCTTCTCAACGTATCCTTCCCCATCCCAAAAGCTCAGTGGTTTGCCCCAATCCACATTCACATTGACCTCGAATTCCCCCAGAAACTTCTCGTACACTTCTGGTTCCTTCCTCATCTGTTAAGTGAAAGTATCAGAAACATAGTATATTAATTTTTTCCGAAAATTATTTCAATTAAACTATCAGACTCCAGCAACCATTTTAGAGCAACACAACCTCCAGCCCCAACGCTCAAAAATACCTACCCCAAGAAAATAAACCCTCACAACCAAAAAAGGAAGAATAGAAAGGAAAGCCTATGCAAACTAGGAGCAGCCCACATTTTTAGAATCTTTGTGCATTGGTGTGAGGAGAATTATCCGTTCAAAACCTCAGCCTCCTCGGCGATCCTCCTACACTTTCTTGGTCTCTCTCAAGTAAGAGGACGTGATCATCAAAGGAATGGTGGCATTCAGTACAGTAGGGAACGTAGTGAACAAAGCCATCCACCTCCCTGTAGTAAACACCAATATTCTGACTCGTACAGTTGGGACACTTCAGGTTTTTAAGCCTCTTTTCATTTTCCAACATCTTCAAACGCTCAATCTTACGATTCAGTATCCTTACCCTCTCAATCTTTATTTTAAGCATTTTAAACCCGCTCCCTAAATTTGGAAACTAAAGTTACACTTGTTGGCAGCCAGTAAAGCTCAAAAATAGGCCCCGCTTCTTCCTGCGCTCAAACATCCTAGTATCAACACTCAGCAGTATTAAGTAAAAACTTAAAATTTATAAACTTATGGTATCCACACCCAAAAGTCGGGGGGTGAAGCAATATGGTTTACAGCCTATATGAGTCGCGATTCACACCGGACTACTGTGGAATCAACCAAAACCAAACAACCCTACCACCATAACTTAATGACATTGAACCAAGAGTCGAGGGATTCTTGGAAGCTCATATTTGAACATCGATGGGTGCGCCACATCAATAAGCAACCCGACACAGAATGGCTCCAATTATATTTTTAGTGGGAAATAAACCTTCCATGTTTAGGCGTACTCTCTTTTTCTGGCACATATTTTCACTAGGGCTTAGCTTTTATAATAAAGAAAAGGGTGTGATTTTGTTGTTTTATGTTTCTGCTTTCACGTTGGTTTCTTTGTTTTTTTCTTTTTTCGGAATCAGTTTGTCTAGTACTCCGAAGATTCCTAAGGCGAAGAGCACTGTCGCCGCGACCATTATTATGGCGTGCGTCATTTGGTCGGTGCCCAGTAGGCTGCTTATGTTGACTGCTATGATGCCCAGTGCGAATCCCAGAGACCTACCACTCCTATTCTTCCAAGCGAGGAATAGGAAGACAATAATTGCAGGAGTTGAGATTGCAATCATGTAGAAAGCTAAAATGGGTAAATAAACCTGTGGAATTATTGCTGATAGTGGGTCTAAAATTTTAGCCAGCATGCCTAGGTAGGGTTCGGAGTTTGTAAGTGACACGAAGACCGGGCTTAAGGCCTTCAGGGCTATTATCCAAGGTTCCCCTACCAAGCTGCCTGTAACTACGTATGAGACGTACTGGAGGATTCCAATTATCATTTCTCGAGCGGAGTTCGCAATGTATATGTGGATCAGTGCAATCGATACAATGAATGGCGGGAGTAGGTAGATTTCCCTTATTCCCAGCATCACTATGGCAATCAAGAGTAAAATTCCGAAGACGGTTAAAGCGAAGAAGGGTATAACCATAACATTCTCAATGGGCATAACCGTTATGATATCCAGGTAGTAGCCGAAGTAGAATAGTGAAGAGAGAGCGAAAAAAGCGATTAACAGCAGGGTGATTTTCTGCTTCTTTTTTCGGTAGTGATTGGCGAGGTAAACCGCAGGGACCGCAGAGATAGCGGAAATTGTTAGCAAGAGGGACGCGTACAGTGATAAGATTACCACATATCCTTTTCAGTATTACTCATCCTTTGAATTCTACCATAACTTTTCTCTTTCTCCATTATGAACTTTTCCAGAGAGTAGAAATCTGACAGGGCATTGATTCTCCCACGCAGGTTTATTGCGGCGAGCCGAGCGATGTGTAAATCTCTCATAACGACTATGATTCCCGTTTTGTCTGTAACTTTCATGAGAAAAGTGTTGCCGCTGTGGACGCTGTCACCCGTGTTCATCTCTGATAGGGGAAACTTCCTGTAGTATTCGATAAACTTCTTTGGAACATCTCCCTTCTTCCGCTAGACTTTAGTTTACATCCACTATAGCCACCGCTTCCGGCTTCCAATTACCAGTATTCAGCTCCACGAGTTCAATCATCCTATCAAAACCCTGCTGAGCCAAACAACGCCCTCCAATCTAATCATCGCTTTATATGATTATTATCCTTTTTTACCGTAAACGGGAAGTATACGTTTTTGCCACCACACTCCTTAAATTGATGCGAGTGAATTAGATTTTTGTTTTTATAATTTTTTCTTAATTTTTTGAAAATTTTTTATATATTTTTACCCCGACACAAGAACCTTTTTACAGAACCTTGGCGAGAAAGCCCCCGACTTTAGTTGTGGGGATGAATCGCCAAAAAGCTTATTTGAAAGTAGGGTATATAAATAGTTGTTGGTAGCTGAAGGGTTTGGCTTGGGCTTAAGGGGCTAAACAAGACGCAG
>CAZECW010000078.1:0-1874 GCA_964510585.1 uncultured archaeon | reverse complement strand
ATAGATGCAAGAGCGGAAGAACTGCTGGAATGGGTTGGACTCGGAGGTTGGGGGGAATCGCCCATAGGTAATCTAAGTGCCGGGATGAAGCAGCGCCTCGGACTAGCTATGGCAGTGATGGGCGACCCCGAACTAGTTATTCTTGATGAGCCAACAAGTAATCTTGATCCAATAGGGAGAAGCGAAATACTGGAAAGAATAAAGGAGATAACCAAAGAGGGAAGAACTGTATTCATTTCAAGTCATGTTCTTCCTGAAATTGAGCGTGTCAGCGACTATGTGGGAATAATCCATAGAGGAGAAATGATAAAACAGGGCAAACTAAAAGACATAAAGAAGGCAGAACTAAAAAAAGGGAAACATGACTACGAGCTTATTGTTGATAAACCCGAGGCGATTATTTCCGAGTTACAAAAGGCGCCCTTTGTTGCAAGCGTAACCAGAAGCGATGACCGCATACTCATAAAGGCAACGGATTCAGACCAATTGGGTCAGAACCTGCCAAAACTACTGGTCGACGCTAAAGTTCAACTAGTCAAATTCGCCCCCCTGGGTGAGAGCCTCCAAGACATTTTCCTACAAATAATGGGAGAAATGCAAAATGAGCAAAAAAGGAGTTAAAACTAGAACGGTTCCAGAGAAACCATTAGCAATAGAGGAATCTCTAAGCGATAGGATCATTAACCTCATAACCCAGTCCATACGTCTATGCTGGGAGGAGGTGAAAAACTCTTATAGAACAAAATCCTTCACCGCCTTCGCAGCACTAATGGTGCTACCCATGATAATAATTCTCATATCATACGCTGTCACCCAGTATCCTAACATGTTTAACCAGGTGCAAATCAGCCTATTCTTAAACGGCGTATACGGAGAAGATGGAGCAATACTAACCTTCAGAGACGTTTTCGCGGAAACAATGGGTATAAGCGCAAGATTAGGGGGTATGGGAGGATTTGCAACAATATATTACCTCGGAGTACCGATAATCGCTATAGTGACAATTCTCACCTCCGGAATTATAGCTGGGGACCGTGAACACGGCACCCTGCCCATATATGTTTCAAAACCAGTTTACAAAATTCAACTTGTTCTGACAAAGTTCTTTGGATTCGCTATTATCAGCCTAATCCTAACCAGCCTAGTTTACTACACGATGTACTTCGTATTTGCATTTTCCATCCTAGGCCCACTAGGAATACTAATGGAGGGCATAAGCTACACAATATACGTTCCAAACAATTTAACCATGGTAACTTGGCTTTTCATTTTAACAGTTGGCTCCGTCACCACACTGTTTTCGTCCATAATTGACCGTCCAATCCTTGCCGGTGTCATCGCCCTAATATATTTACTGGTGGTATCCTTCTTTTCAGGCTTCCTAATGTTTTTCCTAGGATCAATCGCCGACGCATTAAAATATCTAGACCTCGGAGGTTTAGCAACCAACATACTAAACGTAAACATTTTGGGATTCGAATACTACCAAGCAATATGGAACATAATCTCAAACTTCGGCTTCGTGGCACAGCAACTACTAGGACAACTAATAGACCCAGCCACTGCCACCACAATACTAATCTCAATATTACTAGTAACCCTCGGATCGGCCTGCATAATAACACAAATACGCGAAGTAAAATAACCCCCCACTATTTTTTTATTCACACAAAATCAAAATAAACTCACATATGCTTACGCGTTACAAGATAAAATACTGGTAATATGTTTTCTTGACACTCTCCGCGACTAAAGTCGGGAGATTCTTGCTTCTGGCTCATCGCCTTCGAAGCAATGGGTGTGCCATCACCCAGTTAACACGCCCTTCCCTCAAAGGGAACGGCGTCTATGTTGGCACCCTCATGGGGGCTGCG
>CAZECW010000077.1:0-6718 GCA_964510585.1 uncultured archaeon | reverse complement strand
TCTGGTCTTGTTTTTTCGGCGGGGTTTTCCCCAGCGGTGGTGGGGGAGGGTTATGCTTTGTTCTCTTCTGGTGTGGGTTATTATCAGGATGGTCAGTAAAACATAAATGGGTAGAATGAGAATAACAGTTTGGAGTGTTGCTTCTGTCATTTTTATCACTATTGTTACTTACGATGAAGCAATACTCCAACCTTTCGGTTAAAATTGCACAAAAGACTTTTTACGCCCGGAATAATTATGTATCCCTTAATTATTAAAACGATGTTATTACGGCTTGCTAAAAACAGAAGACGTGATTATAAGGTGTCTTTGCAACTCTACTAAAAATACTCAAATCCATCAAAAAGGGATTTATATGTGTTTACAACGTTCATCAAAATCGGGAATTATTCAAAAATAGTGATATTATCGTACCCATTGGCCATGGGTTCCTCGGTATGTATAGAATTATAGATTATGAAGGGAATAGTTTTGAAGGTATATAGAGACAAGCTGCATAAGGGAGAAATGAAGTTAATCCCTGAAACGCTCACCGACCTGTGGCATTTATATAATATTATAGAAAAAGGCGACACTGTTTATGCGAAAACATTCAGGCGAATAAGAAGTTCCAACGAGCCTCTAAGAGCAGATAAGGGCGAAAAGACTCCTGTATACTTGGGCATTACCGTAGAGGATGCCGCACTTCATAAGTATTCTAATAGGTTAAGGGTGAGAGGAATTATTTCTAGTGCACCAGAAAATGTTTCCAGAGGTTCATATCATACAATAAATGTGGAAACCGGAACACCCATTAAAATAATAAAAAGTAAATGGCCAAAATATATTCTGGACCGGATAGGCGAAGCTGAAAAACTTAGAGAAGAAACAAAAATAATTGTAATTTCAATGGAGGAAGGCGAAGCAAGTATAGCAGTAATTGATAGTTATAGCGTAGACATCATTAGTAACATTAGCATAAATATACCGGGAAAAAGGTTTGTTAGTCAACATGATGAAGCAATTAGGGCTTTTTTTAGTGAAGTCTATAAAGCTCTTAATCAATTTATTGCATCACAAAAGTTTAAGATTGGTCAAGACATAAATAAAATTGTAATAGTAGGACCCGGTTTTACAAAAGATAATTTTCTAAATTATTTAATTAGTAAACAACCAGTGCTGAAGGATAATTTAGTACTTGAGAGTTCGAGTTATGGAGGTATAAATGGAATTTACGAGACTATCAAAAGAGGGATAGTTGCAAAAATCTTGGAAGAGAGCAAGGTTATAAAAGACTCACAGCTCCTAGAAGAATTTTTCATACATTTATCCAAAGATGATAAACGGGTTGTGTATGGAAATGAAGCGGTTGAAAGGGCTGTGTTACAGGGAGCCGTAGATAAATTACTTATAACCGACGAAAAGTTAAGAACCGCTAATGTTGAGGAAAGAGAGAAGTATGATGAACTTTTACGTCAATCAGAACACATGGGTGGAAAAACCCATATAATAAGTACGTTACACAGAGTTGGAGAACGTCTTCGAGTATTTGGAGGCATTGCCGCAATTTTAAGATTCCCTCTTGCTGAACATTCATCTGAATAACTATTTAGAAATAGCTTCTATACAAGTCGCTGAAGGTATACTAGTTAAAGAGGAGTGTATTCGGTTTCTAGTCTCGGCTGTTCTGTTGGGTACTCCTCTAAAATGCCAACCTTAAATCCTTTTCTTTTGGCTTCTTCAGCAATCTTTTTTACTACTCTAACAGATGTTTCAACCCTAGATTTTTCTTTATTATAGTATATTAACTGGTCAGAAATTTTGTACCTCCTGAAAATCGAATAAATCTGATTTATGTCTTTTTTCGACTCATCAAAATTAATTACACCCTTCAATAAAAGACCTTCTCTTGTAACTTTTTCATAGGGTTTGGCGACGTTTTTAGCGCGTCTTACTAACCTATTCTTAAGTTGTACTCCACCCTTAAATCTTGATGGACAGTAATGGATGTTTAAATTAGTATTTTTTAAAGCCCATTCGAGTAAAGCCATAGCCGTATTTTCGCTTCCTTCTACAGCTACCATACTATTTTTATCAAGTCTATAACCACGCATTTTTAGTTGGTAAGCATTCGTTTCACTAAATTCCAACTCATTAATATTTAGAAAATTAACCTCATACCTTTCGAGTGATTTAATCAACCTCTTGATAGGCTCTATTCTCCTAGGTATAGCAGGTATTTCAACACCAACACTCAAAGAGCCATCCACAGAAGCTAAAACTTTACTCTCTCTTACCGTTGAAATATGAAAGCGTATCTCATCCAGCCCCGCATCAACTAATTTTTCTATGTCCTCTCTGACGATTCGTCTCATTCCCGTATATAAATGAATATGATGCTTTTCTCCAAAATGATTTTTTAAAAGGTTAATATAATGAATAGTTCGATCTAAAACTAGGAGTGGCTCGCCACCCGTGATTCCTGTTCCCTCCGCGCTACAAAGGGTAGCTTCACTAATTACATCACCATCATCGAGGACTAATCGTTCATTAGCGAAAGTAACATCCCTTCCTCTTCGTTCATATGAAATAGGGCAGTACCAAGAGCAACTTGGTGGGTGCTCACATAAACCAGTCACAAATAAAACCAATTTGGCGCCACGAACGCAGAGCTTGCAACCTTTTGAGAGTTCACCAATAAAAATTGACCCACCCCCTGTCTTAGAAATTTTACGCAAGTTATCACCTTCCTCTTTTTATTTGTAAACGTTTACGAACCATAGGATCCTTATCCGATATTCTCTTTATTACTTGCTCAAAGCTCTCGTTTTTATCTAAAACCCTCTTAAGATAAATACCGGTTCGCCCAATATCGTCGCGTTTAGTAAGCACCCTTACTCTCTGGTTGACTATATCTAAACTAACCCCTAAACTTTTAGCTACAGTCGCCTCCCTTCCAATCACCGGACTTTCTAAATGCCCATACTTGGTCGGCTCAATAAACATCAATCTTTTATCAACACCAGGTACTCTCCTATTCTCTTTTAACTCATCCAAGTCTAAAGCGCCACCAAAATAATAAAATTCTTTTTCCAGGCGTCTAAGATCCACTAAAGGGAAGGAAACACTCACTTTATCCTCAAGGTAAATGTAAGCTTTAGGAGCATATTGGGGAGTAGCTTGAACAATCTCTCTTGAGAAAAAACCTTCCTTAATATTCTCAAGAGCGTGCTCAACCAGAAAAGATGAAACTACGTAAGGGATAAAAACATCCACATCACTTGTTTCTTTTACATCCCCCCTAGCAATACTGCCATGAATAATTGTTTGAATCCCGTACCTAAATAGTATTTCCATAATATGAATAGCTTTCTCTCTCAATTCTCTCAAAAGCACCCATCTACCAGCATCATATCTTACCTCAATTTTATCTCCAATTCTCACTGGTTTCTCAGCCATCATAAGTCACCAGAACTTAATAGAAGGTCAAAATAACCCCTCTTATCGCATTCAAAAAAACATTACCCCTTTTATTCCAAAAATTTTAATCACACGACCCAAAAAAGTAGCCATAACATTTAAGGATAGTTTTTTAAGCATCACCCTATCTGGTTTATCAGAAAACTACTAGCACATAGTAAGCCTCCCGAAAAAAATTATTGAGAACGCTAAGCTAGCGCCCTAAAACTTTAATCTACCCAGAAAGGAAGGAGTAATCTTTGCCAGACGCATACTTAATTTTAGTAGCAATTTTTCTATTTTGGGTGATGCTATTTATTATAGCAAAGTACCTAAAATTGGAAAAATACGGTTTCGACATCGCACCCTTATTTCTGATGTATAAAACCAAGCGATTTAACAAGTTCATCTCAGAAATTGCACAAAAATCTCCGAAATTCTGGAAGGCTACTTCTACTTTGGGAGTGGCACTAAGTTATGCAGCACTCGGTTATGGAATTATGGCATTACTAAGAAACTTAATCAATGTATTTGTCCAACCACAAAACGCCTCACCCCTAATACCAATAATTCCAGGAATTACAATAACTGGCAATTCAATAATTTATGTACTAATTGCTATAATTATCACATTAGTTACACATGAATTGGCGCACGGAATAGCTGCCATCGCGGAAGGTTTACCCATAAAATCTGCAGGTTTACTATTTTTCATACTAATACCCGGCGGCTTCGTAGAAATAGATGAAAATTTTTTGAAAAAAGCCCCCTCTCGCTGTAGATTCAGAATATTCAGCGCTGGCTCCGCAGTAAATCTTGTGTCAGCTCTACTTGCATTACTACTTTTTAGTAACTTTGCACTAGCTTTGTCTCCTTGGTATGGTCCCCCAATTGGTGTCTTTGTGACTGACGTAGATCCTAACTCTCCCGCATACTTTAAACTCCCACCCTCTACGGTAATATTTGCAATTAATGGTACTCCTGTTTTCTCCGACGTAAGTCTCACCCTCTACCTCATGAATGTTAAACCTTTTGAAACTCTAGTGCTAGAAACGAGTATAGGAACAATTACCCTAACTACAAGTATAAATCCTCGAAATCCTACTCGAGGGTATATAGGAATAACTTATCCTCGACCATTCTATTTGCCGTATCCTTCGGTATGGTGGCTTGGAATAAGTTTCCCAGCGCACCTATACTTGACATTTTTCTGGATTTTTATTGTCACCTTCAGTGTAGCTATGTTCAACATGCTTCCGATATACTCTCTTGATGGTGATAAGATATTTGAAGAAATTATAAGAAACTCTATATCAAGGGATAAAATGCTAAAAATTGGAAAAAAATCCTACTCACAAAGAAAAATTCTACTTAATGGTGCACGCATCGCTGCGATTACCCTGCTCGTCGCAAATATAGTTTTGCCTATATTAACCGTAGGTTTCACACCCCTTTAGCAATCGGAGGAAATACGCCCATTGACGCAGTGTAAAAAATGCACAAAAAACGCAGTGGTTTTCCTACCCTACTCAGGAGAAAAACTTTGTCGTAAATGCTTTCTTACCTCCGTTGAGAAGAGAGTTCAAAAAGCAATTTCCCATTATAAAATGTTGGATAGATCAGACCGCATAGGAGTTGCTGTATCTGGCGGAAAGGATAGCGTGGTGCTTCTGCACATTTTGAATAAGATTGAAAAGAACTTCCCTGAAAGTAAATTATCAATAATTTATGTTGACGAAGGCATATCTCAGTATAGCAACAACAACCTAAAAGTGGTAAAGAAACACTCATTGGACTTGGACATACCTCTCATTCAATCTTCATATAAGAAAATTTATGGCAAAACACTAGACGACATAATTAAACGTGCAGAAAAAGAGGAGAAGAAACGATTAGGCGCTTGTTCCTACTGCGGTGTACTCAGAAGAAAAGCTTTGAACAGAACCGCCCTAGAAGCTAATTTAGACTGCATAGCAACCGCCCACAACCTCGACGATGAAACTCAAACAATATTACTAAACTTTCTTAGAGGAGATCTAAATAGACTCGCGAGAAACAGCCCAACAAATAAAAGAGTACATCCCAAACTTGTTCCACGCATAAAACCTTTAAGAACAATACCTGAAAAAGAAACCACCTTATACGCCTTCTACAGAGACCTAAAACACAATTCAAAACCCTGCCCATACGCACCTGAAGCATACAGGGACGATATCCGCTTCTTCCTCAACCAAATAGAAAGAAAAAGGCCAGGCACTAAATATAACATATTACGCCTTTACGACAAAATTAGCCCTCAAATTACCACCAGCCAAAACTCAATACAAGAATGCTCAGTATGCGGCGAACCCTCCGTAGAAAAAATATGTAAAGCATGCCAACTACTATCCTAACTAACGTTAACTCTCGACTTTCCTCATCATATACCTAAAATATAACAAAATAGGGAACGAGTTCAAGGTTCCCCTAGTACACTCAAATGCCCAAGGCAAGGTGACAAAGATAAAGAATACTAATTACACCTACTCAAAAGGGCAAAAAAACTAATTAATTGGGAAGCCGAAGTAGTGCGGGCAAAAATTTGTATGACGCGCGACATGAAAAAGGGGTTTCATACAGCCTTTTTAAAACCTAATAAGGATTTTAGGTGGCAAGTCCTGATGCTCGTCAAATCGCCCCGCTAACGTATCTAACACCTGGTCTCCAATCCGGGATACTGGAAGCACCGGACGTCCAGAGTTAGGCTGCTCCTTCAAGGCGTAAGTATCACTATACTCACACTCTCCCGGGCCTAACCGGTTCCTCCGACGAAGGATGAACCAACTTTCCCTACGGAAAGCCGCCATCCACCGCCGGTCCTCCAGTGCGGATCTTCACTGCCTTAGTGATAGACCGTTTTAGCGGTTAGGATAAGCCTCGCATCAGCTTTCGGCCCGCCTTAAAGAGGATTTGCGGTCGAGAGGAAAACCTCTCTCAGGCGACCCCTAGCCGCTCCGCCTAGACTTGCCACCATCTAATGAACACTCTTACCAAAAATATAAACATTTCTTTTCAATTGCTGTGTTGCACAATTGAGTATTTTTGCGTTTTTGGTATGTTTCTTGCGGTTTAAGCCGCCCAAAAACTCTATTAAGGCACCTGCACCCAAATATAGCTACCAACACAGAGGAAGAAACAATCCATGAACTCGGAAGAAGATGCAGAACCGAGGGGGAGAAGAGTGGGAAAAGAGGCTGGCAAGATAAAAGCACAATCCGACAGGAAGCCCCCAAAGCACAAC
>CAZECW010000076.1:0-61883 GCA_964510585.1 uncultured archaeon | reverse complement strand
ATCCGCAGCACCAATTGGCTAGAAAAGATAGGTTTGTCTCAGAAGTGGAGGAGCTTATTAAAAAGAGATTCGAAGTAACCAAATACCTAATCAAACTTTACTCGCCTGATTTTGTTCAACTAACCCTTTTTTACACCGATGCGGTGCAACACTTTTTCTGGAAAGAAATGGAAACAGAGGATGAACGGTTTGGTAGAGTCATTGAAAATATTTGGAAGATGATTGATTCAGAAATAGGAAAACTTCTTGAAGAAGTTGGAGAAGATACTAATATTTTAATTATTTCCGATCATGGCTTTACAAGCTTAAAGGCAACCTTCTGCCTGAATAACTGGTTTTTGGAGAATGGATATTTGAATCTGTCCCTTTTTAACATATTACTAAGCAGGCTCCGACTATTCAATAAGAAAATATTACATGTTGTACGCCAATTAGGCCTGGATAAAATGGTGAGAAGAATAATACCTCCAGAAAAATTAATGAGTCTCCAGCAGAAGATTCTTCCACCAGAGGTTTCAAGCCCGGAGCTAATATGGCAAGTGGACTGGGGCTCAACTAAAGCCATTTGTGTCGGAGAATGTGGGGTATTCTTAAACCCAGAACTTAACCAAAAAGATTACGAAACACTAAGGACGCTACTAATCAAAGAAATAAAAACGATAAAAAATCCAAAAACAGGGGAAAATCCGGTCTCTGACGTTAAAAGAAAGGAGGAAATTTACCATGGGGAACATCTGGAATTGTCGCCAGACCTGATAGTAATACCGAGTGAGGGTTACCGTGTTTATGATAGTTTGATGAGGAGTGTTTGGGACTATGAGAATAGGGTTTGGTCCGCTTATCACAAGCTTCACGGAGTATTTCTAGCATGCGGTCCAGACATCAAGAACTGTGGAAAAATCGGAGACGTAAAAATCTACGACCTCGCCCCCACCATACTGCACCTATTCAACGTTCCCGTGCCGAGGGAGATGGACGGCAGGGTCCTAAAAGAAATATTTCGCGAAGACTCAGAACCAGCTAAAAGACAAGTCCTATACCAGGAACTGGTAACTGAAGAAATCCTGATAAAGAAAAGAATCAAAGAATTAAAAATCCAAAAAAAGGTATAGGTCATAGATTGAGGCTCGTCGTAATCCTTCTAAATGCTTCTTTAAGTTCAAAATTTTTTGATTAGTAAAGGTTTTTAATGGGCTGAACTATTATTGTTAATTATAATTAATTACAGGGTGTTTGGATTTGCCCAAGAAGGATAAAAAATTTACCACCGTTTCTATACCTACACCTCTATTTAAAAAGGTTCAGGAAAGAATAAAGGGCACCGGTTTTACCTCGGTTTCAAGCTATGTAACATATGTGCTTCGGGAAATTGTGGCTGAGGAAGAAGAGGAAGAAGGAGAACCCTTCAGCAAAGAGGATGAGGAGAGAGTAAAGGAGCGGCTTAGAGCCCTAGGTTACCTCGGCTAACTCCTTATAAATTGGGAAGGTTCTGTTTATGCCCAAGCCCCACGGTGGAAAACTGGTAAACCGGGAAATACCGGAGCGTGAAAAAGAAAGACTTCTAGAACAGGTAGGCGAACTATCCACTATAAATATTAATGAAGGACTGGCTAAAGATGTGGAGAACATAGCTAGGGGCGTCTTCAGTCCTCTGGAGGGCTTCCTTCTGGAGGAGGATTATCATAGTGTACTAGACGAAAAGAGATTAGCCAACGATTTGCCTTGGACACTACCAATAGTCTTAGATATTCCAAATAACTTTGAAGTAAGGGCGGGAGATACAATCACTCTCTCATACGAGAAGGGGACTCTGGCACTAATGCGTGTCGAGGATGTGTACAAATATGATAAAAGGGAATTTGCTCAGAAAGTCTATGGGACCCTGGACGCTAAACACCCAGGCGTGGCGAAGGTCAATAGTATGGGAGAACGCCTTTTGGGTGGGAAGATTGATCTAATAACTGAAATGAAAACCCCTTTTTCAAAATATAATCTAAAGCCAGTAGAAACCAGGATTCTATTTAAGGAGAAAGGGTGGAGAACAATAGTCGGATTCCAAACTAGGAACGCGCCTCATTTGGGGCACGAATATGTTCAAAAGACAGCTTTAACCTTTGTCGACGGAGTGTTCATTAATCCCGTCATCGGAAAAAAGAAGACCGGCGACTTTCGGGACGAAGTAATACTGGAAGCCTACAATGCTCTGATAAAACACTACTATCTAAAAGACCGCGCCGTCATAAGCATTCTACCCTTCGAAATGAGATACGCGGGGCCCCGAGAAGCAATATTTCACGCTATCGTGAGGAAAAACTTTGGGTGCACCCACTTCATAGTGGGAAGGGATCATGCAGGAGTGGGTGACTTCTACCCTCCATACGCCGCGCAAGACATTTTCGACGAGTTTCCAGACTTGGGAATAATTCCCCTATTCTTCAAAGCGTTCTACTACTGCAAAAAATGCGGTGGGGTTGTAAATGAGAAAACTTGCCCCCACGGAGAAGAACAGCACATAAAATTCAGCGGAACAAAAATCCGCGAAATGCTCATCAAAGGACAGAGACCACCAGAGGAAATGATGCGACCAGAAGTAGCCGACATAATCCTGCGCTTCAGAAATCCCTTTGTAGGTGAAACCTAAATGTTTTCTTTCAAAAGCGATGAACTAGAGCTTGAAAGCGTTAAGAACTATGACGAAGGATTGATAATTCATCACTGGGACACAGACGGCATTTCCTCAGCGGCTTTACTACTGCAGTACCTTAGAAAAGAGAAGAACAAATTTGCTATTGAGAATTACACTCCCCCTATTGGGAATTATCGTCTTAGCGACGATGAAATTGAGAAAATAAGCTCAAAAAATTGCCAGTTCATAATCATAGTAGACATAAACCTTCCCAAAAACAACATTCTCAAACTCAAAGAACATTCCAAAGCAGAAGTTTTCTACTTCGACCACCACATTCAAGAAAAAATAGAAGAAATACACCACTTCAACCCCCTAATCGAAGGAAACAATGGTGAAAAATATCCCTCAGCCTCCTGGTTTTTAAACTGCTATCTAAATAATCCGGTAACCCTTCCTGCGGTGTTGGGTGCTGTAGCCGACCACGAAACTAAACTCAAAGATAAAAGAGAAGTTTACATAACGATAGAGGAATACCTCGAGGAATCGGGGCTTTCCTTCAACGATCTTCTCAGAATGGTGGAGCTAATAGACACCAACTATAAAGTTGGAGACAGAAGGGGGGTTCTCAAAGCACCATTCACACTACTGCAAAATGATCCACAAATAATTTTGGAAAACCCTTTATGGAACAATAATCTTAAAGTTCTAAGAAAAGAGGTAGAAAAACAAACCAGTAGACCACCTACCCGCAGAGAAGGTAAGATTCTAATCTGGGATATAAACACCCCCTACAATGTAACATCTACTGTCACGAGGCGGCTGGCTTGGAAAAACAATGACAGCATAGTGGTTGTAATAAATAGGGGCTGGTTTCCGGACAGAGATCAGGTGTATATGAGAAGCGGGAATAAACTTTTTTGCTCCCAAGAACTAATCAATTTTGCCAACAATTTGGGATACGAAGCGGGGGGTAAAGAAGAAGTTTTTGCAGCTGTGGTGCCTAAAAGCGAAACAGAAAAACTTCTGGAACTATTACTAAGGAGGTTAGGAGGAGGCAAGTAAACATGCCAAAAAAGGTGTTAATAGTAGGATTAGACTGTGCGGCGCCAGAACTGGTTTTTGAAAAGTTTCTAGACGACCTACCCAATATTAAAAAGATGCTGAGCCACGGGGTCTACGGTAAGCTAAAGTCATGCATACCCCCCATAACCATTCCCGCTTGGATGGTTATGATGACCAGCAGGGATCCTGGGACTCTGGGGCTGTATGGGTTTAGACACAAAAAAAGTTACTCGTATGAAACGTGGATAGCAAACTCCAAATCTATAAAGCACAAAACTATATGGGACATACTCTCAGAAAAAGGCCTTAAATCCTGTATAGTGGGGGTTCCCCCTAGCTACCCGCCGAAACCGGTTAATGGGTGTCTAATCTCCTGTTTCATCACTCCCGACGCTGAGAAGGATTACACCTATCCTAAAGAGCTAAAAAATGAGTTGGAAGCAAAATTTGGAAAATACATATTTGATGTTGAGTTCAGAGCAGAAGAAAGAGACCAAGTCTTGGAAAGAATATATGAGATGACTGAACAGCACTTCCGGGTGATAAAATATCTAATACAAAAAGGGGGTTGGGACCTTTTTGCCTTTGTGGAAATTGGTTTGGATAGGATACATCATGCCTTCTGGAAGTTTTTCGATAAGGAGCACTTGAAATATGTTCCCAACAACAAATATGAGAACGTGATTAGGGAATATTACAGGTACCTAGATAAGGAGATAGGCGATTTACTTGGACTCCTTGATAATGATACCATAATTCTGGTTGTGTCTGACCATGGAGCTAAACAAATGAAGGGGGCCTTTTGTATTAATCAATGGCTGATGCAGGAAGGCTACCTAAAAATAAAAGGCAATCCTGAAAGAGGTGCAAAGATAGAAGATACGCCAATTGATTGGGCCCAAACTAAGGCTTGGGGATGGGGAGGCTACTACGCCCGAATATTCATAAATGTAGAGGGAAGAGAACCACAAGGAACAGTGACACCGGAGGACTACGAAAAAACATTAGACGAATTAGCAGATAAATTAAAACAGATTCAGGGACCCAACGGGGAAAAGTTCTACAACAAGATCTACAAGCCAGAAGAAATATATGAGGAACTTAACGGTGATTCTCCTGATTTAATAGTATACTTTGATGACCTATACTGGAGATCAGCGGGAACAATCGGGTATGAAACCCTATACTTATCAGAAAACGATACTGGACCAGATGACGCGGTACACTCCGAGTATGGAATATTTATACTCTACGATCCCACAAAAAATTCAGGCTTAGAACTCAGAAACATCAATATTCTTGATGTTGCTCCCACTGTTCTAAACATACTAGGAATACCAGTTCCAAAAGAGATGCGAGGCAAAATAATAAATTGGTGAGTTTTATGAGGAGTGGTTTCGCTGTCTGGCTCACAGGATTACCTGCGTCAGGAAAAACCACCATAGCACTGGCCCTAGAAAAGGTTCTAAGAGAAAGGGGCCTAAATGTTGAAGTTCTTGATGGAGATGAGGTTAGAAAAAATCTCAGCCCAGACCTAGGATTTACCATAGAGGATAGAGAAACCCACGCGAAAAGAGTAGCATATGTAACCAAACTATTGGTTAGAAACGGAGTAGCCGTAATAGTGGGCTTAATCTCACCCTTAAGAAACTTCCGTGAACATGCCAGAAACCTGATAGGAAACTTTGTTGAGGTCTGGGTAAAATGCCCCCTAGAAGAATGCATAAAAAGAGACCCAAAAGGTCTCTACAAAAAGGCACTAAAGGGCGAAATAACCGACCTAACAGGAATCCAAGACCCATACGAGGAACCGCTAAACCCGGAAGTCATAGTTGACACATACAAAGATACCATAGAAGAAAACGTTAACAAAATACTCAAAAAACTGGAGGACTTAGGATACATTCCACCAAAAATTGAAAATACCTCATAGATGATGCGGTTCACTAAAGTTTACAACCCCATATTTCTGAAACTCATCTCAAAAAGTGTTTCTCCTTCCCTTTTCCCTCCACATCCTTCAAGACATCAGCAGACTCTAGCTTTTATGGATTTAAACTTCTAAACACCATTTTTCAAGAATGTTTGAGAAAAGTGTTTACAGTAAAGCAAACAAAACTCCAGTATTTTTGAGGGATTCGTGTCTCAAGAGTGGGTCTTAATAATCCAATTCTTATGTTTACCACTTTAGCCTCAACATTAAGAGGCTTATAAAAGACTATACTCGTATGAGGTTGTGGCAAATAATTTATTAACTCCTCTTAACAGAATTTCTACAAAAGCTTTCTAACTAGTAGAAACAAGGGTGTAGAAGGTTGAGGGCTTTAATACCTGCTGCGGGGCGTGGTACTCGCTTAAGGCCTCAAACAAATACGAAACCAAAATCCTTGCTCCGCGTAGCAGATAAACCCCTCATAGGGCACATTCTAGACAATTTGAAAACAACCAAAATCCAGGAAGTGATAGTAATCCTGGGGTACATGAAGGAGCAAATCACAGAATACCTGCAGAAGAACTACTCAGACCACTTTAAATTCACATTTGTTGAGCAAGAGCCCCGACTGGGACTAGGGCATGCAGTGTATGTAGCAAAGGAACAAGCAATAGATCAGCCACTTTTAATCATTCTCGGAGATATGATATTTCTCCAGACCTATGAGGATATGCTTCAAAAACACCAGAAAAATGGGGAATGCGCAGCCTCAATAGGAGTAAAGGAAGTGGACCAACCCCAACACTACGGAAACGTAAAGATAAAAAATGGGAACATCACCCAACTCATCGAAAAACCCGCAGTACCCCTGTCAAATCTTGCAATATCAGGAGTCTATATTATAAATGACACACCCCTACTCTACAAAGCCTTGGAACAAATAATTGAAGAAGAACCTCAAACAGGTGAGTACCAATTAACAGACGCTCTGCAAAAAATGATTGATTGGAAGGCCCGCCTCAAAACCTTCAAAGTTGAACATTGGTACGATTGTGGAAGAAAAGACACTCTACTTGAAGCAAACCGAATCATACTCCAAGAAAAACACAACAACAACATAAAACTCACACATAGCGAACCAATAAACAGTGTAATAATCCCGCCAGTAGCAATAGCAGAGGAATGTCAGATAGAAAACTCTGTAATAGGGCCACATGTATCAGTGGCCGAATGCACAAGAATAATGAACTCAATAATAACAAACACTATAATTGGTTCACACGTACAAATCGAGAACACCAACTTAACCAACACTCTAGTTGGAGACGAAGCCATAGTCAAAGGGACACCTTTAGAGCTAAACGTTGGAGACCACGCAACGATACAAATGAAATAATAACAGCATAGAAGGGTATATTCTCCTAGAAAAATAACGCTCCTCCGCGAGATGTTCTTATGCACCTCTTCCATACTCTGTGTATTACCTACAATAACTGTAGTAACTTTTGCCCTCATATTTTTCGTCATATGCATAATACTTTTTATTTTTGCGGCAGCAGAAATATGTGTACTTCGTAAAATTAGATGAGAGTAATAATAAGTACTCATATGTAAACGCGTAGCTTTTATACCCCCCAAATTTTTGTATTCTCCACAGATTATACCCCTTCTTTCTGCAATTATAGCGCTCCACAAAGGTAATGCAAATTTTTTATTTGCTATTAAAACTTTTTTCATATTTCACCTTAAATGCTTTCAGCGTATAGGGGTTTGTCTAAGAAGCGCAGCACATGTAGGTTTTGTTGTTGAGGAAAAGGTTGTAGAGGAGGGTAGAAGTAAGAATCTCAAGTATAAATAACATAAACAAGGCGGTCTCGTACCCGCACTCGTAGACCACATCATGAATCTTGATAAACTTGGACAAGTCCCCCGAGATAGTGGTGGATGAGAAGTGGTGGATGAGTTGAGTTAACTGTTTAGGTATGGGCAGACATCCATCTGTTCGGGTAGTTGAGAGGAAGAAGCTAACAAGCCGGAAACTGAAATACCGCAAGAAAAGAATTTGGACTTGATGTCATTGGACTAAAAATCTGAAGGGCTTTCTTGCCAATAATTCTATAAAACGCCCCAACACAAAGATTTTTTAAACTCCTTAAACTATTGGGAAACAGCTTAGTGAAACATTTGTAATTCATTTTTAGCTATACTTATGGTGTTTGGATTTGAAGGTCTTAGTAATAGGTATTGATGGGGCTACCTGGAACGTAATTTTCCCATTGGTTGAACAGGGAAGGCTTCCCACATTTAAACAGCTTATAGAGAAGGGCGTGTGGGCAAATTTAGAAAGCACCGTTCCATTCCTTTCCTCCCCCGCTTGGAAATCTTATTCTACAGGTAAAAACCCGGGAAAGCTGGGTTTATTTGGTTGGTGTACATTTGATATTAAAAATCTCGAGTTAAGAGTTAATACACGCATCCCCTTTAGAAGTCCAGAAATTTGGGATTACCTAGGAGAGTATGGTTTAACCTCTGGGATCATGAACCTTCCTCTCTCAACTCCAAGAGTGATTAGGGGCTTTACAGTTTCTGGTCCTCCTATGTTTGATTCTTCAGATTATACTTTTCCAAAGGGTTTGAAAAAGGATTTAGTTGAAAAATTTGGTTATAGGATAAACCCCAGTGCCTACAGTCTTGAACCCAAACAATTATTATCTAATAGAAGCGTACTGGGTCAGGAGGTGGAAGAGCTCATAAAAAAGAGGTTCAAAGCAGCTAAATATTTAATTGAACTTTATGCACCAGACTTTATTCAACTGACCCTCTTTTATACTGATGTCATACAACACTTTTTTTGGAAAGAGATGGAAACCAAAGATGAAAAATTTGGGCAGGTAATCGAAAAAATTTGGAAAACAATTGATAAAGAGATAGGAAATTTAATAGCCTCGCTCAAGGAGAACACTAACATTTTGATAATCTCTGATCACGGGTTCACCGGTGTGAAGGCAACTTTTTACCTAAACACGTGGCTCCTAGAGAAAGGATACCTCAACTTATCCCTCACTAATGTACTCTTAACTAAATTCAGGTTATATACTAGAAAAACAGCACAATCCCTCAGCAGATTGAGGCTAGGTGGACTTAGTCGACTGATGTCTCGAAAAAATTTAATCCGTCTCCTTTTAAAGATAAGCTCTAGAGAAAGCTCCAATTTACTGAATCAAGCAGACTGGGCAAAGACCAAGGCTATCAACGTGGGTGAATGTGGAATATTTCTAAATCCGAATCTCAATCGTGAAGAATATGAGAAGCTACGATTGAAACTAATCAAAGAAATAAAAATGATAAAAGATCCCAAGACTGGGGAGTACCTAGTAGCTGATGTTAAGAAGAAGGAAGAGATATACTATGGTGAGCACTTGGGTTTTGCTCCAGATTTAGTGGTTATACCGAGTGAGGGTTACCGTGTTTATGATAGTTTGATGAGGAGTGTTTGGGACTATGAGAATAGGGTTTGGTCCGCTTATCACAAGCTTCACGGAGTATTCCTGGCATGCGGCCCAGACATCAAGAACTGTGGAAAAATCGGAGACGTAAAAATCTACGACCTCGCCCCCACCATACTGCACCTATTCAACGTTCCCGTGCCGAGGGAGATGGACGGCAGAGTTTTAACCGAAATATTTCGCGAAGACTCAGAACCGGCTAAAAGACGAGTCCTATACCAGGAACTGGTAACTGAAGAAATCCTGATAAAGAAAAGAATCAAAGAATTAAAAACTCAAAAAAGGGTATGAAACCCATTAACTTCCAGAACAAGTAATAAAAATCTCCAGCTACTCTTTTCGCTCTAACCCTTAAATGTACCGTTGCAAGTTTAGCGAGAACTTAAAGAAATTTTCGAAATAAAACCGAAATCAACTCAACATGTGATGTAGAAATACCTTTACCCCTCATTTTAGGGTGAGTCGAAAAGAAGCCTTATGAGCACTCCTTTTGGAGTTGAAATTGGACAATTCTCTACCATCTAAATTTCTGAGAAGTGTTGAGGTTCAAAAGATTTTGAAGGGTTGAAAAAATGACTAGCATGGAAATTATAGTTATTGGGAATGAGGTGTTAGCGGGAAGGGTTCAAGATACAAACAGCCACTATATTTGCAGCCAGGCAACAGCATTGGGACTTGAAGTAAAACGTGTAACCATAATACCTGACGACTTAGAAATTATAATTTCAGTACTGAGGGAAGCAGTAAGCAGGAAATCTGACTTCGTGATAACAACTGGAGGCTTGGGTTCAACATACGATGATATGACGCTAAAAGCCCTTGCCAGTGCTGTAAACCAGCCTCTTGAGGTAAATCAGGAACTTTTTGAGGACTTGAAAAAGAAATTTGAACTTATATATCAGATGGGAAGAGCAAAGCACAAAGAAATGACCGAGGAAAGGAAAAAGTTGGCTTACGTACCCAGAGGCAGCCAGATATTCCTAAATCCCGTGGGACTGGCACCAGCGACAATGGTACAGATTGGAGAAACAAAAATAGTAAGCCTACCCGGATTCCCCCAAGAAGTAAAAGCCCTCTTTGAAAAACATTTAGTTCCCCTCCTTAAAGAAACTGCCAAAGAACAATATGCAGAAGAATGCATAACAACAGAAGGACTGATAGAATCAGACCTCTCGCCCCTAATAGACCAAGTGAGAGAAAAATACTCCCAAGTATGGATAAAAAGCCAGCCCCAAAGAGACCAAAAAATCACAGCACAAATATACCTGTCAGCAAGAGGAAAAAATGCTGACGTCGTCGTTCAAACTGCAAAAAAGGAATTAGAAGAAAAAATAACCAAATCCAAAGGAAAAATAATCGAAAAAACCAACCAAAAACAACCCAAACCAGCAACTAAACAGTCTTAAAATATTCTACAAAACCCAAAACCAAATCAGTGCTCCTCAGATTTAGGGTCGCAGTAATTTACGTGCATCTTGAACACATTCAAAATAACGTTCATCTTTCCCTTACATCAATTGTACGGGGCGAAACCGACGCACATCGGTCAGTCGGAGAGCTAAACATTTATGACCGGTGAAGTAGAAACAGGCAAGGACATGGCTTCCACTTGCCAAAAACTTGTTTTCAATGGCGCTATATACTGGAGGGGAGATTTTTTGTAGAATTGTTAAATTCCTTATAGGTTCCTAGCGACTTTTCCCCTATTTCTGCGAATCTGCGTTAAGCTCCATTTGAAACTGAAAAACAATAAGTAACTTCTTTGTTCGATGGTGTTCCCCAAATGTAATTTAATTTGTGTTTTAGAATGCTTATTCCCATAAAACTTAAATTGTTACTATGTCTTTAATTACAATTAACTTTCCTATTGATGCTCTTAATGCTGCGTTAATAACTTGCAGTTGAGATGATGTATGTGTCAAAAATTCTGAGAAGAGAGAAAGAGAGGGATCTCTCTATCGTTATTCCTACTTACAATGAGTCGGAGAATATTGGGCCTTTAATATCTGAGATTGAGAAGGTCTTTAAAGAGTATGGAATTGATGGTGAAATACTTGTAGTTGATGATAACAGTCCTGATGGCACGGCTAATGTTGTTCGGAAGTACATGGAGAAGTTTGATAACATTCGAATACTAGAGCGGAAGGTAAAAAATGGTTTAGGTTATGCTTATAAGGCGGGTTTTAAAGCGGTTAGTGGAAGGGTCATAATGGAGATGGACGCCGATTTTTCTCACGCCCCCTCAGACGTGCCCTACATATTTCGGGAGTGTGCGAGTGGTATTGATATTGTTATAGGATCGAGATATGTGCGGAATGGTAGGATCATCGGCTGGGACTTTGCTAGGAGGATGGTGAGCTTTGTGGCAAATATGTTGGTCAATGTTTTACTTAGACTTGGAGTAAAAGATAACACTTCTGGTTTCCGGGCCTATAGAAGAGAAGCTCTAGAAGAAATTCTCCCTCATGTTAGATGTAATAGTTATGATTTTCAGGTAGAAATGCTCCAGAGAGCCAAAGAACGCAATCTAACTATAAAAGAGATACCCATTGTTTTTAGAGAAAGAGCGTATGGCAAATCCAAATTAGGAAGAAAAGAATTCTCATCCTTCATAAAAATGCTCCTAAAAGAAACTCTGCTAAAAAATTCTAAATCTTGATAACCGTAAAAAATCCATGGTATACAAATGAAAAGGCCTGCAAGAATCAAAAATTGGAATAATTAAAGACTAATAATTTTGTTTTAACCTTTTGCAGATTTGTAAAAAGTACTTGCAGTCACCTTTAACAGTAAATCTCTGCTTGGTAATCGGGATGAAGCGAAGAAAATATCCGCATGTTGACATCCTAATTCTTAATTTCAATGGTAAGTCCCTATTAAAACGTTGCTTAGAATCAGTAGAAAAAACAGATTACCCTGATTTTGAAATATTTGTCGTAGATAATGGTTCCACAGACGGATCGATAGAGTTCATTAGGGAACATTATCCCTTGATAAAACTTGTTGAAATGGGCCGTAATATAGGATTGGCAGCAGCCTATAACCAAGTTATTAACAGTTTAGTTTCGGAATTCGTCGCACTTCTCAACAATGATGTTGAGGTCGATAAGAACTGGTTAAAACATTTAATGGATGTATTGGTAGAGGCTAATGACAATACAATGGTTGCAACATGCAAAATCAAGTTTTTACATGACAAAAGGAGGATAAACTCTGCGGGAGGCAGTTGTGATATCTATGGCGTTGGGTGGAACAGGGGAAACGGGGAACTTGATAACGGGCAGTATGACAAAATCGATGAACCTTTTTACTCTACAGGTACCGTTATGGTAATAAGAAGATCCCTATGGGAAAAGGTGGGTGGCTTCGATGAACGATACCTTATGTATGGTGAGGATTTAGATTGGTGCTGGAGAGCCAGACTTTTGGGCTATAATATTAATTATGTTCCTCAAAGCATCGTATATCATGAGTGGCAAGCGTCCCGCAAGTTTGTTCCCATAGTATACCTTTTGGAGAGAAATTGGTTTTGCACCCTGCTAAAAAATTATTCTTTAAAAACTTTAATTTTTATTCTGCCAAAATACCTAATGATAAAGACTTTAAAATTTATGTGGTTATTTTTGCGAGGCAAAAGAAATGAAAAGCTGGCTATCCCCAAAGCATTTATATGGAACATTGTTAACCTCCGAGAGAGTTTAAAGAGGAGAAAAAAGGTTCAATCTGCTAGAAAAGTGCCGGATCAAGAAATACAGAAAAGAATGCTCAAGAAAAGCTTTGAAATATCACTTTGGTTAGGAACAGAGAAACATCCTATTTTAAGAAAATACTAATGACCAAAAACTACACTAAACCTCCTCTTCAGATGATACATACATATTCCCCGGAGCCCGATTTGTACAAGTGAGAGCTGCATAATTTAAAGAAATGCAAACCATAAGGAAAAGGCTTAATATATCAAAAAGTGCAGAACCAAAAATAAATATTTGATGAAGCGGTTGGAACCACGCTTTTCAGATTGAGGTGGAAGAAAAATGGATAGGGTTGTAGCAATACGAGAGATTCTGGAGTTCACTGAGAAAAAGGCTTCTGGTATTTTGTTTGGGGCTCTCGTAGTTTATACTCTAATATTTTCCTACTTTACCGTCCTTAAATACTATACTTTTGATACATATGCGGGTGACTTGGGAATTTTTGAACAGAGCTTGTGGTCTACCTCGCAATACGGTCTCTTCCTTTATAATACTCCGGAATTGGGCATTCACTTTAAAACGCATTTTGATCCTATACTTTTATTGTTCCTTCCCGCCTACCTAGTTTATCCTAGTCCTTTGACACTTCTGGTTTTGCAGTCCTTCTTTCTGTCCTTGGGGGCGGTTCCCATTTTTTACCTTGCAGCAAATAATTTTAGAAGTAGAAATGTAGCGTTGCTATTTGCCACTTTATACTTGCTTTATCCTCCTCTTCAGGGTGTTAACTGGTACGATTTCCACCCCGAATGTCTTGTGCCCTTTTTTCTAGGGGCTGCTTTTTATCTATTCAAAAAGAGAAAATATTTCTTCTATTTTCTCTTGATAGTTTTAGGAATGATGTGCAAAGAAACTGTTACACTCATAGTGTTTTTTATGGGACTCTACGGGCTATGGGTAAACCGAAGAAAAATATTAACCTACTTGATACTCGCACCAAGAGAATTAGCTAGAGACAGTGGGATCATTTTCTCAATAATAACCTTGGGGACGAGTGCTTTATGGTATGTGATGGCTAGCAAAATTATTGAATCATATAGTTTAACTGGTCAATCATATTACTTTTTGTGGGGATATTTAGGGGTAGGCCTGCTTGGGATAATAAGAAACATCGTTTTAAACCCCCTCTATGCCCTTCAACTAGCATTTACTCCCTTCCAAGCTAAAACTTTCTATTTGTTGGTGCTATTTGCTCCCCTCGCATTTTTATCATTCCTGAATCCCCCCTCTCTTTTAATAGCAACCCCCTGGCTAACAGCTTCTATGTTGTCCCTCATCCCAAATTACTACCTGCCCATAGGCACACAGTATCCCGCCCTCATCATACCCTTTATTTTTGCATCGGCAATTTATGGAGCTAAAACTACAGAATCGGTTATCAAAACTGTTACTCAGAAGATAATCAAAAGTAGGTTCGCGGAGAGGATCCTAATAAAAAAAAGGCGTCTTGTTCTCCCAACTATTACGATTTCCAAAAAGCCTATTAAAATAACTCTTATAGTACTGCTAATTCTGGGACTATCCTGCGGAATAGCATGGACACCCTTGAGATTAGCCAAAGAGGTAACACTTCACGATAGAATACTAGAATCTGTGGTGCAGCTAGTTCCACCATACTCCTTGGTTTCTACTCAGAATGATATTTTTCCACACCTTTCACACAATTTAAACGCTTACCCTGTATACTACCCCGAAATTGAATTTGAGTATATTTTAGTGGACACAACGACAGTTTGGTACTATATAGAACCTTTTAACTACGCAAACTGGCCAAATCCACCAAAATCATTCAGCTACATTGTACCAAAACTTCTCGAAAGCAAAGAATACGGTTTGATAATTGCGATTGATGGAATAATACTTCTCAAGAAAGGATACAACGGCCCGCCACTGCTCAACGCCCTATTCCTCTAAAAAAGATTACTGAGCAGACGCTTATCAGCATCATTCCAAATAGACCTAAATAAGATTGTGTTCTAGTACTGTGGCGATAAAAAACTCCCAAGCTTAATGAGCGGATAGGAGCCATAAGTCCAATGAAGGCTCCTTGGTGCATGGCCATGTTGTTGTGTGGACTGGAAATATTTTGCTTCTCTTTTTCTTCTACTAGATTAGTTTTTAACGTTTTCATGTTAAACTTTTGTGGAGAAAGTTGAAAAAAGTTGATGGCATCGTCAGCCACGAACAAAACAAAAATTCATGAGTCAATATTAAACATCCTGTTTTTATATCCATTAAAATTTAATCAAAAGGTTTATAGGATTTTACTACAATCTCTTTTTATCTTCACTTCTATTTACCGTTGGCCGAATGACGCTACAGATTAGTTATTAAGAAGGCTTACATCAAGAATAGTATTGTTCTTAGCTACTCTCCATTCATAAGAGGTATCAAGAAATGGCTGAAAGAAAAAGGCGGGATTTGTTCTCTGTGCTGAATGCGAACTCCCTTTTCACTTTGATTAGACAAGGACTTAAGGTCAAGGGTTTTATTTATGTTACTGTTGGAAACTTGATTAATGCTGTTTTAGGTGGATTGTTTTATCTGATTGCTGCGAGGATACTGAGCGTTACCAATTATGGTTACATAACCTATTATCTTTCGTTAGGTTTTTTCATGTCTTCTATCGCGGTTTTGGGTTTAAGTGCCACTATTTCTACTTTTTATCCCAAGGAAGGGAAGGACGATTTAATTAGGGAGTCTGTTCTTCTTACCTTCATTTTGGGATTAATTGTGGGTGTATTAACCGTTCTGTATGTCTTTTTCTTTCCTGCTCCGGTTGGTTCTGATACTTTATATAGTTTGCAATTTTCGATGCAGGCGCTGCTAGGTGGAAATGTAGATTTTCTTTTCGTGCTTCCGCTGGTTTTGGGCATTGTTTTCTATACTGTTGCTTTGGCTCAGGCTTTGGGTAGGCGAGAATATAGAAAGTTTGCTTTTATTACTTCTTCCGTCCGGATTGTAGAAATTGGCTTGGTGGTGGTTTTCTACTTTTTTTGTGCTTTTTCAGGTTATTTTCTCAAGGATATTGAGAAGTTGATGTTGGTGGCCTACATTGTCCCGTTCTTTCTGGTTAGTTATGATTATTTTAGATACCTTTTCAGTGTTCGAAGAGTGTCTTTTCATTTTGCGGAGATCCGTTCAAAGTTGACCTTTACCCTTCATACATGGGGGATGGGTTTGGCTCAAGCTTCAAGAACTGTTCTTGATAAAGTCGTTATTGGTTTATTTTTCGGTCTGCTTTTCTTGGGGACTTACAATTTGGCTTTCCAATTTCTTCTAATCTTTTTGATTGTCCCCCAGAGTTTACTTTCATACCTGCTTCCAGAGAAGTCTGCTGGTTCTGTAAGACGCGAAGTAGAAATTATTGGTATGCTGGCCGCTATCGCCATTACTGTTCTTGGTGTCTTCTTAGCTCCATATATCATTAACTGGCTCTTCCCCAATTTTACTGGTAGCGTTCCAACGACTCAACTCATTTCCCTAGCCGTGATTCCCGCAACCCTCGCCAACATAAAGTCCTCCATACTTCTGAGTGCGGAACGGTCAAAAATTGTACTTGTAGGATATATTTCAGCACTTGTGGTTGACGTTCTGGGAATACTGTTGTTAGGCCAGCGTTTCCAAGCTTTGGGTTTTGCGGCAGCATTCCTAATTTCTCAAATTGTGTTGGCAGCTATTCTATGGCTCTCCTCATCAGAAAGATTCACAAGGTTGATTAACAGGAGGCAGCATATCGTCCAGGAGGAGAGAAAGAAACACTGACATAAACACAACCCGCTTCTTGTCACATGTAAGAATTTGTTATGTTCGATTTTCGATTCAATTTCAATTCGGATTTTTCCTTTTTACTACTTTAAACGAATTGAGACTGACTATTTTTTAATGTTTAAACCATTTTTATACGATAAATTTATTTACTTTTAGGAGGATAAACTACAAAAGAGAGTTGAACAACCTCACCCGGCTAAAAAACTCTAGGAGGTTTAAAGCCTGAGAGAGGCGTGTGAAAATCGAGGGGGTAATCTTGCCAAAAATTAAAGGGGGTCTTTCCAAATGATTAGCGAACCCAACATTTACGCTTTGTATTTTATTGAGAGAGATTCCGGAAAGTGCATGTACTATCAAAAGTTCAGCGGTGTTGAAGTTGACCCCGATAGATTGTCTGGATTTATTTCCGCCATAGTCTCTTTTTCCGAGGAACTGCTACCTAAGATGGGCGATGACTGGTTGAAAACTATAGATAGGGGCAGTTTCAGCCTAATAGTAGAAAGAGGGGATCACGTTTATGGCCTACTAATTGTGGACAAGAGTGTTCCTGAAGTGAGAGCAAAACTGAAAGAGCTTGTAGGCGCATTTGAAAAGAAGTTTGGTTCCAAAATTAAAGAATGGAAGGGGGAAATCGGGGTTTTTGACGATTTTAGAAGTGATGTGTTTAGGGTTTTTCCCGCGCAGTCCATATTACCTCAATATGTTCCCGAACTCCTCACGAGACTCAGTAAAAATGTTGAGCTAAGCCCCAAAATGTCCACCATTCTACAAATTTTGAAGGAGGACCCGAACACCAACTTGCAAGAAATCTCAAGAAAGAGCGGCTACGACATCAGCGAGATTTTGGAGGAAATTCGTAGTTTTGTGGTTAGGGGCTTAATCCGTTTTAAGGTTAAGGTTCTTGAGGATGACGTGTACCAGATTTCTCCAAGAACATGGGAAGCTCTAATGAAAGGAGTCTACCAACTTGAAAAAATTCAAAAAATTTATGGTGTAAAGGGAGTGGAAATTCTTTTCGCCAACGATGGAAAACGTTCTGTAAAGAAAATCGCCCAGGATTTAAGACTTAATCCAGGTTTCGTCAAGGTTGTTCTAGGATATTTTCTAATGGAAGGCTTCATTGAACTAGTTACTAGGGAAGCTTGAGAGTAAGTTTTTATTTTTTGTCATTTTAGAAAAGTGAGATTTTCTCACTATGATAATGTTTGTAAGAATTTTTGGATAAAAACAGATGTGCAATCTGCCTTTTTACTCTTTTTCGTTAAAGGAGCGCCACAGAAAAGAATGCTCCTAAAGCTTCGCTAAAGTTTCTGAGTATAACACGGTTTCCAATGAACTTATTAACTAAAATGTCGAAATTAATTATTGGATGTCAATTTTTATTTCTCTTAAATAAGTATCTAACTGTGATGGTGAATACACCTTTTAGGAGGAATCTGATGTCTGATGTTACTGTGGTTCAGACTCTTAAAAAGAGTATAGATGAACTGAAAATGAAGGTGGACAAAAACGCTGAGGAGATTTCACGACAGTTAGACAACTTAGCTAGTTTTATCGGTGAAAGGTTAACTGGGGTCAACCAGGAAACCAAAGCAAGCCTTGAAAAGCTCGCTGCGGATCTAGGGGGCATGTTTTCGAATTACAGAATAGAGTTGACTAAAAGTTTGGAGGATCTTCTCATCTCTGATGAGGCTATACTAAAGTCCATTGTGGGAAGTGTATCTGCAGGTTTTTCTTCCGAAGAAAAAAATCTTTCTACTGCTCTGACTCAGTTAAAGGATAAGGTTGGTAAAGATTTAGATAGCACTAGTACCCAGTTTGCCTCTAAGAACTTGGAACTTAAGAGCGGGTTGCAGACACTGCTCGGCGACCGGGTTAAAGATTTGAATACCCGAGTTTCATCCAATCTAAATGAGAGTTTAAGAAGTTTCCAAAGCACCATAAGTGGGTTAAAAAATGAGATTGGGTCAAGTATAGACGTCTCCTCTTCTTCCTCCAGAGACTCACTTTTAAGGGCAAGAAGTAGTATAGAAAGCGTCCTCTCCGATGTGGCGAATCAACTGGAAACCTTAAATCAACATGTATTATCCGTAAAGCAACAGTTAGAAGAGTCTCTGAGCGGAACAGAATCGAATGTTTTAGAATCCTTAAAAAGCATAAAGACAAAAACTAACGACATCACCACGCTCTCGTCCGAGAATGTAACCAAAGACGTTACAAAACTTAGAGAAACCATCGAATCCAATCTTAACAGTTTCTCCACAAGTTTTGAAAATCAACTAACCGCCTCCATAGACAAAACAACCAGAGAAGTTAAGGATAACTTCGACAATTTAAGAACCGACATTGAATCCTCAATTGACGCCACAAGCTCCAGTTCCTCCAAAGCTTTGCTAACTGCATCAAAAAGTATACAAGACAAGATAGCCGCTGAGGGGGCAAAGAGAAAAACTGCGGTAAACGATACTAAAGAAAAAATGGGCGTCTTCCTTTCAGGCGCCTCAAATAGTGTGAAGGAACAAACCACACGGATTGCAGGCAATGTTGATACCGCCCTCAAACCAGTTAAAACACAGGTTGACAGTCAAATTGCAGATGCTAAAGGAAAAGCGCTCTCCGCTCTAAAACAGATTAAAGAGCTAACTATGACTGAAGTCGTGGGAACCGGAGTCATTTCCGGCTATGACAACATAAAAGAGTTCATGAGGAAATCCATGGCGCAAACCAAGTCAAATATCCTGATAGTTCTGCCCAATCTGGACGAAAAAGATGCAGAGGCAATTTCCGCCATAAATCCCAGGGTCAAAGTGGAGATATCTACCACAGGAAACCCCAACATTCTCAAAAAACTTGCCACAAGACCAAACACCACAGTTAAGATATCAGAGACAGAAAACCTGATTGGACTACTAAGAGACCGGGAAGAAATCCTATTCGCCCCCAAAACTCCAGGCGCAAAACAAATGATTGCCGTCATAAGCGCCATGGAGGGATACATTGAGGAACTCTCAAGACCCCTAAGGGAAAACCTGGTGAGAGCTAGAAAGCTCGAATAAACTCTGGAATACTTCCATCTCTCCAACTTTTCCCAAACTTGGAGAGGTCAATACTCTACCTTCCTTTAGGTTCATTTTTATTTTTTGACCTAACCGGCAGTCCTTAGTAGTAGGTAGAAATGTTTTCCGCATAAATTAGGTGAAGTTCCAAATCGCCGCCATAAGAAAAAACAAGTAACGGGAAGAAACAAAGAATTTTTAAGAAACGTGTAGAATGTGGGTTTGTAAAAAGGTTGTAAGAGGATAAAAAAGAGTCTACCTCGCATTATTACAGTTGTAGTTCCAGTGCGTCTAGTTTTTCTTTGGTGGGGATTCCGTTTTTATCCCATCCTCTTAATTCGTAGTACATGTCCAAAAGTTTGTCGTAGTCTTCTCTGTTCATCTTTTTACCCTTGTATGGTCCGCTTGGTAGGGGCTCTTCAAACACTCTGGCTGGTGGGTAATCGTCTTTCCTTGAGATTCCAAGCCTAACGTTAACCATACGAGTCAAATTGAATATTCTTTCTGCGCCCAGAAGTAGCTCTTCTTGGCTTGTGTTTAATCCTGTTGCAGCAATGTAGTATCTTGGGTAGAAATTCTCAGGTGGAAGTTTGGCTTCGCAGTACTGAAATCTGCAGGTTCCTAGGGCGTCGAATAGACTGCGCTGGTGCTGTAGGAATATTTGCATTTCTACCTTTTGCTTGTTGATTCCAAAGCGGTCTGTCGCTGTTTCCCATCCTACTATCGTGGATCGGCTGTGGTGGGCCCCAAGATCTGAAGTGCCGTAGGCTAGGGCCATTCCAGGTGTGGATCTTGTTTCATATCCTGACTGCTCTAGTCCCTTGACGTGCATAGCTAGGGATTGACAGTTATTGCCAAAGATTTCGGCTGCCTTTTTCACTCCTTGAGCTAGTGTTTTTCCTACACCTTCAAGGTTAGCTATTTTCTCTATCAGTTTGAATATGGTTTCTGTATTGCCCCACTCGGCCTTTAAGCCGTCTAGTGAGATTTTTCCTTTCTGTGCGCATTCTATGGCGAATCCTATGACAACACCTGTCGAAATGGTGTCTATGCCATATTGGTCGCAGAGATAATTTGCCGCTGCTATGGCTTCTATGTTTCCCAGCCCCAAGTTTGATCCCAGGAGGGCTAGTGTTTCATATTCTGGTCCCTCGACGTACACTTGTTCTCCGTTGACTTTCGTTTTTGTTAATTTGCCACATGCAAGTGGGCAGCAGTAGCAGCCTCTGTCTCCTACCTTGATTTTTTGTTCCATGCTTTCAGCGTTTATGCTTTCTGATTGTTCAAAAACGTTTTCTTGGAAGTTGCGGGTTGGTAGGCACGCAACCTCTTGGGCCCAGTCAAGAGCCATAGTTGTTCCGTGGCGTGTGAAAACATCGTAGCGTTCTGGATCGTTTTTCATCATATACTCTATTGCTTGGTCTGTGATTTCAATAACTTTTTTCAGGTCTGTCACGGGTATGTCTTTTGTTCCGCTTATGGCAATTGCCTTAATATTCTTTGATCCGAGAATTGCTCCCATTCCTGCTCTTCCTGCTTGTCGTCCATACTCAGTTGATATACAGGCGAAAAGCACTCTGTTTTCTCCGGCGGGACCTATGGTTAGGACACTAGCATCATTGGTTAATTCGTCTTTGATTATGGTTTCTGTTTCGAAACTACCCTTACCCCACAAGTGTTCGGCGTCCTCGAAGTCCACCCCATTATCATTTATGTGTAGATAAATTGGTTTTTTGCTTCTGCCCTTTATGATAATCGAATCGTATCCACATTGTTTAATCTCTGTTCCTGCGGCTCCTCCCATGCTGCTGTCCGCCCAAATTCCCGTGAGAGGACTTATTGCGCAGAAAGATATTCTACCTGATCCAGGGATGGGTAGTCCTGTGAGTGGACCAGTGTTTAAGGTTATAAGACTCTCTGGGCTGAGCGGATTGGTTTTGGCGCTTGTATTCTCCCATATTATTTTTGCTCCGAAGCCCCTTCCTCCAATTAGTTTTAGCCACTGGTTTTTCTGATTCATCCAGTTTAGTGTTTTGAAGCTTCCTTTAGAAACGTCTATTAACAAGTTTTTGCCCGTGTATCCTCCAATATCCATTTAGTGTTCCTCCCTTAGTGTTAATGCATTTCTGTTGCAGTACTTTACACAGATCGGAATTTCAACATCCAATGATGCACAGAAATTACAGCTCTCAAGAAACTCAATCTTGGGTGTGGGGAACATATTTACAACTCTGATGTGCGCCTTCTTGGGATTCACAGTTCCCGTGTTCCAAGCCGCGCAGAAAACCTGGCATATTTTACATGCACTGCACCTGGATGTGTTTATACCTATTTTACTCTGCAAAACTCATCGCCTCGCTGAAAAGTAATTTTCGTTTCTTGGGGCAAGGGAATATCAACTTAAAAGTCGCTTTAAATTTGGAACATTTTTCCCTATTCAGTCGGAAGATAATACCCCATTGTTAAAATACCTCCAAAAGGTACTAACATGTGAAGCGCCGTAATATATATTTCTTTTGTTTTCAAAAGGTAGTAACAGTGTGATGGATCTTTATTCTATCTCTTTAATTGTGTGGAAACTTTTGTATATCGCCTCAAACTCGATGCCTTATATGGTAATGAGAACCTCCACTGCAAGCTATAAATTCAGTCAACAGATAAAAATCATGTTCCACTCGCAAATGCTTTTCTGTCAGTATTCTACCGGCGGGCAAGAGAAGGTGAGTTTTGGTATTAACTGAATATTCTCCTCAGTCCTTTTGCTTCCTCTTTCCTTTGGAATTTTTTGAGCACAATTGTTGTGGTTGTTGCTTCCACCCCTTTGGTGTTTCTTATGGCCTCTAGGCACTCATTTAGGGCGGCTACGTCTTTTGCTTGGATGTGCGCAACCACATCATATTCTCCACTGATTTCGTATGCTTCGGAAACCCCATTTATGCTGATTATTCTCCTTATTATATTCGTAGTGTAGATGTGGGGGTCTGTCATTATGGAGACCAGTCCGGTAATCATTTCTGGGGCTTCGCCGCTTACCTTCTGTCCTAAGACTTTTTCGGTTACTGCCACAATGTCGGAGTCTTCTATGCGTCTTTTCTTGTCAGCTAGATTCTTTATCTCCGTGGTTATCTTAACTAATTGGTCGTCGTTAACGTTTATTCCCATTTCATCCAGCTTAGCCTTTACAGCATGCCTACCCGCGTATTTATCTACGATTATTTTTCTGGTTCTTCCCAGTAGCGATGGGTCGAATGCCTCATAGGTTTCCGGGTTGACGAGTACTGCGGAAGTGTGAATTCCTGCTTTGTGTGAAAATGCGTTTGTGCCTACAATGGGCGTGGTGGGGCAGAGGTAGATGCCACTGTATCTTTCAACAATGCTGGATATTTCAGAGAGTTTATCGAATTTTATTCCCGTGTCAATGTTTAGGAGCACCTTGAGAGCCACGGAAACCTCGGAAAGAGGGGCGATGCCTGCTCTCTCCCCCAGTCCATTCACCGTGGTGTGCACTACTGTGGCTCCTGCCTGTACTCCTGCTAAACAGTTGGCTGTAGCTAAACCCAAATCGTTATGGCAGTGAAGATCCAGCTCTGCTCTCACATTGGCGCGAATCTTTGATACCAAATCATACATCTGGTTGGGGGTCATAATGCCTACAGTGTCTGCGACGCTTATTCTGTCGGCTCCCGCCTCGACAGCCTCTTTACAGATGTGCAAGAGATAATCTATTTCAGTTCTGGTGGCGTCCTCTGGGGTGAAGCGCACCTTTAAACCATGATCCCTGGAATAGCTGATAGCTTCCAAAATTTTTTCTTGGATTTGCTCCTTGGTCATTTTAAGTTTGGCTTCACGGTGGCTTTTTGATGTCCCAATGAAGATTGCTACTCTGTCTACGTCGCAGTCTAGAGATAAGTCGATGTCGCTCTTTACGGGTCTTATGTGACTTATTATTTCCGCGTTCAGATTTTCTTTCGCAATTTTTTTGACAGCTTCCTTGACTCCCTCTGAAACAATCGGGGAGCCTGCTTCAATCATTCCTACGCCTATTTCATCTAGCTTCCTTGCTATCTCTATTTTCTCTTCTACTTTAAAGGAAACGCCGGGAGTTTGTTCTCCCTCACGTAGCGTCGAGTCTAAAATTATTACCTTAGAACCCTGCATCGAATACACGACCAATGTTATGCAATATTAACAATTGAGTTAAATCTTTTATGGTAAACATCGCTATCACTCCAGTTATAAAAATAATTATATCTTTCTTTCTCCACCATTTATGTTTATAAGGCGTAGGGTAGTTAAGAAACAAGTTTTATTTGTGGCTCCCTATATCACGAATGCGAAAATAGTTGAGAGGGTTTAGTCCCCTATCTCTTTTAGCATCTTTACTTTTCCGCCTTTAGTTATTATTCCGATCTGGCGTGCTGGGTTTCCGCCCCACAGCTGGTTTGGTGGAATCTTTGTTTTGTATGGCACCGTTGATAACGTGGCTACGATGCTGTTATCTCCAATTTCTACCCCTGGAAATACTACACTGTTGGCTCCTATTGTAACATTTCTCCCTAGTTTGGTTTTTCCTATAATTAGTCGGCCGCCGGCGAAGGCATGTCCTGACAATATCGTTCCTCCTCCCGCAATAGCTCCGTCGCCAAACTCCATCAGGTAGGGGTCTGCGGCAAAGTTTGCCTGTGTTGCGTATCCCATTTTCGCCCCCAGCATTCTCAAGACCACTCCACTTAGGGCGGGCATGCCGAAGGGTTGGTATCCAACGTAGTGTAGTGCAAGTGTGGTTCCCAGACCGTTTATTAGCCAGTTTCTGACATTTTTGTTTTTCACATCCATCTCGTATTCCCCTTCCTCTACTGGTTTCAATGTTATTCGTGCAATGGCTATGAGTGTTAAGTTAAAAATCCATCTTGCCAGCACCACGTAAACTGGTGCAAGTGAGATTATTAGATACCAAGGGATATCCATCGGAAGAACTTCCAATAAAATATAAGATATTCCTATAATTGGTATCATAGCTGCTATTGAGGCTATGGACAAGTATCCCACTAAACGAGCAACTAGGTTGGGGGCGCCTTTTTCATATCTTGTTTTAAGGTCTTTAAGTACCTCATCTTCCATATTTTTCACGCTCCAAATATACCACAAGTATTCCTTAGTTAGTAAACTTTTGTTCCTTCGAAGTATTTGAGTTAAATTGTTAATTCAAAGAACCTTATTACTTTTTTGAAGCTTCCAAATTTGAAGTTTTTCCACCGTTGTTGATAAAATTGTTTTTTGTTGCGTTTAAAACTTAGTCAATATATATGAATGTGGGAATTGTTTAATCTAGAAACAAATTATTTAACTTTTATAGATGGGGTTTGATTTTTTTGAATAGGCAGGAAGAATTTGTGAATCGGTTGAACAATTCTAAATCATTTACGGATATTTTCAGCTTGGTTGAAGATGCGGTTATGTTGAAGTATAAGGTACGTAGAGCGGTAATGTTGGGTTTAACCGATTTGGGGGCTCAGGGAAGTTACCTTGTTGGCGCATTTCACCCAGTGGGCTCTGAGCTGATCGTTTTAAATAAAACTCCCCTTAGGAGAATAAAAGAGCAGTCACCCGAGTATTACAATGCTTACGTTTTCCACCTATTGCTTCATGAGTACCTTCACAGCCTAGGTGTCTTAGATGAAAGTGCCGTGCGCCACTTAACCGTTGAAATATCCCGGTCTCTACTTGGAGAAGATCATCCTGCAACCCAGATGGGTGATAAGGGTATAAGCCACTTCTTCCCCTTTATAACCTACCCCACACCCGAAATGGACGCTTCGGATATGAAAATTGAAATTGTTAAGGATTTTAGACAGCAAACTACAAAATACTACTGCTAATACCCTCCCGTTTTAATTGGTTTTGTGTTCACTGGCTCTGTTTTTTAGTAATTATGTTTAAAGCGTCATAGAGTGGAAGTTCCATGTGTTGCCAAGTTAGGCTTTCCATTAATTCTTCAATTTTTCGCTCTTGGCCTTTAACTAGGCCTATTACAAGTTCTCCTATCTCTTGTATAAGTTGTCTTAGATTGTAGTCCCGTATTTTGGATGAAAGTCTTATAGATACTTCAGCTAGTCCCGCGGCGTTTTCAGCATTGTTTAGCATTAGTTGGCATAGAGCTTGGGTAACTAGTTCAGGTGCCGACAGTTTTTCGGTATCAGGGGGGATTCTTGCTTCTTCGAAGTGTTTCCTAGCCTCCTCTTCCTCTCCCTCTTCCAGATAATAACATCCAAGGATTAAGTTGATGTTTGAGAATACTAGTGGAGGAAGGTTTTGCTTTTTTGATTCTTTTTCCAGAATTTCAACCGCCTTTTTAATGTCACCCAGTCTGTAGTGGCATGAGGCTAGCAGTACCGGTGAAAACTCGATTCCCTTACTCCTTCCTTTTTGATAGTATACTCTTAAAGCATTTTTATAATTCTCCTCTGCTCTGCTTCTGTCACCAATGATTCGGTAACAGTTCGCAGCATTATAGTAATTGATCATGGCTTCCAGCGATGTTTTATCCCCCTTTAGATTCTTTGCTTGTAGGGCAAAGGTTTTAGCTGCCTTGATTAAAAAGTTGCGGTGCTCATTTAGATTTCCCAATGCACGATGGACATAAGAAACCCATAGGTAAATCTGGCCTGCCCGGTCTACTATGCTCCTTTCTTTGGGCTCCTCTAAAAGGCTTAGGAAATATTTAAGTGCTAAATTTTTTAGGTTGATGAACTTTTCCTTATCCCCTCCAATCCTATAGTAATCCGCCGCGCTACTATACCAGTATCCAGCACTCCTAAAATTTTTTTTAAAAAAAGAAAGGCTCTTCTCCGCTAATTTCTCATAGAACCTAGCGTTCTCTAAAAAATCCAACTGGACACACCTATCTGGAAACAGTATTATGTCAAAAATATTCCGCCAACCATACTTATGTATTTCTTTACTTCACAGAATTATGTTGTATTTCAAACCTTTTATGACTTATTCCGCTAAGCCCAAAGAAGCCAGTTTAACTAAATTTAATACCAACTTGGGAGAAAATAAATTATCTATCTAGGCAAGATAGTATTAAAGGAGAAATTAATTCACTTTTTTATGGTGGTTTCATGAGAAATGGAGGAAACCTGAGGACGACGCATTTATACAACTGGCATGTTGAACGAGCAATCATGACTAGTTTTTCTGGCTTCGCAATGCCCCTAGAATATAAGCAATACGGCATCATAAAGGAGCACTTGGCCGTTAGAAATAGTGTTGGAATTTTCGATGTAACCCACATGGGAAGATTCGAAATTACTGGCCAAAACTCAAAAGATTTTCTTGATTATGTTACCTCAAGAAATATGGATGATCTACATGAGGGCGCCTGTAGGTACGGCCTCCTACTTAATGAGGAAGGCGGAATAATAGATGATATCATCACAAACTATTTCAATAAAGAAAAGAGCCTTCTAGTAGTAAATGCTGGAAACAGAGAAAAAGATTTCAATTGGCTCTTGGAAAAATCCAAAAGCTACAAAGTAAAAATAAACGATATTTCTGATCTAACACCAATGTATGCTCTTCAAGGACCCGCTTCCCAAAAAACTTTACAGAAATTAGTAAAAATTGACCTAAACCGCTTGAAACGCTTTAATTTTATATTAACAGAAGTTTCGAATCATACCTGCATGGTTTCGAGGACGGGTTACACTGGCGAGGACGGTTTTGAAATCATTCAGTTTGATGTTCCTATTAACAATGCTGAGAGAGCCCTTAATCTGTGGAACCATATTTTAGAGGCGGGGAGAGAATTTAATATTTTACCCTGTGGACTGGGAGCCAGAGACACTTTGAGGCTTGAGGCTGGTTTGCCCCTTTATGGAAATGACATAGACGAGAACACCAATCCCTTCGAAGCAAAACTGGACGCATTTGTGAACCTTGAAAAGAAGAACTTTGTGGGAAAAGAAAAATTGTTGAAGCTTAAGGGTGCCCCCCTTTCTCGTGTGAGAGTTGGAATAGCTATGGAGGATAGGGGGATTCCCAGGCCTCACTATCCCATTCTTCACGGTGACAGAAAAATAGGTCTGATTACCAGCGGAGGCATATCCATAACTCATGGCAAAATGGGCATAGGAATGGGCTACATACATCCCGATTTTTCAGCTCTTGGAACTCAGGTGCAAGTAATAATAAAAGAGAAGCCTAGACTAGCCAGAGTTGTAGATCTGATGAAGCTGCTAAGGGAGCTGAAGGCGGCGGGAACCAAATCTCCAGATAAAAATTAATTGTGAGTGAAAATGTTAACTTTTATATTTCTGATACATTTTCCAACTCAGTATTGGTTTTCTGGCTGCTCTAACCTCGTCCACCCTGCTCACTGAGGTGCTGTGGGGGGCGCTCAGAACCTTTTCTTTTTCACCGTAGGCTTCGCTGGATATCTTTTTCATCACCGAAACGAAGGCGTCGAGGTTTTCTTTAGTTTCTGTTTCTGTTGGCTCAATCATTAGAGCCTCCTCAACTATTTGGGGGAAGTAAACAACCGGTGCGTGTATCCCAAAATCCAGTATTCTTTTCGCCACGTCAAACGCAGTGACGCCAGTTTCCGCCTTCAGTTTTGCGGCGCTTATAACACACTCATGCTTACGGGGCTTATCTTCAGCATAGGGAAGACTGAATCCCGGTATTTCCCTAATTTTTTTCGCCAAATAATTGGCATTAAGAACCGCAACCTCAGCAACCTCATTTAATCCCTCAGCTCCAAGCGAGAGAATATAAGAGTAAGCTTTGACAATTACCCCAAAGTTTCCGTAGAACCCCTTCATCTTCCCTATGGATTTAGGCCTATTATAATCCAAGTAGTAAGCGCCTTTCTTCTCGTCATACTCCACTATAGGTATCGGTAGATAGGGAACCAACTTCTCTTTTACCCCTACTGGTCCCGCGCCTGGGCCTCCTCCTCCATGGGGTGTGGAAAATGTTTTGTGCAAATTAAAGTGAACAATGTCAAATCCCATGTCTCCCGGTCTAACTTTATTCAAAACTCCGTTCAAGTTAGCTCCATCATAGTATAGGAGACCACCAACGCTATGGATGATGTCTGAAATCTCCAGTATTTCCTCCTCAAATATGCCCAGCGTATTAGGGTTGGTAAGCATCAGGCCCGCTGTTTGTTTCCCAACCACGGTTCTCAGGGCTTCTAGGTCAACACAACCATCTGTAGAGGATGGAATTGTCACCACACTAAAGCCTGCCATATTGGCACTTGCAGGGTTGGTTCCATGAGCCGAATCGGGCACAATTATTTCCCTTCTATTCTGAATTTCTCCCCTATCTTCATGGTATTTTCTTATTATACAGAGGCCGGTTAGTTCTCCATGAGCCCCCGCAGAAGGTTGCAAGGTAACCCGCGCCATTCCCGAAATTTCCGCAAGCATTTTTTCAAAACGGTAGAGCAACTCCAAGGCTCCCTGAACTGTAGAAGCGTCTTGATAGGGGTGAAGCCTTGAAATCTTGTCCATTCTGGCAATTTCCTCATTTATCTTTGGATTGTACTTCATTGTGCAGGAACCCAAAGGATAAAAACCCAAATCCACCGCATAGTTCATCTGAGCGAGATGGAGATAGTGCCTAGTTAACTGTATTTCTGATACCTCGGGCAAATTTACTGGAGTTTTTCTCCTGATTTTTTCCGGAATACTTTTCAGCACATCCCCAACTTCACTAACAACCTTGTCGCAGGCCTTGGGCAAAACATGCCCAACCCTGCCCGGCACACTTATCTCAAATATAAGTGGCTCCAGTACTTTATCTCTCTCCTTCCAGATAGCCTGTTTAAACCCCTCAGCCATTCCATAACCTCCTCAAACCACAAACACTATTACTTCCTTTAACCCCTACCCTGAACTACGTGAGATTTCTGTGAGCGCTTCTAACAATTTTTCCATATCTTCAATGCTGTGGATCTCTGTTACACAGTAGAGGCTAGCTTCTCCAAGCTCTGGGAACTCATTTTTGATGATTTTACCTCCATGCACCCCTCTATCCAGCAACATTCTGTGAACCTCATCTACGGGTATCTGAGATTTAACTGTAAATTCCTTAAAATGAGTAGAATCAAATATCGGCGCAGTAAATCCCTCTATTTCATTTATCCTCTTCATCACGTACTTAGCATTGGCCATGCAAGTCTCCCCCAACTGAACCAGCCCCTTCGGTCCCACACAAGCAAGATACACTGCCACCTGAATCGCGCAAAGCGCCTCATTAGAGCAGATATTACTCGTGGCCTTCTCTCTGCGAATGTGTTGCTCCCGGGTCTGCAGGGTTATTGTATAACAGCGATTTCCCTGCGTATCCTCAGTCATACCAATGAGTCTTCCTGGCATATTCCTTATTAAGGCCTTGTCATCCCTACAGGCAAATAGTCCAATCAGGGGGCCCCCAAAAGATGGATCAACGCCTAGGGGTTGTCCCTCTCCAATCACGATATCCGCACCATATTCTCCAGGCGGAGCCAAAACGCCCAAAGAGGTTGGGTCTACACCCACCACAAATAAGGCGCCGTTTTCATGAGCTATACTACTAATCTCGGCAACCTCATGTTCCACAACCCCAAAATAGTTTGGATTCTCTACGTACACTGCCGCAGTGCTTCCAGAAATTGCATTGTCCAAAGCATTTAAGTCGATGGTTCCGGTCTCTGTGTTGTAAGGAATCTCTTTAAAACTCATTATGTTATGTATATATGTTTTAAGTGTGGCTTTTCTTTCGGGATGAATTATCCTGGGTATTAAAATTTCCTTCCTCTTAGTTGCTCTCCCCGCCATTAATGCAGCCTCACCCAGCGCAGATGCCCAGTCATACATAGAAGCATTAGCTACATCCATCCCTGTAATCTCACAGATCATACTTTGATACTCGAACAAAGCTTGAAGGATTCCCTGAGAAATCTCCGACTGGTAGGGAGTGTAGGCAGTTAAAAATTCTGGAAGAAACGCCAGCGACCTTACCACCGCTGGTACGTAGTGAAGCCAAACCCCCGAACCCAAAAACACAGGCATATCTTTATGTGTAACATTCTTATCCATCATACGTTCAATGAACCGCTTTAAATCCGCCTCCACCAGCGGGCTGGGAAGATCCAACGGCCTATTCAATCTGATTTTTTTCGGTATATCCCTATATAGTTCCTCAACGCTTTTGATACCTAGTTCGTCTAACATAGCCTTCTTATCTTCCTCGGTTGCTGATATGTACTGGTGTTTAAATACCATTTCCACAACCTCTGAAATAGACTCGATTAAATTTTATCTAACCGAAAAGCAATTTTAACTCTATCTGCCGGTCAACAAGCTGACATGAACATTAAATGTTTGTTTTCATATACTGCCTCCCCTATTTGTACCTTTTTTCCTTTTATTAACATGCTTTGTTAATTGAAAATTTTAAAAATGTGAACTAATCACCAGATTATAAAGGGAAGAACTAACGAAAATTAAAGTGCCTTCTGTATCTAAAAACGCAAAGGCGATTTAGTTCTGCTAACACATTAAAAAAGTATAAAAGCCTAATCAAAAAAGTATCAACAGATAGATCCACAAAAACTTGGTGGAAAGATTGTCAACTGAAAATAGGGAGAAATTCTCAATAGTCAATGCGGCTAGCCGTGACGTGATAACTTGCCATGTCGACGACTCCCTACCCAAAGTGGCAAAACTAATGGTGGATAACTGGATAAGCTCAGTATTCGTAAAAGACGACAACGACAAGGTTGTTGGAATAATCACGGATGGAGTCATATTCCGTTTGGTGGCTAAGGAGAAGGATCCCCGAATCTATAAAGCAGGAGACGTTATGGTTAGGGACATTATAACGGTGAGCGAGGACGTTTCTATGGACGAGTTAAAAACCCTTTTTGACAAAACCAAAGTGAAGCGGGTCGGGGTCGTTAATAAGCAGGGGCAGATTGTAGGCGTCATCAGTAAAAAGTGGGTCAACCAATTCAAAAAATACACACGGTATTACGAAATCCAGTTACAACCTAAGGATACAGCTGAAAAAAGAGTTTAAGAAAAATTAATTAACTAAATACCAAACTTCACTCTTGAACCAAGAGATTAAAATTACCCTGAAAAATGAATCCTCTACTATTCCACTAGACTCTCTGGTGCATTAAGATGTCCAAAAATTCGAATGATAATGTAATTAATGGTTTAGAATTTCAACAAAAGAAGGAAGAGCGGCACCCAAATATTTTAGAGGGCTTGATTGGTATTTACCTGTGCTACTTTCACGAAACCAAAGGACATCTTGCCCTATTTACCTGCCCAGAGAGTCTTAAGAATGATTTAGAAACGCTGAGAATTATTCAGAAGCACCCTGTCTGGTGGCTGGGAGCAGACGATTTCAAAGAGGGACTGAACCGCGTAGATTTAGAGTTCGGGGGAAAAGTTTATGCCGCCACGAAATTTAAGGCGAAGTCGGCTAGGGAAAAACAAAGGGCGGGTATGTTTCCTGAGACGGAGGAGGTTTTTGTTCTAATAGTTAGTGTACCTGTGGGTTTAGCTAAACCTTTAGGAGATAAGTTGCTCAGCGTTATACTTCAGAAAATCAGAGAGAGCTTGCAGGACAAGCTTTACATCTTAATAGAGAAGGATTTGGCTTGTTGCAAACCTATAAGAACACAAGAAGATAACAAAATTATTAAGGAAGGGGAGGAAATCGAAAATAATCTCCTGAACATATGTGAAATATCCCTACCAATAATATCATCAGAGTTAATGGAGGCCCTACAGAGCGATGTGGAGAAACAGAGAAACCTAATATACTTCCTTCTCAGCAACATTTACGGTTTAAGCGGCCCACAAACCAGATCTGTCCCGCTATCCGGAAAAAGCGCCATAGAAACCAGAGCTATCGAACACATTCCCGAAAGCCCCATAGAACTGGTGGGCGTAGAATTCACCGACAACAAGAAAAAACTAAAAATAACAGTCAAGAACAACTCTGAAAAAGGATTAGAAAACATAAAAATATCCATTGCCCACATCGAAGAATTTTTTGAAACCTATTCCTGGGACACAACTGTGGAACTCTGGTTCCCCTACGAAGAACTAGTATTCCAGTACCCCCGAGTCGACAACGACGGCGAATATATACTAAAAATAGAAGACCGAACCAACAAACTACTAGTAAAAAGAATCTCAATAAAAGAAATACAATAAACCACAAAACCCAAATCTTGAAAACAACTCCCAAATTTTTTATAGAAAAACCAAACTAGTTGAGGATTCCCCACCATTTTCAGAAAGAGGAGTGGTCAACTTGAGAACTTCACTCATAAAACTGGGATTCCTAATACTTCTGATAACTTTGGGAGCTTCACTCCTACTCCTCCCCACCCCCAACACCTGGATACCTGCAGTTATTTCACAGAACCAACAAGCCCTACAAATAAAAGACATCCCCACGCCACTAATTCTGAAAACAAACACCACACAATACATAATAATAACCCCCCCAGAATGGGCAAATAACACCAATCTGACACAATTTGCAGAATGGAAAACACAAAAAGGAATACCCACAGCCATATTCAACACAACCTACATCTACGAAAACTACCCCGGAAAAGACAGTTCATCAAAAATACGCAACTTTCTGACAGACGCGTACAACCAATGGAACATCCGCTGGGTCCTACTGGCAGGCAACACCAGCATAATCCCCATAAGATACTTTTGGACTGGACTGGACAATGTACCAAGCGACTATTACTACGCCGCTTTGAATGGAACATTTGACGATAACGAAAATGAGTTATACGGCGAATTCAGCGAAATAGACTGGATTCCAGAACTATACGTCGGAAGGCTGCCCGCCTCAAATCTAACCGAACTCGAAAACATGATAAACAAAACACTCACCTACGAAAAAGAAATAGCCAACCATATTGGAGAATGGATGCAAACAGCAGTATTCGCAGGAGGCCAACTAAGCCAAAGCAATGACATTCAGGGATGGCGGATCAAAAACTACATCCGAGACCACATTCTCCCCAAAGAACTAAGCATGAACTTTATAAATCTATTCTACGACTCCATACGCAATTATAACAATTTAACTTTAAACAATTTTACCAACGCAATAAATAATGGATGCACAATAGTCAACCTATGCTCCCACGGTTCCACCGACTCGGTCTCATCTGACGTCGGTGGCACTTATTATACCTCTGATGCTGCTGCAAGTTCAAATAATGGTTATAGGCTGCCTCTAGTTTTTGCCTCAGCTTGTTTAACAGCAGGTCTAGACTATGTGGGAGACTGTATAGGTGAAGCCATGTTAAAGAATCCAAATAATGGAGCAATATCTTATATTGGAGCTACTAGAAAAAGCTATGGCGGAGACAGCATTAATGATTTATCAGATTCTCTCTTAGACGCATTGTTCTTCGAAATACTCCTCCATACCAATGATGGCCTGTTTTCCCAACGCGCAGGATACGCCCTATACGAAAGCAAACAGGAGTACTACCAGAAGGTGGGTCTATTTAGGATGGCTGAAAACAGCATATACAGACAGGAATTCTTTGAATACATCCTACTAGGAGATCCAGAACTCCCCATATGGACCAGTATCCCACAAAGCCTAAACATCATTCTACCCGAATACACACCTACACCAGGCCAAATGATGCAGATTAGAATCCAGGACAGCGAAGGACGCCCCGTGAGCAACACCCTAGTCTGCATACAGGGGACAGAATATTATCACACCTACCTCACCGACTCCCAAGGCCGAATAAAAATCCCCGCACCCCCAACCGGACAGTACAACATCACAGTAACCAAACCCAATCATCTCTACAACACCACAACTCTAGAAGTAGGCTTCACACCAGACCAACCTACCATTTTCAACATCAACGCCCCCACAAGCATCAACCCCGGAGAACAATTCACAATCAACATCTCCTGCACAGACCCCCAAGGAATAATTAGCCTAGAAATAGTGGTTACAGACTACAATAAGGTAGTCGTCAATTCAACACCAATGCTAAGCCACAGTCACAGCTTTACCATAGACTCTTCTAATTTCGACAATCACAGCTTGGTATTCTACGCTCGAGCAGTAGATTCTCAAGGCTATCAGACCATTTCTGACGCCCAAAAGATCTATGTTCAAAGTTCTGAGTTAAATCCCACAGTCCTAATAGTAGGAATTATTCCCTCCGAGAATTCCCAGTACCTGCAGATTTTCCTACTCTTTATGCCCTTCCTCATCTGTCTAACTGTAATTATTTTTGCTTGGCCTTCCAAAGAAGAAAAACCGCCCGAATCCTCTCCAAAAATGTAGAATTGGAAAAACATTGACGCTTTCCGTCCCATATGAACCTTTTTTCAACATTCTGCACAATCGAAAAGGTATTAAATATGCAAAAAACTGTACTATTGACGATTATAGGATTCTAGAACGCAGGTCTAAGGTCTTCTAAAAAATTTATATACTTGACAAGAATATAATTCCAACTATAACTTTGGAGCAAAATTGGAAAGATACCTCTATAACCCTATATTGTTTGAAGACCCGATCTACGTTCAGAAACCGGAGAAACGAAAAACGAAAGGAGACAGATAAATGTTAAACGAGGAGGAAAAAGGGTACGTAAGTTATACTTTTCCTGAAAGACTCTTAAAAGTGAAAAAGCTTGAAAACTTTGGACGCCTAAATCAGGAAGTGATTAGGAGCGGCGTTTGCACAGCGTGTTGCACCTGTGTCTCGGTTTGTCCTGAGAAGGCTCTTGTGATGGAAGATGAGGTTCCCAAGTTGGTTGGGAAATGTACTGCTTGTGGAATATGTTACCGTGCTTGTCCCAGAACTATAACTTCTGTAAAGTCCTTGATTGGAGATTACATTGCGGCTTTTATAGGCAAATCTGCGATAGACAAAGTTAAGGGTCAGGATGGTGGGGTTGTAACTTCTCTCCTATTGTATGCTATGGATCATGGTTTGATAGATGCTGCAATAGTTACTCAAAAGGATGAGAGGGAGCCTTGGAAGCCTGTTGCAAGAATAGTCTCAAGTTCTGAGGATCTTCTAAAATCTTCTGGTAGTGTTTACTCTCACAGCAGAACTGTTGAGGCTTTGGTTGAAGCGATTAATAAAGGGTATCGCTCCATAGCCTTTGTGGGCACTCCCTGCAATATAGACGCAGTGACCAAAATGCAGCAGCAGCCCTTCGGTTTGCTCCACTTACTTATGAAGGTGAAAATATTTAAAATAGGCCTATTCTGTATGGACTCTTTTTATCATGATGGCTTAAAGGAGTTCTTTGAAATAAAGCAAGGAATACCTCTGAGTTCCATTAGTAAAATGAGTATATCGGCTGGCAAATTCAACATAATCTACAATGGCGATAAGACTGCTGCTTGGCCGGTGAAGGATCTTGACAAGTATCGTTCAACAAGCTGTCATTATTGTAGGGATTTAACCTCGGAGTTAGCTGACATATCTGTAGGGAGTGTTGGATCTCCTGACGGGTATTCGACTATACTGGTGCGTACTGGTGTGGCTAATGAACTTCTTGAGGATGCGATGGAGAATGGTTATTTAACTTTACAGCCCCTAGATCGGGATGGTTTGCAGAAGGTTTTAAATCTAGCAAGGTTAAAGAAGGTGCAAATGTACACTGAGAGGAGGCGTCAAACCTACGTTTTAAAGTATATTCCGACAGCAGCTGGAATCCCTGAACCTGTAGAACGGCGGGGAGCAATACCTTTGGTTGAGGAGAAGGCAGAAGCGAAGGCAGGGATAACTGAGCGTGCTCTTCAAAAGTTGCTTAAAGTTTCGGATGCACGTTTTGTTAATGGAGACACTATGCTTCAGATAACTTTATCGAATAATTCGGGGAAAACAATAAGTGATATTAAGGTTAGGATTGCTCACTTGGAGGATTTATTTGAGAGCAATGCTTGGGAGACTGAGATTGAGGCGTGGTATCCTTTTGAGGAGCTTGAATTCTGTTATCCTAGGGTTAAGGATGATAGGGAGTACTTGTTGACTATTTCTGATAGGCAGGGGACTATTCTGTCTCAGAAGCTTAGTGTGAAGGATATTGAGGGTAAAAAGGCGAGTGAGGGTAGGAAAACGGAATAATAAATGTTAAATAGTTATTTGATTCTTTGTGTTTGCGGAGGTTAGAGAACGTTGAAAATCTCTTTGGTTGGACTTTCAGGATGTGGGAAAACTAGTATATATTTGACTACGTTTGCTGGCAAGAAGCCTGAACAGACTGTGGGTGCGGCTCCAACTATTATGTATGAGATTAGAAGGCATCCCTTCTTAGGCTTGGAGGTTTCAATATTTGACTTTGGTGGTCAGGAGCAGTACCGAGAGTCTTATATTAGTGATCCAAAGGTGTTTCAGGGTACGGATGTTTTGATTCCAGTTGTGGATCTTCATGAGCCTGAGAGTTTCGAGGCTGCGAAGGAGTACTTTAAACAGATTATTGATTTGTTCACAAAGAATAATATTAAGCCTGCGGTGCACATTTTCTTCCACAAGTATGATCTGAAGGATTATGTGAAGGAGCTTCTTGACACGAATCTGGAAAAGGCTAAGAGTATCTTCCTAGATTTGTTTTCTAGGTGGAATCCTACTTTTCATGTGACTTCAATTTATGAACAGGAGAGACTCGCTGAAATATTTCGGGACATATTGGTTGCGAGTTACAAGTCTTTGGAGAAGCATGTTGAAACTGCCCAGAAACAGTTGAGTGAAATTCCAGCCAGAATTATTATTAGTGATACTTCGGGTAATGTGATTGTACACAATGTTCAGGGAGTTAGCACAGGATTACAATTAAGAGGGGACCTGAGAGATTTCATAAGTGCATGTAATAATTTGAGAGAGAACTTCTTTATGTCTGAATCCGCAGAATTCACTGGGCGGGGACTGGATGGAGGTAAAGAGATTTCTTTACACGTATTCAAATTTATAATAGCAGTATTGATAATGAAAACTCAAGAATTGGATGAAAAAGCGAAGGAGAAGATTGATACACTGCTTTCCGATATGTCTATGTTTGCTGATCTTGTGGTTAGAGCCCATGCTGAAGGCTAGTATAAGGAAACAAATAATTCACTCTTTAGGGTAGTTACTGATGTCAATAGAGTTACGCGCAAAGGATACGGCAACGGCCGGTTCATCCGTAAGAACCGTAACTAAGTTTGATCTAGCTGAGGATACAAAGGTTTGGTGGGGTGGGGTTACTCTCCTCACTAACTTGCCTTGTGGAAATGAACTTCCCCTGTCTACAAGTGAGATATTCTGTGAGGGCTTTCTTGAAAACGGGATTTATGTGAGAGAACGTGAACTACCTGTGAGTAGAAGAGTGGTTCCTACCCTTATACGAAAAAATATTCATTACCTTATAAGGGCCTCTCTTTCTGTGGGGAAACTAGATAGGTACGGCGAAGCTTTTAAGATTGTCTCAGAGAAACCTATCAAAATAAGGTCGGAACAGAGATTTGAGCCTAATCCTGTTTCTCTTACCATTAAGGGGATGAGCTTTAGCATCGAAAAGGATGCTGTTGAGCCCGGTGAGGTAATTAAACTGAATTATAAAACTGAGGGATTAAAACTATTATCCGTAAATTTAGTTAATGACTCGAACATTAGTTGTTCCTGCCCTAAATATGCAAAGGTTTGCGTCCACATTAAAAAGAGTCCTCCGGAAATTTTGACTACTGTTGAGGAAAAGAATCCTACACAGGGCTACTTATCTATCAGGGTACCGCAGCACGCTGAGCACAGCTATAACTATTTCTGGGAGCCTACAGAAAGAACTCAGTGGTCTCAGACATTTGGAGCTTACTCTTACTGGTATCTTGATATTACATGTGTAAAGGTTACTGGTGAAAGTATTAAGTTCCAGATACCAATAAATATTGTATTACCCCCAATTGAGGAAGTGGGATTGTTCGAAGAGCCAAAAGCTCAGAATATATTGAAAGGGAAACTGTTACCACAATCAATAGAGGTTTCGGTGGAGCGAAAAGAAAAAGAGAAATTACTCCTGCATGTGACAAACAATACGAGACAAGAGCTTAACGGCGTTACAATAAAAGTGGTTGGCATAAAGGAGGAGCTATTCGAAACGGCGCCTTATATGCTGGGTGTAAAAAGGTTACCTGCGGGAAAAGAAGTAGAACTCAACTACGAGTTGCGTGAAAAGAACGTTCAAAGTTTCCAAATGTCCTATGAAGATAACGAAGGGAACATTATAAACAAAAGAATCAAAATAAAATCTGCTACAAATTAAAAATCAAACAAATACACAACATACTCAATAATAACTCATAATCGATAAAAACTTTTTAAAATCATAGCCGGTATCCCTTTTTGGAATTCGGGTAACCCTTATTTATTTGAATTTGTTATCCTATGATGAACTTAATAAAGTAGGCTTCACCACATACATTATTGTGAACTGTTTAGATATTTGAGGGATTGGGTTTTGGAGTTTGAAACTAGGATTCCAATTGTAGACTTTTCTTTGGGAGGCGTTTCTGGAGGTCAAGTATTACTCTTCATAGCTGATTCTGCTACATTGAATGATGCTTTGCTTCTCAGCATGTTAGCTGCTTTTAATCTAATAGATCAGGGATTGCCTTGTGTTGCTATTCAAACGGATGAGCCACACTTTTTGGCCGCGAGAAAATTTAAGCATATGTTTCTGCCTGATAAGTATCATGCTTTAATAAAGGCTATGGATGAGGGCCGTTTCACATATTTAGATCTTGTGTCTGGCAGAGTTCCTTCTGGGGAAAACTTTGAGGGCTTGGTTGGTGTGGTGCTGGTTAGAAATGACATAGATAGAATACTGTATGAAGCTAATCGTGCGATGGAAAAGATGAGAGCTATGTTTCCCGGTAGTCCAGTTATTCTCTTGTATCATAATATTAGCTCTACTATGGTTGATTTCGATTCGAAGGCCGTTTTAAACATGTTTAAAAAATTTATAACAAACATAAAGCAGAATGGGGATATTCTCATTGGTGTAGTAAACAGAGACATTCATGAGCTGGAAATAACAAATACTCTGAAACATTTTTCAAACTACACTATGGAGTTTGGATTGGAGCTTAGAGAAGATCAACCCCGTCCTTATCTGCAAGTATCTAAAACGTCCATGGTTGGGTTTGTTAAGAAGCTTCTGCACAAAAAAATTGCGTACTACATTTCGGGAAACAAGTTTGAAACCTTTTCACCAGTATCTTTTTATCTGGACGAATTGGAAGACGGTCAGGTTTTTTATCAAAGAGGTGAAATTTCAATATTGGGGACTAGGCATCTTGTGCTTCCCACACAATTCCTTGTGAGTCTTCTATTATGTTTTGAGAAAAGTCTGGATTATGATACTTATAGAAAAATTATTATGGAGCTTGCTAAAAATTTCGGAGCTAAGAATGTTAGGATTATTGAATCAGAGTTTAATTTAAAAGGGGATCGACTTTTACATTCAACTCTTATGTATGTCGGTGCTAGGGGTTACGGTAGAGTGTTAAACATTGAGGGAAGTCTTGAATCTGGTGGTTTAAAAATTAGAGTTCACTCCTCTTTAGCCCAATTGTGGGGCAAATCAAACAAGCCCGTGGATATATTAATCGAGGGCGGTTTACTAGGTGCGGTTCAAGAAATTACAGGAAAAAAGTGGGTTAGTAAAGAGGTAAGGTGCATTGCTATGGGTGACGATTATTGTGAATTTGAATTGACCCAAATATGATTCATGAAATAATCAATTTTTATAAATTATTCAATTTTTGGTCTTTAAGGGGTTGTGGACTTGAAAATTAAAAACATTGGAATAGAGTTTCTGGATCACTCTCTGGGCGTTCTTTACCGCGGTTTACCAATGTTGATTTCAGCGGATTCAAACACCATAAATGATGCTCAAAGATTGGCAGATTCAGTGGCATTAAACATTTTGAAAAATGGTGGAGGGTGCATTTTTCTCTATGAAAACCCTCCCTTCTCTTCTGCAACAAAAGATGAAATCTATTTCAGCTCTCCAGAAAAAGGACGTGTTTTGCAAGATGCAATGAATGAGGGTCGATTACGCTATCTTAACATTGTACCAGAGGAAAATATCGATAACTTTGCCCTTAGCCAGTCAGAATGTGTTAAGATTATTGTAAATGACCTCAACAGAATTCTATATGAAATTTTAAACACAAGGGATAATATTAAGTGTTCTTCCGATGCCCCCATTCTTATTTTGCAATCGAACATTAGCTCACTGATTATGGATTTTGAACCGAGAGCCGTTTTAAGCATGATAAGAAAATTGATACTAAATGTTAAGATGCATGGTGATTTGTTCCTGGGGGTTTTAAATCGGGAAATGCAGGAGCTGAGCATAGCTAACTCCCTAACTCACTTGGCTGATTATATACTTGAATTTGGAGTAGATTTTATTGAAGGTAAAAAGCAACCCTATGTATCTGTGGCCAGAAGCCCCCTTTCTACGGATACTAATAAAAGATTATACAAAAAATTTACTTATGACTTGTTTGACAACAACTTTTACACTCTACCCACTATTCCTACGTCCTTTGAAGAGTTGAAGGCAAGTATCTCTTACCTTGAAAGAGGAGAAGTAATAGCCTACGAAACGAATTACATTATTTCTGAGATCCCCTCCTTCGTAATTCTTCTAAAAGAAATTGAAAAAAAACTGGGGAAAAACGAATACACAAAAATAGTAAAAAATGTGGGCAGGCTCATAGGGTCACACATTGTACGAACACTGTCTTCCCGAGTGAGGTTGACTAACGAAGAAATTTTTAAAGCCGCAGTAAATCACCTCTCGATTACAGGATGGGGCAAATTCAACATACCCAAAGGAGACATTGAATCCGGACACATAATAGTTGAAGGCTCTTCCAACTTTGCCGCCAATTATGGAAAATCCGATTATCCCGTTTGTATAATCCAAGGAGGCGTTCTACAGGGAGTCCTAGAAGAAATCTCCTCACGAAACTGGACTTGTGATGAACAAGAGTGTACTGCCAAAGGAAACAGTAGGTGTAAGTTCGAATTGAAACTTGTGGGTTAAACTCATCCATTATTCAAGAGGGTAAACAAAAGTTATAATGAGGGATAAAGTTTGACGATTGAGAAAACATTGGTTGAATTCATAGACGAGTACCTAGGAGTTTTATCCGGTGGTATTTCAATTTTGTTTGTATGTGATTCTTTCACTTTAAATGATGCCATAAATCTTAACCTTATGGTTGGCTTAAACTTCATTAAGCAAGGGGGAGGCGGCATAGTAGTAGGAACAAGTTTGCCGGCCTCTAAGATAAATTATGACATTCAAGCAAGGTTTTCATCAGAAGATACTGATATTGTTTGGAATGCCTTTAATGAAGGCAGATGTTATTATCTGGATATGACGCAAGATAAGGCTTTTTATGAAGGTTCAAGTGGCTTAAAGGGAATAGTCAGAATTTACAGTGATCCAGCCAGGATAATGTTTGAAGTCAATTATTTAAGGGAAAAAGTCAAAAATTTTTTACCAGACTTACCAGTTATGATTTTGTACCTAAATTTAAGTTCGTCTATTATTGATTTTGGCTCAGAAACTGTGTTAAAATTGTTTAGAAGGTTAACTGCAAACGTAAAGCGTTGGGGGGACATTGTCACGGGACTAGTTAATCGCGACATTCACGATCCTCTGATACTAAATACGCTTATACATTTGGCCGATTTTGTGGTAGAACTCAGAACTGAGGAGGAGGGAGGCTTAAAACAGCCATATGTTCGTGTATTAAAATCTCCGGTTTTGGAGCCAATCTCAGCAAATATTCAACAGAAGTATGCTTACATTTTTTCCAAAAATAATTTTATGAAGCTTCCCGCTATGGCTCCAGTCTTTGACGATTTTAAGAGAAATATTTCCTATGAGGATGGGAAAATTTTACTCCGTGATAGGGAATTTTTGATTACTCCTTTAAGTACATTCTTGTTTTTGTTTAAAGAACTTGAAAAGACTTTGGGCATAAACGAGTATGAAAAATTTATGGAAAATTTTGGTAGAAAATTGGGTTTGGAGATAACAAATCTTTTCAAATCAAAGTATGGTTTAGAAGGAAGTGACTTGCTAAGAGAAACACTTAATTACTTCCTAATTCGGGGTTGGGGAAGACTAATCAAGAGAGAGGGGAGCCCAGAATCTGGAAAATTTAAAATTTACAACTTTATGACGTTATCCCACTATTATGGAAAATCCAACCACAAAGTCTGCGTCTTGGTTGGAAGCATTTTGGCTGGCATTTTAGAGGGAGTTACAGGAAAGAGGTGGGTTTGTGATGAGACAAACTGCATAGCCACAGGGGATGAATGGTGCGTATTTGAGGCGAAAATTGAACAGCCCCCTTAAAAATTTAGCATCGAGCACATATTCCCTCATGCTTCTAAGGAAAGCTATACAGGATTTAATAATCGAAGATTTGAAGGTTGGGAGACAGTTTGAAGATTCGCAAAACTGAAATTGACTATATTGATAAAACATTGGGGCGCTTATATGATGGCTTGTCAATCTTAGTAATATCAGACTCCTTCACACTTAACGACGCCAATAGACTTGCGGCCCTAATAGCTTTAAATTTTTTGGAAAAAGGCGGAGTTGTTATAACGGTTCACACAAATTTGCCCTTCGAAATAATTAATAAACAAATTAAGAAAAATTTCTCCGAGAAAATGAATACAGTATTTCAAAATGCTATCCAGGAAGGCCGCTTTTACTTTTTGGACTTAATTTCAAGCGAAAACAAAACCAGATTGGTTTATGATGAAGTTAGGAACATTAGGGAGATAGCGAATGAACCAAACAGAATAATTTACGAAATAAACTACGCAAAAAACTGGATCAAACAAAAATTTCCGGATGAGCCGATACTTGTTATATACGCCAATATAAGTTCCTCTATTATCGACTTTGATTCAAAAACTGTTTTGAGAATGATTAGAAAATTAACTCTTGACGCTAAGAGCGAGGGAGGAATATTTCTGGGAATAGTAAACCGCGATGTTCATGAACCACAGGTTACTAATACTTTGATTCATATCGTTGACTATGCCATAAACTTTAGTTTTGAAATAGTTGAAGAAAAAAAGCAGTCATACGTACATATTTCAAGAACTCCCCTAATAAGAGAAGCTCACAAAATTTTGAACCAGAGATTCGCTTATCTTTTTACTCCAAACAGATTTATCACTCTTTTCCCACTCTATGACTCCTTCACTAAATTAAAAGAAAGTATGTCGTTCAACGAAATGGGACAGGTTTCGATACTCGGCTGGAACCACGTGATAACCCCAATACAGACCTTCATACTCTTTATTAGAAGTGTGGAAGAAAAATACACCTATGAAGAGTGCCAAAAAATTCTCTTCGAATTGGGTAAAAAAGTGGGACGTGGGGCAACTCTTCTAATAAAACCTGTAGCTCTGATAACTAATAAAAATCCAGTATACGAAGTTTTAAAATACAACACTGTCTCAGGGTGGGGTAGAGTACTATCAGTTGAGGGAAGTGTTGATACAGGCAAACTAAAAATAACCGGAATTTCCACAATTGCACTATCCTACAAGCATTCTGATAGGCCCGTATGTGTCTTTGTTGCGGGTGCTCTTGCGGGCATTCTTCAAGAGATCACAAATAAAGAATGGACTTGCAGAGAAACAAAGTGTATAGCTATGGGAAGCGATTACTGCGAATTTGAGCTTGAAACAATTCAGACCCTATGAATATCTTTTCAAATGGATCTGTAAATCTAGAAATGGGTAGCATATTTCCCTTCTGCTCTTTTGGATTCTAGTTTTTCAAGGTTTCTCTTTCTTTTCCCTCTCGCTAATTTTATAAGTAGGGGGAGTCCTGTTTCACTTTCTTCCAACGGTTTCGAAGTCAAGTACCCCTCCTCCTGGGCTTTTCGGAAAATTTCCCCACCTTTCTCTGTTCTAATAAGTACAGTTGACCAATCTGGCGGTGATCCTATGGAGCCTACTGAGATGTCTGCAAGCTCATTGGTGAGATCTGGACACACATGGCAAGCTGGCCTCGCCAAACCCGTTATATCTTTAACTGGTACTGAAGATTTTTCGCCGGTTTTGGAGTGTACTGAGAATTGGCCCTTGCTAATATCCATTTTGCGTGCGTTTTCTAGATTCACCTTGCAATATTCTTCAACAATTTTCTTCATATTCTGGTAAGAAAAATTCTCCATGCAGAATATTCCTATTACAAGAACTATTCTCCCCATAATTTCTTGGAAGGCGCTTGAAAAGACCTGCGTCTTCCTGACTGCCTGAATCTGGCAGGGAGTTCCAACCACAGCAATTTTTTTAAGCCCCATCTTTTTGGCTTTTTCTAATCCTACTAGTGTGGGAGTAACAACATACTTGGTACCTGCTGTCTCAAGTAGTTCCTCCTTGTTAGTTACCACCACCGGTTCGGAGACCCAGTTTTCCCCTCTTTTTTTAACCACTAATGCTCCATCTATCAAGTTGTGATCAAAAAGATAAGCCAATATTGATGTTACTATGCCTCCATCCTGGCAAACTTTTCTTATTTCCTCCTTCATGGTTTGCGCCGCAAAGGCGCTCTTATATGCTGCTATTGGTTCCTGATCAAGTTTACATGTTTCACCCTTTACATAATATCTCAAAAGATCTAGATAGAGAAAGGTTCTAGGGCAAGCTACACTATTACAGATGCCACACCCAATGCACTTATCCTCATCAATTACTGGGGCTTCATCAATAATAGTTATTGCGTTAGTTGGGCAATAACTTACACATGCTCCGCAGTCCACGCAGAGCTTCTCATCTACAATAAATTTGATTTTTTCAAAAGGAGGCCTCGAAGGCCCTGATTTTAAAACAGGCTTATAAATTTCTTCTGAAAAATTGTCAGAGCTTCTCTCAACTAAGCCTTCGTACTCCAGGAGTCGAAGATGTTTTTGAATACTGAAATTAGACATTTCTAACTCTTGTTCCAGTCGAGACAAGGATGCGCTGCCTAATCTCTTAACAGTTAACAAAACTTTTCTACGCTCAGTTTCATCGTCCACGACGAAATCTAAGAGTTTCTCCCATTCTTCACGGGTTATTTTTCCACACTCGACAATCTCTTTTTCTCCTCCGAACAAGGCACGAACCCTAAAACTCTTCAATGCTTCCAACGTAGCATCTAAATCTAGTTTATTTGCCAACTATGTGACCTCCATTCAGGATATCCGCCAAGAGGTTACTTAACCCTCCGCTTACGAGGATTGTCTCCTGAATCTTCAGAGATTTATTGATTCAGGATCATCCGAGGAGTAACCGTAACTATTTTTCTTGTCTTAAGGGATTAGGTCCCAGTTTTCTGATTTTGCCCATCATATCCTCAACGGATTCCTTGAATCGACCAACCTCAGCCGCTGAACAATGATACATATTAACCCGATCGCCTCCGATTCCACGTCTTTCAAGAATTCTTTTAACAAAGTTCACATGTTTCTCTGCCATAATGTTTCCCTTTTCAAAGTCGCACTCACCTATATGTCATCCCACCACCATAACGCCATCTGCACCATTACAAATCGGCTCCAGCAATAACGAACTATCCAGGCGTCCCGTACACCTTAAACGCACGATTCTAAGGGCTGGGTCATAAGCCACCCTGGAAACACCTGTGAGGTCGGCTACTCCATAACCTCATTTCCAACACGCATATACAACAACTTGATATGTCAACCTATTTCCTCCAACACACACCTTTTTTAATTATATTTTTTAATCCTACTGGTTGCTTACCAGAGCCTTCATCCACCAGTCAAGGCTTTCGCTGATGGAATCATTAAGCATATGGATTAAGTTTCAACTAGCGCTGCCGTCTCTTCCCTTATCTGTTTGTCGCGGTAATATCTGAGATCCAGAGCATGTGCTGGACATGAAGCGACACAGATTCCGCAACCTTTGCAACTTGCTTCGTCTACTTTCGCTACACCCTCAATCACTTTAATGGCTCCGAATGGACAGTTTCTTTCGCATCTCCTGCAGCCAATGCAAAGTTTCTCTTCAACAATTGGAGTTATTAACTCTAGCGTCGCTTCTCCCGCAAGACACCAAGCTGTAGCAGCTGACGCCGCAGCCTTAGCTGAAGAAACTGCGTAGGATATATCCTTTGGTCCCTGTGCTATGCCACAAATATAAATTCCACGTGTTTTTGTTTCTTGTGGGCTAAGTCCTGAGTGCACTGGTCTGAGGAAGCCACTTGCTGACATATCAATGCCCAGAATCGCACCGAGTTCTGTTCCCGATTTTGATGGTATTACTGCAGTTGAAAGAACCAGCAAATCAACTTCTTCTCTTTTTATTTCTCCTGTTAATGTGTCCTCAACCCTGAGCAGTAGATTTTTGGTTTTGGGGTCTTCTTTGACTCTGGCCACATTGCCTCTTACGAATTTCACTCCGTGTCCTCTGGCTCCCATATAGTACTCTTCGTGTCCTTCATCTACAGTTCTCATATCCATATAGTATATGGTTACTTCGGTGTTCGGATCGTGCTGTTTTATTAGTTTTGCATTCTTCATTGCTACCATGCAACAGACCTCGGAGCAGTAAGGATTAGTTTTTATGTCTCTCGAGCCAACACACTGGATCATTGCGATTCGCTTTGGTACCTTTCTGTCTGAAATCCTGTAAATATGCCCAAATGTGGGGCCAGTAGGACTTAACATTCGCTCCAGTTCCATTTGTGTGATAACATTTTCGTATATTCCATAACCATAATCTTTCCGTTCAGCCGCATCATAGATATCCGCACCTGTTGCTACTATAATCGCGCCGACTTTAACCTCGAATTCTTCTGGTTTCTGATCATAGTCAATCGCTCCAGCTAAGCATTGGCGTTCACAAGACTTGCATTGAATACAATCCTCCATAGATATTAAAGCAATCTTAGGCACCGCTTGAGAGAACGGTATGTATATGGCTTTCCTTGTTCCAAGTCCATTGTTGAACTCGTCGGGAACCTCTACGGGACACTTTTCGGAACATGCACCACATCCCGTACACTTGCTTTCATTCACATATCTTGGTTTTTTTAGTAGAGTCACTATGAATTCGCCAGGGCTCCCCTTCAACTCCTTTACTTCTGTGTAGGTCAGCAATTTAATGTTTGGGTGTTTAGCAGCTTCAACCATTTTTGGAGCCAATATTCAGATTGCACAATCGTCAGTAGCAAATGTCCTATCAAGCTGGGCCATCAATCCACCAATGGTGGGCTTTTTCTCTACAAGGTAGACCTTAAGTCCATGATTAGCGACCGTGATTGCTGCGCTTATTCCCGCGATTCCTGCTCCGACTACCATAACCGCGGGTTCCACTTTTACGGTTCTCTGAGGTACATCCTCTAAGAGTCGAGCTCTAGCTACTCCCGCCGCCACTAAATGTTTTGCTTTTTCTGTGGCTTCTTTAGGATTCTTATAATGTACCCAAGAGCAATGTTCTCGCAGATTAACCATTTGGAAGTAGTAGGGACTTATTCCTGCGCTTTGCAACAATGTTCTGTAGGTGGGTTCATGTGTTTTAGGAGTACAGGAAGCTACGACCACCCTGTTTATTCCAAGTTTTTCTATGTCCTCTTTTATTATTTTTTGTCCTGGGTCTGAGCAGAAGAACGAATAAGTTTTTGATGTTTTTACGTTAGGAAGTTTACTCGCGAATTCTGCTACTTCTTTGCAGTTAACGACGCCACCTATGTTAACGCCTCACTCGCAAACGTAGACGCCGATGGCTGGTTCCGATGCAGTTTTCTCATTATTACTCATTCGCATTAATCACCTCCAATTTAAGAATTAGGTGTTTCGTCGGTTCTCCCGATGATTGCACGTTTAATTGCAACAATCATTCTTTGCTTATCAAAATTATGTTTTTTGCCAATAGTTGATACGAGTCGCTTGTCTTTACCACCTTTCAAGCCCAATTCTTCCATAATTTCCTTTACAAGTACTTGTTCCTCTTCACTCAAATCTATTTTTTTGCTCATCTTTTGTCAACCCATTCTTCTAGTGAACATATATTTCTCATTTTATTGGGCGGATGTAGTACTTTTTATGATGCCCGTCAAACTGTTTGTTTAATATATTTTATTACAACAGGCCCTTGTATTTAGATAAACTGTTATTTCCTAGCTCTTGCGAAGGGGACTGGGACCAATTTCCCTGATTTGTTCTGTAAAACTCTTGATAACTTCACTAAATTTCATGCCTTCGGAAGCTGAAATCCACTCTAATCTGAGTCTATTTGAACCTAGACCAATAAGGTCTAATATCTCCGATGTTGCCTTAATCCTGTTCTCTGCAATCTTATTTCCGTGAATGTAGTGACAATCACCAATGTGGCAACCTGAAACTAGTACCCCATCTGCGCCTGCTTCAAAGGCTTTAAGTATGAAAATCGGTTCGATTCTGCCTGAACACATAACTCTAATTATTCTTATTGTGGGTGGATACTGGAACCGGCTGACACCAGCTAAATCTGCACCTGCATAAGAGCACCAATTACAACAGAACGCAACTATTTTAGGTTCAAACTCTCCTTTCCCTTTTTCTGACAAAAACATCACCCTTCATTTTTTAATGTATCGCGCTCTCAATCATTTTCATTATCTGTTGTCTCTCGAAGCGTTTCTGATTAATTGCGTTTGTGCCACACTCACTCACACATGTTCCGCAGCCTTTACACACTGCTTCTATAACTCTTGCTTTCCGGGTTTGTATTTTTATTTCTCCCAGTTCTTCTTCACATGTTATCATCTGTATTGCATTATATGGGCAGACAGCGGCGCAGCGGCCGCAGCCTATACAGAGTTTTTCATCTACCACGGAGGTTATGCCTACTGTTTCGACTTGACCCTTTGCTAGTATTGTTGATGCCCTAGATGCGGCTCCTTCTGCTTGATCTATAGCTTCCGGTATTGTGCATGGGGAACTTGCTGTTCCACATAGGAATATTCCATCTGTTGCGAAGTCTAAAGGTCTAAGCTTTAAGTGAGCTTCCAAGAAGAAGCCATGCTGACTTAGTGGTACCTTTAACATTGAGGATAATTCTTCGCTGTTTTCTATGGGCACCAACGGTGTCGCTAGAGCAACATTATCCGCCTCTATTTCCACATTTCTTTGGAGAAGCGTGTCATAAACTTCAACTACTGGCCTCCCTCCATTTGATAGTTTAACTTTCGGTTTCTGGTTTTCTTGATAACGGATGAACATTATACCCTCTCTTAAGGCCCTGCGGTAATAGTCTTCGTATCCCTTCCCGGGTGTTACAATGTCCCTATATAGAATGAATATTCTCCTTTCGGGATCAGATTCCTTAAGTTTGAGTGCTTGTTTAATAGAGGTCGTACAGCAAACCCTTGAACAATATGTTCTTCCTTCAGGCTCTCGGGAACCAACGCACTGAATGAAAACTATATTCTTCCCAAAGTTTACTGTACCCCTTTTCATCGCTTCCTCCAGTTCAAGAAGGGTCATTATCTTATCACTATTTCCGTAGTTATACATCCCAATAGGCTTGAAGGATTCCGCACCAACAGCTACTACTATAACCCCCACTTTGATTTTTTTCTCTCCTTCCTCGTTTTCTATTGTGACTCCGAAGTTTCCAATATACCCCTCTATGCTTTTCACTTTTGCCTGTGTATATACCGTTATGTTCTTTTGTAAACTTATTTCATCAATTTTTTCTTGAAGTAACTCCTCAGCCTTTCTTCCTGATATGAAAAGAGTATCTAGACTTCTGAGCTTGCCCCCAAGTTGTTTCTCCTTCTCAATAAGATAAACCTTGAACCCCTGTCTAGCAATGCTAAGAGCAGCGGTCATACCTGCGATGCCACCGCCTATCACAAGCGCCGATCCTTCGACTTCCACGGTATCACAGTATAGTGGTTTAAGCATTCTTGCTTTTTCCACCGCCATTCTGACTAAGTCCTTAGCCTTTTCGGTTGCTTTCTCATATTCCCTCATATGAACCCAACTGCATTGGTCTCGGATGTTTGCCATCTCAAATAAGAAGGGATTTAGTCCCGCCTCTTCACAAGTTTTCATAAATAGAGGCTCATGGGTTCTAGGGGTGCATGAAGCTACAACAAATCTGTTTAGATCATAGTCTGCAATGAGTTTTTTTATTTTCTCTTGGGAATCGCTTGAGCAAGAATACATATTGTCTTCAGCATAGACGACTCCAGGAAGCGTTTTTGCATATTCCGCAACACTCTTGCAATCCAAGAAGCCTCCTATATTGGTTCCACAGTGACAAATCATTACTCCAATTCTGGGTTCTTCGCTGATTTTCTTTTCAGGCACCTTTTTTTTCGCTTTTAGCAATGTTCCTCTAGCTGGTGCAAGGAGTTCCGAAGCCTTAGCTGCCGCTGCGCTGGCTTGAGCCACCGATTCCGGTATATCCTTTGGTCCTTGAACGTATCCGCAGATATACACACCTGGAATGTTAGTTTCTACAGGTGAGAACTCATCTCTCTCTTTCAAGAAGCAGTTTTCATCCAAATCCAGTCCTAATATTTCTGCTAACTCCTTAGTTCCTTTTGAGGGAACTAGGGCAGGCGACAGGACAGCCAGCCCCACTTCCATCTCTCCGAACTCCATTCTTTCCATGTCTTCGAAGCGAAGCTTTAGATTCTTGGTTTTTGGATCTTCGATAATCTGGGAGACTTTGCCACGGATGTACTTAACATTGTATTCTTCTTTTGCTCGGTTTACAAAATCCTGAAAACCTTTTCCAAAAGCTCTCATATCAATATAGAATATGTAACAATCTATGTTAGGATCATGTTCCTTAGTTATGATGGCCTCTTTTGTTGCATACATACAACATACGCTACTACAGTAACTCTTCATTTTAGTGTCTCTGGAACCCACACACTGGATCCACGCAATTCTTTTTGGTTCTTCATGATCCGAAGGTCTAACTATATGTCCTCCCGTAGGGCCTGATGCGCACATTAACCTCTCAAACTCAAGAGCAGAAATAACATTAGGAAAACGTCCATACCCATATTCTTTCTTTTGGGTCAGGTCAAACTGTTCAAACCCTGTTGCAACAATAATTGCTCCTACCTTTAATTCCTCTATTTTTTCTTTCTGTTCAAAGTTTATTGCTCCCGCTGGACAAAGTTTCTCGCAGCTACGGCACTTTCCCCGCTGAAAATAGATGCACTCTGAGGGATTAATTAGATAGGTGTTTGGCACAGCTTGGGCGAATGGACTGTATATGGCTTTCGTTTGTCCCAATCCCATGTTATATTCATCCACTATTTTTTTGGGACATTTTTCACTGCAGGTTCCACATGCTTTGCACTTAGTTTCATCTACGTATCGGGGTTTTCTCAGAACCTCTACTTTGAAATTTCCAGCTTTTCCAGATACACTCTTTACCTCGGAATATGTGAGCAGTTCAATGTTTGGGTTTCGCCCCACTTCCACCATTTTGGGAGCCAGAATACAGAGTGAACAATCATTAGTTGGGAATGTTTTATCTAATTGAGCCATTCTTCCCCCAATACTGGGAGCTCTTTCTACGAGATAGACCTTATATCCCAGATCTGTTAAATCTAGGGAGGCTTGGATTCCTGCTATTCCTCCACCAATAACCAAAACAGAACCAACAATTTCCTCATCATTTTTCTTCATATTCAAACCTCTAAATCAGTTTAAGAGATCGGGCTACCAGTACAGTCAAATCAGTAATTTCAAAGTCGTACTTCTTTGTCTTACAATCAGCAAACTGTACCTCAGTTTTTAAACAGTTGAAATGTATCTGACACTTAGGACATGTTGTAACAAGAACATTGGCCCCAGTTCTTTCTGCTTCATTCATCCTATCAACTCTTATCGCCTTCGCATAATCATTGCAAGATAGAAAACTGCTTGTACCACAGCATAATGAATCTTCTCTTATTCTTTCCATCTCAACAAAACTAAGTTCCGGAACGCTTTTAATGACCTTCCTAGGAGCATCAAACACTTTTGCCTGCCTTCCAAGACGGCAGGGATCATGGTATGTAACCTTTTTTTTATCTGTTACAGGATAATCTAATCCCCTCTTATCTATCTGATCTGCCAAAAACTCAGACATATGGACTACTTTGAAAGGAAGCTCACCGAATTGTTCAGGATAGTCTAGTTTAAGTGTCCTATAACACTCGGCACATGTTGTGATAAGTGTTGATGCTTCTGTCCTATCAATGGCTTGGAGATTATGTTCTGCCAGCGCCCTAAATGTTTCAACATCTCCCGACCACAGCCTATCATGCCCACAACATTTTCCATCACTGACCACTGCAGGAGTTATACCCAGCTCATTGAGAATAGCTACCGCTGCCACAGCTATGTCCGAATACTTACCTCCTATGTTTGCGAAAACCCGATCAAAAATAGGTAGACATCCTACAAAGTAAGCGTACTCGCTCTTATTTTGTATTTTAAGTCTTGAAGGGAACCATTCACCAAGCATATTTGGAGTCAAATTGGAATTAGCCATGATTTTGGTAATAGTTGAAAGAATTCCCGTATGAGCCTCCTCGCCGTATATTCCCCTCTTGAAACTCTCTACCCTTGCACTTCTAACGAACTTTGAAAACTCTATTCCCATTGGGCAGAGACTAGAGCATTGGTCACATGTAAGGCAATTCCAAATGTCATTGCCTCTAAGTAAGCACTCGGGGCCGTCAAGAAGAATCTTGTGAATCATGAGTCGTGGATTAAAATTTTTCAATCCGGATACTGGACAAATACCAACACATTTTCCACACTGATAACAATATTTTACAATTTCTGATACAGCAAATTCCGAAGCTGAAACCATTACTCTTCCTCCATTAGCACTTCGAATACAGTTTTTGGTTTCACCCTATTCTCATCGATCCCGAGGTCTTCTGGTTTGATGCCCAGAGCTAAGCCGAGTAGCTGCGGGTACAGTAAAACCGGAATATCATATTTCTCGCTGAGGAATTTTTCAATTATTGGCTGATTTCTATCAAACATAAGTGTGCAAAAACCGCAGAAGGTAATTATTGCATCTGCGCCCGATGATTTTATTGCCCTTAGCTTGTCTCCAGCTATTTTTAGCGAGGCGTCTTTATCAACACCAAAGATGACAAATCCACAACAAGCCATTTCATCAGGATACTCAATTACCTCGGCCCCGGTAACCTTTACTAGCTCTCTTAACACGTTTAAATCCTCTGGATCGCCGAAATGAAGATGATCCGATGGTCTAACAAGGTGGCAGCCTGGGTGAATAGCCAGCTTTAATCCCTTAAGTGGATGTACGATGCTTCCCCTAATTTTTTCTAGTCCGACATCATCAAGTAGTACTTTGGCCAAGTGTTTTATCTCCACGCTTCCCTTGTATTCTCTCCCAATGCTTTTCATTAGCTTATTCAATTCAGCTTGTTTCTCTTTGTTCTCCTTAAAGATATCATTTGTTTCTTTTAGTGTGCTAAAACAACCCGTACATATGGTTAAAATATCTAATCCTAAGTTCTCAGCTAAAGAGAGATTCCTCACACCCAACGCCAAAGCGGAAAGGTGATCCAGAGACATGAGGTAGTAACCGCAACAGTTAGCTCCCTCTAAATCAACAAGATCTATACCTAACTTTTCCGCGATCCTTCTAGTTGCAAGTTCATAACTTGGTATACGTGAAGGGGATAAGCATCCCGGAAAAAACGCATACTTCACTTCCACAACCCCCATATCTTATTAGTTTCTACTCTGATTTCTCTTCGGAGGTTCCAATAACCTTCTTCGTGTTGGACAGACGTTCCTCTAACCCAGTGCTTCTTAGAAGCTTTTTAACTTCGTCAATATTTACTTCTGGGAGCTTTGGTAACCCCACTTTCTCTCTTTTCTTTTTCCTAATTTCTGGCACCTCAAACATTCTACCCGTGTTTAAAATATTAGTAGCGGCTTCCTTAAATGCAACATGTACTATGCCCTCTCGAAAAGCAAGATTGGCGATGGATCTAATGATATCTGCTGGTCTCACTCCTTCCGGGCAGCGTTCTAGGCAGGCATAACACGTAGAACATAGCCATATGTTTCTACTGGCGAATAATTTCTCTTTAAGACCGTAAACAGCCATTCTAACAATCTGAGCCGGTTTATACTCACTTAAATACCTTGCCACCGGGCAGCTCGATATGCAAACACCACACTGATAGCAAAGCTTCAAAGCTTCTCCACCAGGCAAATTCTCCAAATCTTTTAGAAAAGTCTGATCAATCTCGCTTAAACTAATTGTTTCACCTTCACTAGCATTCACCTCGTTTTCTGGGCTAGCGCTTGTCATTGCCAGTCATCCTCCTTTTTATCAGAGAATTTTTCCTTATTTATAGACTTTTTTAATAATCCTTAAACAGCGGGAGCAGATAGTTTCTAATCCAGAACACTATCAAACTATTCCTTTAATAAAATTTACTATGAGGAATACGCCGAAAAAATTGATGTATTTGTATTGCTATTAATTTTGTTTGAGTTGTACAGTGTTTATGTTTTCCCCTCATTACCTTCTCATTCAGATGTTGTGCTGCCTTGGCAACACATGAGCCAAGCGGCCAGACGAAGTCACTGCTGCCCCGGCGCTCCTATGGAGCAATGTCATTAAGCTCAAACTCTTTTCTTGTACTTGTAGTACATCAGTTTCTAGCATGGCATTAGCTTCTTCCTACCAACCTTCCTTCTTGATAGTGCCTACGAATTGTTAATTTTATCTTTATTTTAATTTATTTTTATTTATACTATGATAAAATTAAAGGAAGATAATTGTGGGGGACACCACCCTTTCTGAAGGTGCCGAAAAAATTGTCAACAAAATAGTTAGGGTTTTTATAAACAACCTCACCAGATTTTCTGCAGGTGTACAGTATCCTCCTCAGCTTCTTAGAATTTAACTTCGCTCATTTTTTGAGGTGGGCCGGCCTTCCACAGGCGAAGGCTCATCTCTCACCAAGTGGTTTTGCTCAGAGCTGATGGTTTTAGTGCTCCGTCTGGGAGGACGCCTCTCAAGAGGTTTGTCCGCATCCTCTACTTAGGATCTATGCTCGGGTTTGGTCTATTTCTACGTTTTCTCTCCAATTCCTTTTCACCGAGTTCCATAAGACCTTTTCTCGCCTATTTTCGCGTCCCTTCAAGGATACAATGTTGACTTTTTTCTTTTTAGGCCGTGGGCCTTTTTGTCTTCTGTTTAAGAGCAGGTCAGGTCTCGGCTTCTAATTTTTCTGCGTCCCCAACCTAAAGAGGACTCCTACCTCTTGGATGTAGGGGTGTATTCTGTGCTTGCGGGGTCTTGGCTTTTTTTGGAGGTTCTGTATTTACGGCGTTGGAGTATCCGTAGGTGGGTGGGGGTTGTCGTCTCCAGCGTTTTTGAAGACTAGGTTGTGGGCAATTCTCTTCCTCGGCTCTAGCCCTATTGTGGAGAGGAGCGGTCTTCAGTATGGTTCTTTTCTTCAGGGACTTTGCCTTGACGAGCTTGAACCTTAATGTGCCTTGTCTGGTCGCCAGTGTTTTCTTGAATGTTTCGGGCTCTTGGGAACTTCTTGTCCTGGTTTCTGGCGTATTTCCTGCAGCTTGTCTATTGGCTGGTTTTTTGCGTCTTTTCTAGTGCTGTTCTTGGGGATTTCTTTGTTCAGGTTGGCTTCGTCCAAGGCCTCTTGGATAGGGCAATAAGATTTTTAGATCCCATGGAATGTATATTTGGTTATTATATGGATATCATTGGGCTTCACCTACTAGTTTGTTTTTCAGATAAACCATAACATAGGATGGGCCCAATTATCACAAAAAAAGTAACCGATTAGCAGACACAACCAAAAACTTAATTTTTTAAGACTTGTATACAAAAAGGAGAACTTTTTGTTAACTTTATCTTTAAACCTAAAACTTATTGTATACAGGCTATTATGGAGGACTTAAAATGAATAGGGTGACTAAAACCATTTCCATTTTTATGCTGCTGTTTTTCTTAGTTTCCTTTCTTCCAGAAGTGTTTTCCCTAGGGGAGTTCTGGGATATAATCGTGCAAGCTCCCTTCATAGGATTATCTGCTATGGTCTTCTACAGGGTCATTGTTGCTGAGAAAGCCAAGAAAAGCTCAGATAAGAGATTGCTTTTGCTTCAAGCATTTATGGTATTATCCTTCTTCATCTTCTTTGAAGGACACGGTATGCATTTCACTGCCAATAATATTGAAGTGCTTATAACGGAAAATTTATCATTTCTTCATTTAGCCTCCCTAATATTTCCATTGAGCAACCCGCCGGCGCAGATATACTTCTGGACCATTTATTCTAAAATATACTATTTTGATGAGATGCTTGGCCACCAATTGGTTTACACAGGCTTCTTATTGTTACTCGTATCTGGAGTGGCTCTAGAAATCTGGATGGGTGAGCATATATCCCTAGTAAGGGCTGACTATGTTGCGATTATTGTTTCGGGGGGAGTTGCAGGCTTCCTCGTTGTTCAGGCGGTCATAGAAGGACAATTTGTGCCTCAATCAATAGTGCTTTCAATAGGCGTAATCGTAGTTTTCCTTTTAGCTTCCAAGGGCAGAGCCTCATTGAAGGATTCGCCGTTCGCTCTCTTCGTAATCATTTCTGTAATTTTCCTCTTGGCTGGCTTACTTATCTACGGGCTAACCACCGACCCAGTTTATGCTGCATTTGTTGGTCGCTGGCCGCAACCCTCAGAAGCCAAACGCTTGTTAACCCAGTTTCTAGCATTTAACTACTGGGAAGAATTAGGTTGGCTACTCCTTCTACTATAAGAAATCTCAAAACTGAAATGCAATAAGTAACTCCATTCACACCTAGCTGTTACGACCAAGAAAAGGATAATGAGACTTAGACTGCTTAAAGGAAAGAATTGACGTGGTTCATTTAGCTGAAATCCACCCGGGAAGTAAAATAGCCAAAACAATACCTTTCTGAAAAAAGGAGCCATAAAAAGCCGGAACTGCTTCCACGAGTTGAATACATAAACCCTCCTTTTTATTTTTCAAAACTACTTGGTTGAACACTATTATCCCTCCCCCCGGTGTTTGGATGAGTTTTTCTTGGTATTTTAGTAAAAGATATCTTTTAATAGATAAGTATATTATAAACATGGATCTTAAAAAGAAGTTAAAATATGGCATCGAAGTTTTGCCCAAATCAATAGGGATGAGGTTTTTGTCTGAGGATTCCTTAATTGTAAACATGTTGCTAGGTTGCGGGCCCAACGCCATTGCAAAAAGAGTATTGCTTCCAGCAGTCCCGACTTGCACCAGCAGGATATTGAGTTTCATAAAGAAACCCGAGGCCAAGGGCCAAACACATTTGGGAAAAATAGATTCCTTGGATGTATCCGTAGTTCCAACTGGAATTGGATGTCCCTCTGCGGCTATTGTTATGGAGGCATTACATAGGGCCAAGGTCAAAATAGCCGTGAGAGTAGATTTTGTGGGAGGTCTAATGGAATATCTACGCATTGGGGATATAGTCATAGCTAATTCCGCCTTCAAAGGAGACGGCACTACCAGACACTATATGGAAGGAGAAAAAGTAGAAGCCGATTCCAATTTAACAAATTTACTCATCCAAAAATCCAAGGATTGTAATAGGAAAATTTATGTGGGTCCAGTTTGGACTACGGATGCTCTATTCAGGGAGACGCCTGAATTATACAAGAAGGCGGTTAAAAAAGGCTCTATTGGAATAGATATGGAAAGCTCAGCTATTTTTACTTTAGGAAAAATTTACAAAATGAGGACTGCTGCAATAATGGTTGTGAGTGATAAGCCGGGAACCGAAGAGAGTTTAGTTCATGCCGTAAAGTATGCATCAGAACTGTTGCAGGGACTAGACGACGCCATTAAAATCGCTCTGAGCGCTATTGTAAGCTTCGGAGATATTGTTTGAGTGAGTGCCTTTTGAGGTGTTGTGGATGGATTGGGATGTGATAATTGTGGGTGGGGGGCCTTCTGGACTTATTTGTTCGGAAAAATTGGCTTCGCTGGGATTAGATGTGCTTGTTTTGGACGAGAGAGCCGAACCGAATAAGGATAAACCCTGCGGTGGTATGTTAACAGAGAGAGCCATACGTGAATTTTCTTTGGATGAGAGTATTATAGAGAGGGAGATTTGGGGAGTTAGAGTGATGTACCGTGAAAAGGAATCGTTTACTATAGAATATAATGAGAGGGTGGGAGGTAATGTTCATCGTACCAAACTTGGGAAATATCTGGCTCAAAAAGCGATTTTCGCTGGTGCTGAGGTAAGATCAAATGAGCGTGTGAAGAAATTAAAGGTACGACAGAGCCATGTGGAGCTGGATACGTCTGAAACATTCCAGACGAAAATGGTGGTGGGAGCAGACGGAGTTAACTCTCTCATTAAAAATTTTTTAAACCCTATGGAGGGCCGGGAATCTCTGGGTTTCTGTGTGCAGTATTTAATGAGCATGCAGCCCGAACTAATAGATGAAAGGTTTGGAAATATAAACGAGTTCTACTATGGTAGTGGTGTGTCTCCTTTTGGTTATGCTTGGATTTTCCCAAAGAGAGACTGTCTAGCTGTTGGTGTGGGATCACTCCTTTCTAAGGTTGAGGGAAATCTAAAAATCTATCTTGAAAAATTTGTTAAGAAACATCCTGTAGCTTCAAGAAGGCTTGAGGGCGCAGAGATAGTTCGTTTTGATGCTGCCTTGGTTCCACTTGGAGGCCTGTATTCTAAAATTTATTCGAACAGAGTTGTACTTTTGGGTGATGCTGCTGGTACCGTGTCTCCCATCACGGGAGAAGGTATGTATTACTCTATGGTCAGCGGGAAAATAGCTGCAGACGTTATAAGTAAAGCGTTCAAAAAAGATGATTTTAGTGAGAAATACTTGTCAGCTTATCAGAAAAAGTTGAAAAAACAGATGGGAAGAGAATTAAAATGGGGTGTTTGGCTCCAAAACTACTTCTTAAGGGGACAGTCCTCCAATGTGGGAGCCGAAATTATGTCAGATAGGGGGATGCAGAAACTAGTAGGCGACCTTTTAATGGGGAGAAAGTCCTATTCTCAAATATTAGTCCGAGCAATACCTTACTGGCTAAAAAGCAAAATTAGAAACAAAATAAAAGACTAGTGATACACGGAAACTGGCTTAAAACCAGTTTTTGCCTTGTTTATTAACACCAGCATCCACGTCGAAGTATGCTTGTTGGCCTTGACAGAAACACTAAAAAGAATGTTCGCTTATAAGTATATTTAGATGAGAAAACTGACCTGCACTGAGCTTGTCGAGCGATGAGGAAACGCACCTATTTTGATCATCCTTTCATAATTTTTTTCACAACGACTAGTTTTAAATCAATTTAAATATCGCGGACTATATTTGAAAATTCAATAAACTTTTTCATAGGTGGGTTTCTCGTGAAGGTAATTGTACACGCCTTGTCTTCTCTTAAATATGCCGCAAAAAAGAGTAAAATGCTATTCACTATTGAAAATGGGGCCACTGTTCGCTCACTTCTAAAATTAATACGTGAAGTTGACAAGAAGTTTTTTGATGCCATCACAGTTAATGAAGGTCAGCTGAATCCCGGTATAATTGTTCTAATAAACAAGGTAGATATAGATTTGCTTCAGGGAATAGATACAAAATTACAAGACGGAGATAATGTGGTTTTCCTCTCAGCGGTTCACGGCGGAGACATGATCTAATACTACCCGAATTTGTGACATGCCCACAACCTAGTCATACTATTCCCCTTCTTCAAGCACAGAGGTACCGCTGTCTGGTCAGCCAATTTTTAAGAGCGTTTTTCCCGGGTCAAGCCCTATTAGTTTCCCACCTCTTATGTATCTTAACAATTCGCAGTTCATTCTACCTTGAATAAGATTAGCATTGGCGCCATTTTTGGTAAGAATTACCTAGTTAGTTCAAACATTTTTTCAAGAGCGTTTCTTGCTTTCTCTGCTATGTTTTCTGGAACCTTAACTAAATTCTTATGGGGTTTACTAATGATTACGTCTCGAATTTTTTCCAGAGTGTTCCGCTTCATGTTTCTGCAGATGGCGGTTTCTGATGCGGGAATAAATATCTTATTTCCACCAACTTCTCTTCTCATGCGGTCTATCAGTCCTGTTTCTGTTCCAATGATGAATTTCTTCTCTTTTGAGTCTTTAACATACTTGAGCATTTGACTTGTGGATGCAACCACATCCGCTACCTCCTGAACTTCCATGTCGCACTCTGGGTGAACAAGCACAACTGCGTCAGGATACTTATTTTTCAATTCGTGAATCTTCTTTGCTGTGAATCTTACGTGTACTATGCAGTATCCGTCCTCTGGTACTGGAATAGTCTTAACTCCAGTCCTCTTCTCCACATAAGCTGCCAGGTTTGCATCGGGACCGAATAGAACCTTGTCTGAGCCTAGGGCCTTTACCACTTTTGCCGCGTTCGCAGATGTGCACATAACATCGGCTTCTGCCTTTGCCTCTGCGAGAGTATTGACATATAATACTACTGGTAGGCCTGGATGCTCCTTTTTTGCCTTTTCGACGATGTTTTTTGGGCACATTGTCGCCATAGGACATTTGGCTTTTGGTTCTGGAACATAGACTTGGGCATCTGGGTTGAGGATTGACATGGTTTCCGCCATAAAGTCGACGCCGCAAAAAACGATAATGTCTCCTTCAATGTTTTTTTTGGCAAGCATCGCCAATTCTAGGCTGTCGCCAAGAACGTCTGCTATTTCCTGAATCTCCGGCCTCTGGTAATTGTGAGCTGCAATAAACACGTTCTCACTTTTTTTAAGCTTCAATATTTCCTCTTGCAATTCTCTGATTCTACTTTTCTTGGACAATACAAACAACTCCCAGAAGTCTAGGAGAACGAAATGATTTTAGAATTTAAACATTGCCTTAGAGACGAGCACGTCCAAAAATTCTTCTATTTTTGGGTAGTATTATACACATGCTATGGGTAAGGCAGTTATGCGTAGGAAGCCTGTGCCCTACAAATACGCAGTAAAACTGCTCGACGTGAGAAGATTCACCCTATACAGCCTGGG
>CAZECW010000075.1:0-34695 GCA_964510585.1 uncultured archaeon | reverse complement strand
ATAGAGTTACTTAGTTTTATCTCAAACGGGAGCGGTTTATAAACTGCTAAATGGAGTAAATACAAATTGGCACAAAGTAATAGGTATGTATTTTTGTTTTTGGGTATGTGGAAGTGTTCCGTCCAACTTCCCTAATAGGGCTTAGATTTGGAAAAGAAGGCTTAATAACGCCTCCTTTACAGGCAGCCAGCAAACAAAAACACATACCCCCTGTGCAAAAAACATACCTATAACATTATGCCGCGGGTACGAAGAGTCTGACCACCACTCTTCCAGTATTGGGCAAGATTTACTCGTAAAAAATGTAGCTCTTCAAGAATCAAAAACCATCTGGACATAAGCAATTTTTGCCAAATACTCTACCAATGAATGAGTAAGTCAATTAAAATTTGTGTTTATTTAGCTTTTGTTATCGAATGACTGATAGTAGGTCTCCAAGTCTAGAAAGAAGGCTTATTTTAGGCTCTTTTGGCGAGGGCTCCTCATACGGAAAAGAAACACGAATAGCCCCCCATTCTAGAAAAAGGGATCATATAACACCAAATTGACCTTCAAAAGCCAAATACACACGGAAATTTCAGTTTATAATTTTAGACCTTCTAAAAATTCTGAGTGAAAAAAAGTTTGTTACGCCCTCAAGTCCCCCATGTAAGGGCATACTTTTTGTTTTTTTATTCTGTTGTTTTTATCCCAAATGTTTCTCGTATATCTTTTGAAGTCTCTGGGTTAATTCTGTATAGTCTTCTGGTGTCAAGTCACACATAACGGCGTTTGTGAGCTCTTGCATATCTTGCAGCTTTTCCTGGGTTTCTCCAGACAGGTTGAGTAATGACTGCATTTTGTCTGGGTCGCCGACCATTTCGCCCATCATTTTCCCTAGGAGATCCATACCTTCGCCAGAAACCATGTTTTTCATCATTTTTTCAATCACACCCATACCCATTTCCATCATTTTGGCGAAGTCTTCCGGTCCCTGCTCACCCGATTCTTGAGACAAATTCTGGAGATTCTTCATGTCCTCCTCAGATATGCCGGAAAACATTTGTTCCATGAGCCTTCCCATAAGTGCCATACCTTCACCGGAAAACAAGTTAGCCAGAATCTGCGATCCTGCTTCTCTGATTATCTTCTTATCTTCCTCTGGAAGCTCTGAGAGCACTCTACTGATTCTGCTCTCCAAATACTTCATCTTTTCCTTCTTACTCATTTTTTTGATCTTCTGAATTTCCTCGTCAGTGATCAAAGTTTATCACCTCATATATTCTTATATTATATATAATTGGGGAGGCGGTAATAACCTTTTTCAATGCGCCAAAATTAATTTTGTATCAATAAAAATCAAGAAAATGGCGCATTTCTCTGAACACACATCGGGATTAAATAAATAATGGAAGTGCGCTAATTTTACCCATATTAAACTTCATTTTGGAGGTTGCAGTGTGAGTAAGGGAGTCAAGTTTGGAATAGACCTAAGTTTAGAAGCTTACGAAGCTGAGAACTGGGAGAGATACATAAACTTTGTAAAAATAGTGGACGAAAATGTTTGGGATAGCCTGTGGTTAGGGGACCATCTGGGCGGTCTACCACCAATAAGTCCCTTTAAGAATTATAATGTTTGGCCCATTTTCAGTCTATTCGCAGAGCTGAAGAGGAAGCCTTTACTGGGAACTGCGGTCACAGATCCCCACCGCTACCACCCCGCAGTACTGGCACAAATCTCTATGACCATAGACCACATCTCCAATGGAAGATTCATCCTAGGATTAGGGGCAGGAGAGGCCTTCAACCTTGAAACCTATGGCTTCTCCTACAAGAATAAGCCGGTGTCCAAAATGGTGGAGTTCATAGAGGTCTTAAGAAAATTGTGGAACTCCCGAGGACAAAAAGTGAGCCACAAGGGCGAATTTTTTGAACTAAAGGATGCAGTATTTGAACCCCCACCAATAAAAAACCCCATACCCATCTGGATGGCGGCCAACGGTCCCAAAACTAGATGGTTGGCTGGGGCCCTAGCTGACGGCTGGATACCCATCCCCCTAAGCGCAGACACCTACAAGGCAGAGGCGGGTGAGGTAAAAGACAGCCTAAAGAAAAACAATAGGGACATGGAAAACTTCACATTCGGATACTGGAACTGGATCTTTATACATGAAAATGAAACGGAGCTGCAGCTATACTTGGAACTCAAGAAGCTTTCAATACCCATCCAATTTGCCAAGGAAATGAAGCTATTAGGATACTGGAAGGAGGAGAAGAGGGAACTCTATAAAAAACTGGGCTTTAGTCCCGAGAAATTGAGTCTTCTTAGTTTTCACAGCATTGACCAGTTAGACTTGGGAGTGCTGGGCGAGATTGTAAAGGATGTTCCCAACGATTTTGTGAGAGAGGCCACCCTCATGGGCACAAAGGAGGAAGTTACCAAAAAATTGGAAAAACTAATAAAAGGCGGAGTTCAACATTTTGTTCTAATGATAGATAACGACATAGCAAAAGACCCAAAAAACCCCGACCCATACACATATGAACATGTTTACCAAATACTTACAAGGGAAATTATACCTTACCTCAAGGAACAATACTAATTGAAAAATGATGAGTGTGAATACAAAATTTATTTCGTTAAAAAAATAATTCTGTGAGGTTGTGGAATTGAGTGAAGACTTCTTTACACGGAACCGGCTTCTAATTTACCTCTTCATACTAGTTGTAAGCTGGAGTATTATTACCCTGGTTCTAGAGGTGTTCTGGGGCGAAGTGTACGGCTTTGTATCCATTCCCATACCAGAATTTTACCCGTTCACATGGTTCACCGCTTTTCTCTCTGTGGGAAGGCTTCTAAGCTTCCTGCTCCTGGGAAGCATTGGAACCATAATGCTCTACCTAATTTTCAAGGAGATACTGGCTCAACCTCCAGAAACCGAAGAGGCAAGAAAGACCAAAACCCTGGCGGAAATAATTTTCATGCTATTCATTTTCGTATTTCTCAGCGGATTAGGGATGCGCTACGTAGCAAACGAATTACACACATTCACTTACTACATTGCGCTGGTTCCCCCCTACACTCCATTCACCATAGACCCTGTAACTTTTACGAATAATATTTACTACCTCAACTATCTCTTTGACGAAACACTTGGCCACAAGTTCATCTACCTAGGAATTATTGGCTTCATAGTTGCGGGGACCATTCTGCAAAACCAGCATGGCTACACCAGAAAATTCACTCAACTAGACTACTCTCTGCTTGGCTTTCTAGGATTACTCTTCGGCCTGGGAATAGGAGTAAGCGTGGTGGAGGGACAAGCAGCATTTGAAACAATTATTTTCTCCTCCTCAGCCTTTGTCGTCATGGTACTCCTACTGTGGAGAGGCAAAATACATTTCACCGAAAACGATAAAGAAACTGTGAGGTCAAATCCCTTTTACGCTTTCTCGCTCCTATTCTTTCTTGGCAACGTGATTGCCATCGTAGCCTGCGCAGCAATTTACGGAATTATGCCTGTATATCCCTTTTTCGTCCAGCCATCACAAGCAGCACTAATTAACAGAGAAATACTACAATATCTCTTTTCACTCCTATAACAGGTGGAAGACTAAACAAACCCACTTCCCCCTTTTTTTATTTTGAAAATGATTCCAATAAATGCTGCTGGTTCATAGAATATTGGAGGTTACTCTTTGTATGACGCTATAGTAGTGGGGGCGGGAATCGGGGGATTGTACTGTGCCGCTAAACTTGCGAAAAATGGCAAAAGTGTTCTGCTATTGGAGAAAAATCCACACATTGGTGGTACCAGTCACATTTTTAGAAGAGGCCCATACTATTTCCCGATGGGCCCCTTATCCTTCAGTTCTCCTGACTTGGTAAAAGAATTATTAAGTGAAATTGGAGTCAGAGAAAAAATTCGTTTTAAACGCAACCATTTTCAGCTAATCACCCCCTTTTTCGACATTATTTACTCCCAATCATTTGACAAGTTGGGAAAAGATTTGAAAAAATATTTTTCAAATGAAAGGCGGGGTATCGACATTTTTATCCAAAAACTGCGGGAAATAGTTAAAACCACCAAAAAAATTCATCTATGGCATCCTGAGTACCTAATGGGCAAAAATAGGACTGAGGCACTAAAAAACCTTCCCAAGCACAAGAAGGAACTCGAAATCATGAATGAAAACCTACAGGTCCCAGCAAAAGAATACCTTCAAAAACACATATCAACCAAAATATTGCAGAATTTTCTGGGATCCCAAAGCACCTATGAACCCACAATGTCCTTAGCCCTCCTGGCATTCATGTGGGACTTCACCACTATGAGGGGAATCTGGTATCCCTCGTGCACCATTCATGGAATAAACCAACTAGTTTATGAATGCATTCTAAGCAACAATGGAGAAGTGAAACTATCAAAGGGAGTCAAAGAAATTCTAATCAAAAATAAGCGCGCAATAGGGGTTAAAACCTTTAATGGTGAAATCTTCAAATCCCACTGGGTAGTATCCAATGCTGATTATAAGAAAACCTTCCTAGAACTAGTAAATCCCTATAATCTTCCCCAACAATTTTTAAGCAGGGTTAAAAACTACACATTGTCGGGCTCCGAACTCTGCGTATACTTGGGAGTGGAACCCCAAAAAATTGACCTAAGCAAAATGAGAGCCCAACACGTCTTCTACAGAAAAGAAATAAAATCCCCACGAAAATTTAACCCCGAAGATTTTGACAACCGAGAAATAGAAATATGCCTATGGTCCGCCAACGCACCAGACTCAGCTCCGCCCGGAAAGGCCACCCTCATTCTACGCGTCAGTTTCCCTTACGACCATTTCTCCATGTGGAGGACAGGCGAGAAGAAAAGAAGGGAGGGCTACCTCAACTATAAGAAAAAACTGGCAAAAAAACTAATACACACCGTGGAAAGTTTGTTACCCGGGCTGTCAAGCTCCATTGAGAAAATGGAAATAGCTACACCCCTAACCTATCAAGACTGGGGAAACCGATACCAGGGCTCTATCGCCGGCTGGTCATGGAATATTAAGGAACAAAGCAAAATCGGAAAAAAACTGCTAATTGAAACTCCTATCCCCAACCTTTTAGTAGTAGGCATTTCCTCAGCCCGTGAACTGTTCCTGGGAGGCTACCCCACATCTATGTACACTGGCAAACTGGCAGCCAACCATATAATTGAAAAAAGCGAATAAAACTGGTTCAGAACAGAATTGGGAAATAACAACTTCACTTTTTTTCTAATATGGGAATAATGCATAGGAAGGCGAAAATTTCTCCACCCAGATTCTCATATCCATGTTTCTCGTTTGGCGGAACAAATAGAACATCCCCTGGGCCGGCTATGAACTCTTCACCCTTATCATTAAAAATTCTAGCTTTTCCCGACAATACATAAATCTCATGTTCCTCCGGATGGTTATGCAGCCCTATATGCCCTCCAGGCTTGATTTCGAAGCGCCGCATAGCGTATCTTAAGGCTCCATCCTTCTCAGTGATAAGCCAACGTATGGTTGTCCCCGTGGAACCTGCCACTGTAACATTCTCTTCCGCAACATCACGATAGTTCTTTTTAAGCATAACAAATACACACCACAATTAAGACTAAACCTATATACCTCATATGATTAAAAAGGTACATAACCCTTTTTAAATAAATATTCCAGCATCTTCAGATAACACTTCGGAAAAAAGAGAGTAAATAGTTATTAAAGACATAAGAGAGGTCGTTCACTTCATAATAAGTGGATAGGATTGTGACAAGACAGAGAAAATTTGAATGACAGCATTTAGAATAATTCCTTATGGCACTTCCGAAAAACTTAATAAAGTTTTAGAAGCTTAAACTCGCACTCTGCACAAAAAGCGGATTTTGGGAATCAGATTTTGTTTTTACTATTGGAGGGGGGAGTAAAAAGGCAAATGTATATTGTAGTCCTATCGGCTTCTGGAGGGTAAACGTCTTAAAAATTTTAGAATGTAAAACTGCAGGGTAAGTTATTGCACATATTTAAGATTCTTTCTTTGAATTGTGAGTAGTATCCTTCTGGTTTTTCCATCACTTCTATAAAGCGTGGAAGAATCTTTGGTTCATATTTCTCCATTGCTGCGGTAATGGGTTTCCAGTTCCCGCACTTGATATTTAGTGTGTCGAAAAACAGGTACCTCGCATGGCAGCGCTCAGCGCTCTCCAGTATACTTTCCATGTGCCTCTCAGTGATTAGTGGAATGACTGGCGCAACAAAAACATACGTGTCAACCCCACTTTTGTTTAGGGTTTCTAAGGCATGGAATCTTTTTTCAACACTGGGCGCTCCGGGCTCAAATATTCTCCTAAACTCCTCATCGAAATGAGAGATGGAGAACCCCACCTCAACATTTTTTATTTTCTTTATTATGTCCAAATCCCTCACTATTAGATCTGACTTGGTTAAAATGTCAACTTTAAAATTGTTATGCTTGGAAATTACCTGCAAAATTTTCCTAGTAATCTCATATTTTTTCTCCAGCTCCTGATAAGGGTCACAAACACTACTTAAAAGAATCGTCCCCCACATGTTACCCTTAATTTCCTTCATTAATACCGTGGGGGCATTAATTTTTACGTGGACAAATTTTCCCCAGGGCTGCCTAGTCTTAGCATACCTCAACATGAAGCGGGCATAGCAGTATGCACAGCCATGAGAACAGCCAGTATAAGGATTAATGGAATAGTCTACACCACCTATTCCGCTCCTACTCAAAATTCCCTTACAAAAAACTTCTTTAACTTCCTCAATCAAGGTTAAAACCCTAAAAACTCAGTTAATAAACGCTGCTTCCTAACTTCAGACAATACCCCACTCACCTGCAACCAATGTTTCATACCAATGCGAAGCCGAGTTTTAACATGTTGAAGAGCGTCCTCCAATGTTTGAAACTTAACCGGTTCCCTTCTTAAAGCATCCCTCACACATTCCCTAACCAGCCACACCCCCAGAGGCATCAAATTTCCAGGAAGCGTTTCTCGGAAAATAACTACAGATGCCTGCCTCCTCTCCCGAAGAAGATGCTCCGTAACCGCAAGTCTAGCAGCGTAGTAGCATCCCCCAATACTGGCATAAGTAGTTCTACCCCAATATGGCTCCCAATCCGCAGCCATACCCACATGCTCCCTATCAGGGTTCCACAAAGTGCCCGGAAACCATGCCTCTATCAACTCGTAGCTCCAAGGCCTCGGCATCATAAGAACAACAAACCTGTTATCAAGATAATCCGCCTCATACACCAAATAATCATTAATCAATGGGAAATCCTTCACGTTTTCCCTCAAAAATTTGGAGATATTGCTATCCACAGCAGTAATACTCCACCTGGTGGGCACCAATTTCCTATTATCTTTAATTCCCATAGCGCCAACACTCAAAATCCGCTGTATCCTGGTAACAGGCAAACCATTCTCGTAGAGCATCAACATCCCATCAAGGGCTTTAAGATCAGTGTCAAAATACACCTTATCCACAATTTTTGGCACCTTCAACGACCCAATGTTAATGTTCTCAAGGGGCGCGGAGGGGCCCATAGGCTGCACCTCACTAGATAGCAAAAGGCGATGCTTAGGCTTCTTCTTCAATATAACCTCAGCGTCCACAGGCTCACCAGCAAGAGCCAGTTCCCTGGTATCCCTAAGCAACTTGTTATCCGAGTTGGCATCCCTAACATCTGTGATAAACATACCCCGCACCAGTTTGCATCTAAAACCAATTATCTCCTCCACATCCTTCCCATACCATAACTCAGGAACATCATAAATACTGGTGTCACCCCTCTCCGGAGGAACCATCGGACCAGCATAAACATAAGGATACCCCTTTCTACCCACAAAGGCACTCGGCGGAGAATCACCAACCAGCTGAGTTCCATCAAAACTCCTCGACACCCTAACATAACTATAAAAACGCTCAAGCAGAGGACACTTCTTTTTTCCACACAACATCCTTGTACCCCTACACAGAAGACAGACAGACTGCTTAGGCACAGAATAATCTATGAGTTCCGGGTTAAACTCCAAAGCAGTAGAATAATCCTCAATCAAATGGTCAATCCATGGAATCCTTTTTTTAACCTGCTTCACAAATTTTTTAGATAACTGTTTATCCAACCATCCTCCATCCATATGGGAATTAATAATTTAACTAAGGACCAATGGCTTTGGGGAAGATCTATACCAAAGGCTTTATCACTATCTCAAATTCCAATAAGATTCAAAGCATTTATTTCTTACTACATCCCCAAGGAAAAGTTACCAAGAGAGAAATTCGCAATAAAAGAAAAAGGAAAGATTAATGGGAATATTTTTCCACAAGCTGGTATTTTAGAATTTTTCCAGTAGCAGTTCTTGGTATCATCTCACTTATTATTATCTTCTTAGGTATTTTGAAATCGGCGATTTTACCTTTGCAGTATTCTATCAACTCCTTTTCATTTACTTGTGTTCCCGGTTTGGGTGTTATTATTGCGGTGACCTTTTTGCCCAATACTTTATCTGGTAACCCTATAACTGCGCAGTCTTGAACTTTAGGATTCTGTCTAAGTAGGTCTTCCACTTCTGGTGCAAAAATTCTGTCTGTACCGCTAATGATTAGATCCTCCACCCTTCCTACAATGTACAAGTGTCCATCCTCATCGAATCTGCCAAGGTCTCCCATATGGAACCAACCGTTTCGCATCGCCTGTTTTGTTTTCTCAGGGTTCTTAAAGTAGTTAGCATTCAATGCTGGAGACCTACAGACAATCTCACCGATCTCTCCTATTGGCACATCTTTATCATTCTCGTCAACTAATCGTAGCTCAACTCCGAATGCAGGTGTGCCCACAGATGTGGGGTGAGTTCTTTTCATCTCCGGGTTACAATAAACCAGAATAGAACTCTCGGTATTTCCATAATACTCTGCTATGTTCTTTGTGAAATATTTTTGAGTAGCTTCCCTCACCTCAGTAGTTAGCGGAGCTGCTGCGTACACAATTGTTCTAAGTGAACTCATATCATACTTGTCAAAGTCGGGTACCATCATAAGAAGATTCGTTATTACTGGAACAAAATTGACGAAGTTGACCTTTTCCCTCTCAATGTTTTCAAGTATACTCTTTGGATCTATTTCCGTTATAACATTTTTACAACACAATGTAACCCCCGCCAATACAGTTACCCATCCTACCCGGTGAAACAGTGGAAATACTGTCATTATGACCCAGCTTGAGTCAAATCCTACCTCCATAGCTATCTGCGATACCGCCATAAGATTATTATAATGAGTCATTATCGAAGCCTTCGGCAACCCAGTAGTGCCTGAAGTATAATTCATGTATTGGCCGTCATCTTGGAAAATGTCAACCTTCGGCTCCTCAGTTGAATGCGCTGTCGCCAATTCTTCGTAGGGGATAGCGTCTTCGAACTCTCCCCCTCCAACGTATATGTAGTTTTTAACTGACTTCAATTTTGAACGCAAATTTTTGACTAAATCCTTAAACTCACTACCGTAAATTAGTGCTTTTGCTTCGCACTGATTAATAAGTTGTTCAATATCGTTCGGGGTGAGCCTATAGTTTTGTGGGGCGGCAATTGCTCCAATCTTTGCTAAAGCGAAGTAAGTTTCGACAAATTCCACACAGTTCATAAGAATTATTGCGACAAAGTCTCCCTTCCTAATTCCAAGACCCATCAATCCGTGGGCTAAACTGTTAGCTCGTCTGTTAAGCTCCTTGAAGGTAACACGCTTACCCTTACAAACTATAGCCTCCTTGTCTGGATACCTCCAAGCTGCTCTAACCAACTGGTTGCCAACATTTAGACGGTTATTTCCCAAATCAATACTCATAGTATATCCTCCACGCTCTTCCTTCCAAAAATTAGCTATTTAAGTTTCTTATTTTAATATGTACACGTTTTAAATATTTCCCATTCTTCAATAATATTCTGAATTTTTATATAAACCATTAATAAAAAACAATAAACAGTATGATACAGGCTTCAAGAACGATTTCCTGTATAGCTATAAAATATTATGTATGCTAACCAATTCCAAAAAGTGGTTTTAGCACCATAAATCGAAAAAAGCAGAGTACCCTTCCGTATCTACGTTGGAGTTCACCCTATTAGGTTTCTAAAAAAGTATGCCCTTTCCCAATAATTAAGAAATTATTTCATCAACTTCCTCAGATTAAAATTCCCAGCTAGCTTCATACACATCAAATCAAGTCTGGAGGACTCAAATTCCCCGATGTTCTTCGAACACTTTTTAACAAATGCTAAAATACTGAAGGATCTCTCTTCACCCAACAACCTTATCTCTCTATACCTGAGAGTTAAGATAAACAGTTTTTTGTAAATTGACAAGAATCACTTATATTTAAATTCTTCCGAGAATTTTTGATGCTGAGGATCGTATAAAATTTAAATAATTCAAAATATTTGAGAACGGAAAAAAAGGACATTGAAGGAAAAGTGGTTCTATCCCAATAAATAAAGGAAACACCAACTGCAGTTTCATAGTATCTTACTACTTTTTATAGATATGGTTTTTGATTATCTCGATTCATTGACTTATTTTCTCAGTCTCTCTGGCAGCCTGAAGGAGATTTTACTCGTTTTTTTGCCGTAGTCCAGTATTGCTTCCATGAATTTTAACGCTGCAATAACGGGATCTATTACTGGAACTCCCAATTCTTTCTCAAGCTTCTTGTCTAGTTCCGCAAATCCTGCGCAGCCAAGCAAAATAACCTCTGCACCGTCCTGTAGAATGGCTTTAGTTCCCTCCTCTTTGAGAATCTCTAGGGTTTTACCTATGTCTTTATCGATGTCTAATACCCCCAATCCTATACCTCTGGCCGATGCGAACCTATTCTCTAAACCGTATCTCCGGACAAACTCTGCCAAAACATAGGTTATATCCCATCTCGGTGCAGGCAAGAGCATAGAGAATCTGCGTCCCAGCATACAGGCCATGTGCATAGAGGCCTCACCAATTCCTATAACTGGTTTATCAGTCAGTTCTCTAGCAGCATAAAGACCTGTATCCAAAAAGCATGCAATTATGAAGCCATCGTAGCCATCCTCTATCCCCCTCTTTATTTCTTCTAGGACTCCAGGTACTGCCAAGGCTTCATCGTAAGAACCTTCAATAGCGTCCGGTCCTTTTTTGGGACTAACCGCTATAACCTCCGTGTCTGCTCTGGCATGTGCTTTAGCCACTCTTTCTATGCGTTTTGTTCCCTCCAAATGCGTATTTGGGTTAATAATTTTTATTCTCATATTCAGTCACCTCTTTCCCATCTTTATTTTTTGGTATCTAAAAAATATTTACTTCAACAAAAGTTATAAGTAAAAAAGAAGAATCCTTTATACAAATTAGAAATTTGACTTATCTTTAACCTTATCTTATTCTATATCACTCTTGTTCCGAAAATCTCTTCACCAGTTGGAACTTTATGGCTTTCCCGGTGGGGGTTCTTGGAATAGCTTCTATTGTTTTCACCTTTTTCGGTATTTTGAAATCTGCTATTTTACCCTTACAAAACTCTATAATTTCTCTCTCATCCACATTTTCTCCCGGCTTGGGGGTTACTACAGCGGTAACCACTTTGCCTAGGGATTTATCTGGTAATCCGATTACTGCGCACTGCCCGACTTTAGGGTGTTTCTGTATCACCTCTTCCACTTCTGGGGCGAAAATTTTGTCAACTCCACTAATAATCATGTCCTCAACTCTGCCCACAACGTATAGATGTCGTTCTTCGTCGAATCTTCCCAAATCACCGGTGTGGAACCATCCGCCACGCATGTCTTTTTTCGCTTTTTCGGGATTATTGAAATAGTTGGCGTTTAGAGCGGGAGACCTTATAATAATTTCTCCTATTTCCCCTAGGGGTACATCTTGATCCTTTTCATCAACTAGTCTTAATTCCACTCCAAATACTGGAGTTCCCAGAGAGGTTGGTTTCCTTCTCTTTACTTCAGGATTACAATATGTTATTAGGGAAGTTTCTGTGGAGCCGTAATACTCAGAGATTTTGGGTGCAAAGTACTTGTAGGTTGCCTCTCGGGTTTCGGAAGTTAGGGGCATTCCCGCATATATGATGAGCTCCATGGAACTGGTGTCATATTTTTCAAATTCGGGAACAAGCATTAAAAGATTCGTTATCACGGGTACAAAGTTCACCATGTTCACTTTCTCTTCTTGGATTGCCTCTAGTATTGCTTTGGGGTCAATCTCTGTGATAACATTCTTACATCCGCAGCTAACTGCGGTAAGAGTTGTGGTCCACCCAACTCTGTTGAATAGTGGAAGAACGGTCATGAAAACCTTGTCCGATGTTAACCCAATTTCAAGTGAAATCTGCATAACCACTGCGAGATTGTTAAAATGCGACATTATGGACGCCTTGGGTAAACCCGTGGTACCAGAAGTAGTATTCATAAATTGACCGTCGTCTTGAAAAACATCAACATTCGGCTCACCTGTAGAGTAACCAGTAGCTAAGTCCTCATATGGAATAACGTCTTGAACCACTTCTTCTCCAACGCAGATATAATGCTTCACGGTTCCAATATGTGGGCGCAAATTTTTAACCAAATCTTTGAACTCTTGACCGAAAATTATTGCTCTAGCTTCACACTGATTGATGAGTTGAACAAGCTCATTGGGGGTCAACCTATAGTTCAATGGAGCGATAATTGCTCCCATCTTTGCCAACGCGAAATAAGTCTCAACATACTCGGTACAATTCATCATTAAAGCAGAAACAAAGTCTCCCTTTTTTAAACCCAGATCCATGATTCCATGAGCCAAACTATTAGCTCTAGAATTCAACTCCTTAAAGGTTAACCTTTTGCCCTTGCAGACCACCGCTTCCTTGTCTGGATACCTCCAAGCTGCTCTAACCAACTGGTTGCCAACATTTAGACGGTTATTTCCCAAGTCAATACTCATACCACAACCTTCCTTCACTTTCAGAAGATATATGACTTGTTAATTATTTTAACCATCTATATAAAATTTTTTTAAAAAATACAATTCAAAAATAATTAATACTGTCACAGCGGAGAAAGATATAAAGCACTCAACCTTATAACTCCCTTACACTCCTGTTCAAGATAGCTTGCCGAGGCGAACCTTCTATGAGCGATGAAGTTTATGACCAATTATTTAATAAATTAAACAAATGGCCTCTTAAAATTCCAAAATCTAAAGACACTCTGAGAGTACTCAAAATAATGTTTAAACCCGAAGAAGCAGAACTAGTTTCCTCCGCTTTTGACGGACCATTTATAGAGCCCAAAACCGTGGAACAAATAGCGGAGAAACTAGGCCGAGACAAGGAGGAAATCAAAGTAGCTATTGAGGATGCGGCTAAAAAAGGCCTGATTTTTGAGTTTGAAGGTAAAAGCGATAAAAAATTGTACTATGCAATGATGCCCTTCGTGCCTGGAGTTTTCGAATGGTTCATGGAAGGAGAACCAACTGACGAGCGAAGAGAAGTAAGGAGAATATTTAACAAAATCTACAAGTACTGGGGAATGGAACTGGGGGCCTCCAATTACCCCTTCATAAGAGTCATACCAGTAGAGCAAAAACTAGACACCAAAGCAGAAATTTTAACTTTCGAGAGGGTAAGCCAATACATCAAAGACGCCCGCAGCATAGCAGTAATCAACTGTGTCTGCCGATCAACCTTTGACCATTGCGAAAAACCACTAGAGGTTTGCATGAACTTCGACTCCACCGCAGACTACTTGGTGAAGCACCGAGGAGCAAGATACGTAAGCTACGAGGAAGCCCTCGAAATACTCAAAAAAGCAGAAGAAGCAGGACTGGTACACATAACCAATAATCAACAGCAGAAACCAAACTTCATATGCAACTGCTGCCCCTGCTGCTGCGGCTTCCTAAGAGGACTCACGGAACTGAACAATCCCAGAACCCTAACCAAATCAAACTTCCAACCCCAAATCAACAAAGAAAAATGCACACTATGCGAATCCTGTATCAAGATATGTCCAATGGGAGCAATATACCACCACTACCCCCACAATGATGATTTAACAGATAACCTGATAAAAATTGAGGAAGAAAGATGCATCGGATGCGGCCTATGTTCCAGCAAATGCCCAAAGGAAGCAATAACCATGATTAGGGTAAAAGAAGAAATACCCGTTGAAAAAGCCCGAGACGTAATCATAGAATATGAAAAACAAAGAATCCATTAACCATTCAATTTTATTTACAAAGTGAATTGGCAAGAAAAAAATTGGAAAAGAATCATTCGGGCTTACTTTTTTAATGCTTGAAGACACTTCTTTTTCTAATATAGTATATTGAAGCAAGTGCAATACCCATTATCAATATACCTGAACCTAAGCCAATAGCTTTCATATCCATGCTACTAAGATATGACTTCAGATTATACAACTGCGACAGTATAGAGGTGTATTAGTTCGAGCGGCTATTATTCGTGCAGCCGCACTACACGATATCGGAGACACTGGATGGGAACACAACCACGGGCACGGTTACTTAAATGCACTAGATGCCTATAAATATGTTTCTGGAGAGTACTCCTATAGCCTACACGCATACGCGACTAAGTGACGTAAGGGAATCGTAACACCTAATTACTGGTATCTGAAATGGGTTTGGTACACTTGGTCATGGGGGTCTTGGATTCCACGCTACGGTTGGTATGTGTATACTGCGGTAGAGAGTGATGGTCAACTAGAACCCTACAAGATAACTCTCGTTGACGCCGTACCAAGCGGTGCAGATTTAGTCTCTGGAACCCCAAATAGGGTGTGGACTAATGTAGACAGGCATCAATACTTTAATTCTTACACGGTCGAAGCGTGGATTACACACGTTACTTTTCTTCAACCTTACGCTGTAGCGTCATACACTTAGCGCCACACTAGAACGATTAATGGGGTATTACTGCTGAGCACTTTTTAGTATGAGATAAAATAAAGACCCGCGTGTTTCTCTCTACATCTATAATAGCCCTACTTATTGAAAATGAGGGTGAATAAGGGCAGGGTTCCTTTTCACCCTCTAAATTTTTTACCTCCGTAACTTCTTCCTATTAATGGATGTGTTTCTCCTGCAATTTCTCTATTCGTGTTATCAAACAATTTACTAACGAACCAGACATCATTGGGTTTCAGTCCATAGGTATTTGGATTGTAAAGTTGTCTACCTCTGTAACCATAGATTTTCCTTCCAAGCCAATAATATATTTTAGGAAAAATTATTTTTAAACTGGGATCAGCCATATAATAAGCCTGAAAGATTTCTTTCAGTAAGATGGCTATAATAAACTTACCTACAATCACTAAAATGAAAAAAATCGGGGGATTATTATCAAGTTTAATCCCAATTCTCTATGTATTAATTATAAGAATTGCGGGGATGTGGTTTGCCACGAAAATAAAGTATATTAAGATTCCAGTGGAAAAAGATATTGGCATGATGTTTGTCAGAGGGCACAAATGGTGGTGGATACGGTTTCGTATAAGATGAGGGTTGGATTAGTGCTGATTCTCCTTAGTCTTCATAACCTTTAAAATATCGGCTCTAACGTGTTTTTCAATTATGAAGGCATCCTCATACAACTTTTCCTTGCCTCTGATCACAACCTCCTCGTAAACTTCGCTGGATATGAAACAAGAAAATCGCTTGAGCAATTGCTCTATAATAGAAGATTTGACTAGCTTAATTAACCCATCAGAATCCAGAACAAAAATACTCATAAAAAAATATTTAGCCTCTCAACAATAAATAAACTTCTTGTTCAGTTATCCCACATTCCGCATCCTTTGTGAATTTTTTGTTATTTTTTTGTTTTTACCAGTTTCTGGTCCTTTTCTTGGGGGCATTTGGAGATTTCCAAAAATTGTTTGAAGTTCAGCATTCTTCGTATAGACTTACAAATTTCGCAAAAATAGAAAAGAATAAACCAATGGGTGCGGAAAGTGGGTTAAATGGTTTACTTTCATTTGAGGAGGGTTTCTATATCTTCTTTTGTTAGTGTATTCCGCCTCTCTTGATCCTTCCAGAGTTTCCTGTAGGTGTAGAAGTATTCGTACAGGTCTAGGATCTCTCTTGCATAGACTACGATGTGGTTTTTGATCACCTGAATTTTCAAGTACATTGGTAGAGATTCAAATATCTTGACATCATAAGGTTCTCTAACGTGCCTCAAAATTGTTCTAAAAAGCTCGTCACGGTCTGCTTTCGGGGCTACAATGCAGATATCAACATCGCTCCTCGGAGTGGACTCACCTGAAGCCTGAGAGCCGTAAAGAAGCACAGCTAGAACATCACGGCGATCGGTCAGAAATCCGAAATCCCTCTTAATTTTCTCCACTAAATCCACTTTTTTACAACTCCTATGAATCCCTCTAGGGGAGTTATGAGTCTAAGCATCGCTTTGTAGGCTTCTGCTTCATCCAGCTTATTGTATCTGTGGATTATCCATTTATGTAGACCATTAGCCTCCGCTAAAATATCCTCCATCTCGCCAGATATTACCTTTTCTTCTCTTAACTTCTCCAGATTGGTATAATCATCTTTGGGTGGAATTCCACGATCTTTAACCAGCATAGCCGCCAAATCCATACAGGTTTCTACCACTTCCTGAAAGGCCTTAAACACGGCATAGCGTGTCTTCTTATCGTCCAAAAACTTTTCAAGCGTTATTCCTGTCAGCCACATTTTAACGGATTTAATGTTATCTTGAGCAAATTGAATTTTGCGAAGGTAATTTTCCTTCCTTTCCTTCATTTTTTCTACCATATAGGCTTTCATAGTATTTTTGCCTTTTCTATTTTAGCATCATCATAATAAATACACAACTTTAGATTTTCATGCATCTGAAAAGGGGGTGAGTCAGCTTTCAAATTGACTAATTATTAGCTCATTCGAGAAGCCTTTTCTGCACCCTCATCTTTTGGTTTATTTCACTTTTCTCGATTCTTTCCAGGGTAGAGGTGTGGGGGTCAATAGGATAATCTTTCGAAGATAACCCTACATTGGAAACGGTTTATTTGTCCAAAAGGTATTTATGGGAATATGGTCATATGTCCTATTTGAGAAATTTACCGGATGATTTTTATGAAGTATATCAAAGTGGCTCTTCCCGACGATCTTGAGGAGAAAGTGAGGTCTAAGGCAGGTGTCTTGTACGGGGCAAGGAAAGGGAGTCTCAGTCGTTCAGTTACCAATGCTCTCTTCAACTGGCTTAGCCCTGACCCCGAAATGTATGTGGGCACCACATCAAGTGGCATGAGTTTCGAAGTTCCAGAAAAACTGGTTCCAGAGTTGATGGAAATTCTCATAGATGTCCTTAAACCGAGCAACGTTGTGTACAGTTATCTGCATGGTGAGGAGGAGGTGGAGTTAAAACTTCCCGCAGAATTAGCAAGGTCAAAATGTGGAGAAATGACGGATGTGTTTCTGAATCCCACTTTTATGGCGGAACTCGAAACCGCTTCTTTATATACGGGTGGTGGGGGCTGCTTCCTTCTGGAAGCTGTTCTGAACAGGAAACAAAAGATTTCCATAGCCGAAAAATTACTAAAGCAGCTAGGTATAAAAATCAAGCTAGCTAGGGACAGGTTCAGTGTTATTGTGAGAGAGGGACATGTGGAGGTATTATATTGAACAGAATTGTGAAAAGAACATTAGGCCACTTCAAAATACTCATAGAGCACTCCCTCAGACCATACGAACCCACACCTCAACACATCCTTAAACGAATGATCATGCCCATTTGCCAAGACGTGAGAACAATGCAGACGAAGGGAACCAAAAACGACTCCTGGGATCTCCTCCAAGGCTTAGGCGAAGAATGTAAAGCCATCCTCACCCATTAAAACCAGAAGAAGAAATGTTCAAGAAGTGTGTTTCAAAAAGAGGGTAGCGGTTTAATCAGAAAACTTTTCAATTCGGAAATAAATCAGTCGATCTTGATGATAGTTTGCCAGTATTTTTTATTGTCTGCAATTTGATTCGATGGGACGCTTTTTAGGGTTCTGCGAAATGAAATTGTAGATGAGAAGAGTTAAATACGATTCGGGGTTGAGATAGTCTGAAGTTGACTGTGTAGGTTTGGACGGATGTGGTTTATGAGTTTAAAGCTTCCGGACGGGAGAGAAGTGAATGGCGTCGAAGTGGGATTCCGTGTTGTGCGTGAAGAGTGGAGTGATTTCCGGCTGGAAAATGGAAAAGTTTTGCGGGTTAAACCCGTTGTTTTAAAGGTATACGAGTTGGATGATTTAGATCCTCTAACAGGTGAGCCAGATTATTTAGTGAGGTCGCAAACAGTCATCTCTGTTAGTTCTCCTAAGGAGGAAGAGTAAATTGATAGAACATTCGAGGGTTAAAGACTCTTCCATTTTTTGGGGAACCAAGAAGGGTGAGGCTGAGTCGACAGGAGCTAAGGGAACTGTAAATACCACTACTAGTAATGGGAATATCTCTAGGGCTGTTGACAGAACTTTGGATGACTGGGTTGGGGCGGAAGAGTATCGCAGAGAGTTAGAGAAAAACAATCTAGCGTTTGAAAAGATGAAAGATGAGCTTTTCCGAAACTACGTGGGGAAATGGGTGGCCTTTGAGAATGGAAATACGATAGTTGCTGACTCTGCCGAGGAGCTCAAACTGTCGAGAGACGTCAAACATAGAATAATTATAAGGATTACGGAAAAATTCCTCAAACAACCCAAAGAAATCTACTTGGGGGGAACAAGCCTACAAATAGAGTAGTATACAAGCAACCATACATTGATGAAAGATTCAACTATTTATCTCCAGCAGTCAAGATTAAAATATCAAACTTTGTTAGCGGAGAGAAAACCGAAATAGTTGCACTCCTTGACACGGGATTCGACGGAATGATACTAATACCCTGGAAAACTTATACAGAGCTAAAATTGGAAAACTGTCAGCTTCCAGACATCTTCTCACAACGGGGAGTTACCGTGTCGGGGGAAAAGAAAAAACTACTATCCTCCTACGCGAAAGTTGAAATGGGGCCTCTAACTCTCCTAACAGTAGTGACAACATTCAAGGACAATAAATTACTCACCATTGGAAGAGGCTTCATCGAAGACTACAAAACAATTCTAGACGGCTCAGAAAACCTACTGACAATAAAAGAAGATAAAGAGGAAAACACCCACAAAAACAATTTTTAGCGTCCTCAATGCGGAGAATAAATTAGCCGTCCCCGATGATATGTTGCCAGTATTCTAATGTCTGCAATCCGGTTTGGGGGAACGCTTTTAGGATTTCTTTCCAGAATTACAAAGTCGGCCAGTTTTCCCTCTTCGAGGCTTCCCTTAATTTTCTCCTGTCCCAGGGCATACGCCGCATTCAACGTAAACATTTTAATTGCTTCAGTTATGGTTATAGCCTGTTCGGGTACAAAGCCGTTTCGGGTAACGCACACCTGCAAGGCTTTCAATACTCTGGCGGATTCCACCGGAGCGTCTGAAGCCCCTGCTAGAAATATACCGGCATCAATTATTGAACGGAATGGATAAACATTTTTTATCCTCTCGGGGCCTAAGCGTTTCTCAAGCCATGTATACTCGCTATCTATGAACATTGGCTGACAGACCAAAACTATTCCCAAATCTGCGGCGTCTCTGATAACGTCCGGCGTAAGCACTGATGCGTGCTCAATTCGGAGTCGGCCCCCTTCCTTCGATTTAACGGTTTTTACTACCCGCTTGTAGAGGTCAACAACCCACCGGTTGGCTCTGTCCCCTATGGCATGTACAAGGATTTGGTATCCCATCTTGTAAGTTTCCTTTATGATTTCGAAGAGAGACTCCTCATCAGTCATAAAGAAGCCCTTACTCTTTCGCGGCGAATCTGAAAACGGCTCAAACATGGCAGCGGTGAAGGCTCCGAATGTACCGTCTGCAAATCTTTTGATTCCCCCCACCTGGAACCTTCCCTCCCCTAAACCCAATTCTTGGAAGGATTTCTCAACATTCTTTAACTCACTAGGCAGGGTGGTTATAACGTAAAACACGAAATCCTGCTCTATTAACCCCTCCTTTATTAGTCCTTGAATTAGCGGTATCTCAAAGGTTCCAGCCTTTCCTGCAGGTCCCTCTTCCCCTAATTGTACCACTCCGCCACAGGTGGTGATTCCATAGGATGCCAGCTCTTGGGAAAATATTCTGCCCGCATCTAGGAAACGCTGTAAATCAGGCAGGGGCATAAACCCCAGAGGAATGGCTGTGGCTGCCTCGGTAAACACTCCTGTGGGTTCCCCATTCTCATCCACTCTAATTTCCCCAGCCTCCACAGTTTTCTCCGCAACATTGGATTTATCAATTCCCATTATTTTTAAGGCTAGGGAATTTACAGCACAAATATGTCCATCGTGCCGCAAAACTAACACCGGATGCTCGGAACATATTTTGTCTAAATCGTACCTGTTGGGGAACCGGCGTTCCTCAGGTTTTTCGAATATGTCTTCCATCAAGTCAAAACCCACAACCCACTGCCCCTCACCGCATTTCCTCGCTTCCTCTCCAAGGACTCTTTCCAAATCCTTATACCCTTTAACCCCTGAAAGACTCTTCTGTGTTTTATAAAAAATGTATATTCCCGGATGCATGTGGGCATCAATAAAGCCGGGAACAATACAAGCACCATTCAAGTTGATTTCCCGTAAAGAAACCGTTTCACCACCTTCTAACCGATTCTTCTCTCTAAACTGGGCTATGCTGTTTCTAACCTCCTTTTCTGAACCCACGGCTAAGATTTTGTCCCGAAAAATAGCCATAGCACTGGCTTCAGAGTCGTTAGAGTCCATAGTTAGAATGGTGCAATTATAAAAGAGGCTAATCTCCATTGTATTCACACTCCGTAATCGATATTTCAAGAATGCTCTCTACTTCTTTATAACAGTAGTGGGCCCCGTGGCATATTTTGCTAGAGCTTCCTCGTCCAGTTCAACTCCCCATCCCGGTCCTTGTGGCAGCTTGGCCTTACCGTCACTGTAATCTATGGGGTCCTTAATGAGGTCATCTTCAAACATCACGTAGCCGAAGAGCTCAGTCTCATACCAAAAATTATGGGGCCGGGCCGCAGCCAAATGAATATGCATAGCAGACGCAATCCCCAAAGGCTGATTATGCAAAACTGCACCGATACCCCGCAACTCAGCATAATTTAACACCTTAAGGGCATTAGTAACCCCTCCTGGGCGTTCCGAGTTCAAACCCAGAACCCCCACCGCACCAAGTTCAACCAAAGTAACAAAGTCCCTCACGGAGAAGCATCCCTCATGAGCCATAAGGGGTGTATCCACCCGCTTTTGAACATAGGCCATACCCAAATAGTCATTAGCATTAACTGGTTGCTCGGCGAAATCAATACCAAAGGGCTCAATAGCCCTAATGGCCCGCACAGCCTCAGGTGGCTCATAGGCTTGATTATAGTCCACCCGCAGAGCCACATCAGAGCCTAAAGCATCGCGGAAGCTCTCCACAATTTCCCTATCCTCCTTAACCCCCTTGCCCAGTTTAAGCCGAAAAGCACGATATCCCACCTTGTGAAACAGTTTGGCAAGTTCCACCATGGTTTCAGTATCAGTTAAAGGTATGAGAGCCGCCAGTGGAATTTCGTTTACCGTTTGGCCCCCCATAAAGTGGCACGCGGGACGCCCCGTAATTTTTCCCATCAAATCATAACAAGCCTTATCCAAGAGACCCTTCGCCACCTCGTTTCTAGTAATGTTTGCATCAAATCTCTGCTGGATGCGCTCCACATTGAAGGGGCTCTCACCCAGAATGTACTTCGCTAAAGTTCCCTTAATCGTCGAAATAATCTGTTCAGGAGAAATGCCCGTTTCAGGCAACCACACAAATGACTCACCCAAACCAGTGGTACCATCATCACATATGAGTTTACAGATGACAAAATCGCCGCCAAGCCAGGGTTCCTCTGCACCAATCGCCATTCCCAATTGGCCTTCACCCGACTCCATAGCCTTCCTTACTTCAGGCCTGAAGGGCACATACAGAGGAGTTAATTCAATTCTCACAATCTCACTCTTCAAATCTTACTCCATCCATTTCTTTAATTTCTAATACGATTTTTCCTTTTTTAATTCAGAGTATCACCCAAATAAAAAGTCTAACCCATCCAAATTTTAAGAATATTCTGACTACTATTTTTGAGCCTTAGCTTCCTTTATGTAGATGCGTACATGAAGAGCCAAACATGGAGGGTAGCGAAAATAAAAATCGTACCCCTGCATTTCAAAAAGCCTCAAAATAGAAAATTCAAATCAATCCCCTTTTGCACACAAAGAAAGAAATATAGTTTAGAATAAAAAAATATGAATAACAATTATTGGGAGGATTATGGATGTCTTCTTACAGACCTCTGGTTGCAAAACTAGTTGTGATATCCTATTATTTTTCGCGCTGGGAGACATGGTTGCTGCACTAGGCTTCTGGAATACTACATGTTTCAGTGAGACTTATTCTGCAATTATGGAAATGGGGACTAGCAATGCTTAGGTTTAAATTTCATATTCGTTATCTCGGCAGTTTATGTCTATATTACTAGCTGTAAAGCTGGAAAAATTTTCAATAATATGAGTTTCGATATTCGTAATATTTATTTGAATTTCTACTAAAACTGTTAACAGTAAAAATATGGGCAAAGGGAGAAATTGGTGTGGGAGAAGTTTACAAATAAGATGGGAATTGGAATAGTCCTCATTCTTCTAGTAGGTTTTTCAATGATATTTCTGGGTTCCTACTTTGCTTTCAAATATGGTCGCAACTGGGGAGTGGTGCTATTACCATATCCCTCCTACTCTACTGAGGAGATGGTTGCTGGTGTGCTTACGTCCGAGAATCCCAATTATACTTTTAACATAAGTTACTACAGCCTTTATGGTAAAAACTCCAACCATGCAGTTACTCCCTATCTTAAAGGGTACCTTGAAGTGAACGATACAGTGAACTTTTACATAAACATTACAGAACCGGGCTGGTTTGAGAGGAATCCTGTTTTCAAAGCGGACAGTGTTAGCAGCGCCAACTTCACGGTAGAAGTGAAAAAATATTACAATGGTACAAGTGAGTGGGTACTCTATCTTGAAAAGAATGCTACAAATCCTGTGAACTTTACTATACATTATTATCAGGAAATTCATAGATATGAAAAATTCTTGGCCGATCTATTCATGCCACTATCAGAAATGCAAATACACGAATATAAAAATGGTTACTGGATGCACGTATATTATGAGTTTTCTTGGCTTTACGTTGGTGTTCAAAACGGTTTTATCTTTGCAGGTTACAGCATAGGAGGAGTATGGAATCCGCAAATTATTGATAACGCGTATTTATCCATAACTCTAGGGATGATACTTGTTGCCTCAGTTATGTTTTTCCATACTGTACGAATCAGCTTGGTTCAAAAACGGTCCAAAAAATTAAACAAACCATAAAACCTGATAGTTTCTGACTATACATACACTCTTTGAGATAAAAATAAATGGCATAAACTACTATAGTTTCTGCAATACTTTTCAGAGGTGGAATTATAATGGGTAAGAAGGAGATGAAACCCAGTATTGCTTTGTATCCAACCCCGGTGATTTTAGCTACCTCAATAGATGAGAAGGGTAAGCCCAATGTTTGCACACTGGCCTGGGTGGGAGTGGTGTGTTCTGAGCCTCCCCAGATAGGCATTTCCATAAGGCCCTCACGCTATACCCACGAGTTGATAAGTAAAACCAAAGAATACGTTGTGAATGTACCAACCGCTGACATTGTGAAGGAAACAGATTACTGTGGAATAGTCACTGGAAAAAAGGTGGACAAGTTCAAAGAAACCGGGCTCACACCAGTCAAGGCAAAAAAGGTGAAACCCCCATTAATCGAGGAGTGCCCCGTGAACATGGAGTGCAAAGTTAAAAATATAATCAACCTTGGAGCACACGACCTATTCATCGGCGAAATAGTAAATGTGAATGCAAACGAGGACGTTATGGATTCACCCACAAGCATAAACTTCGAAAAACTAAAACCCATAACCTGGAACCCCATATCAAGCGAATACCACAGCCTCGGAAAACGCCTAGGAACATACGGCTTCTCCAAAAAGTAACAAACCAGCAACTCGAAAAAAATAAAAGAACGGGACAGACCAAAATTCCCAAAATAAAATAAAAAAATAAATAAATAAAAAAAATAGAGAGTGGGGCCTCTAGGCTAAAAATATTTTTTACTCTTTTTATTTTATTCCGAATATTTTCTTTGCGCTGCCTCCCAGCATAGCATCTACTTCTTCTTTGGTGAATGTGATTCCCTCAGGAGCTTTGGTTGGCAGGTCTTTTATCATTTGTATCCATTCACTATCTGGTACTGCGGCGCGGAGGTAGGGGTTGTCTGTTCCCCAAAGAACTCTTGCGGCTGTGAATTCGTCCAAGCATTCGCGTAGTGCGTGGCAGAAGCGGGCGTAGTTTGTTTTTGCCAGTACCTGCCAGCCTGAGAAGTCCACTGTGAGATTGGTTTTGCATGAGCCTAGATGGTATAATTCGTAGCGCCAGCCGAAGCCCATATGCGCGGCTTGTATCCAGAGGTCTGGATAGTCAAGGCAGACGTCGTCAAGAAACATGGGGTTGCAGTACTTAGACCTGAGCGGAGCCACAATCTGTCCAGTGTGGAATAGGACCGGTTTCTTAAACTCGTTTGCAATGTCCAAAAGTCTATAGACTTCCTTGCTATTGGGATAAAACCCAGTTGATGAGTGGAGCTTCAAACCGCTCATCTTCCACTCTTCAAAACACCGCCTAACGAGTTTATCTGCACCGGGTCTGCGGGGATCAACACTACAAAAGGCTAAGAATCTTTTAGGATGTTTCTTTTGAATCTCCCCAAAAATCTGGTTCTGCTCCTCAATGGATACTTTGGGATCCCCCAGAAGTAAACCATAGTCCTGTGCACATATAACAGTCATATCGATACCTGCTTTGTCCATCTCGGCAAGACATTTCTCACCCGTGGGGTCGTAAAAAGTCGGCATTATCTGCTCAACTATTTGTTTCGGGGTCAATTCCATACCCAGCAAGTGCTTCACGGGGTCAACAAAGGCTTTAGCTAGTTCACTCCACCACCTTTCAGGATACCAATCCTTATCAACAATATGGCTATGGGCGTCAATAATCAACTCATGTTCCCTCCAAAACCAACTTTAAAGTAGTTACCTGCAAAATTATATTTAAGTCTTTACCTACAAACCTCCCAAAAAAATAAACAGATACTCCTCCATCCTTCAAAAATACACCAAGAAAAAAATAGTCTTCCTAGGAAAAAAGGGAAAAAGATGCATAAAATTTACTTCCCTCAACAGAAAAATTTTGCAAGGTAATACGGTGACAAAATTTTCGTGACCTTTAAAAGGAAATCTACTTACGAACCAAAAAGTAATGAAAAAATAAAAAAATGGGGAAATTTGGATGGATATCACCTAATTGACGGAGACCTTTTTTCCTGAATTTAATAGAAAATTAATTAGAAATCTATTGGTTTTCCCTGGTATGCATATTGGAAGATTTTTTTAATCTGTTCTTCGCTTGCCATCCTCGGATTTATCATTGTAATTATGTCGCTCTTAGTCCAATTCACTATTTTTTCAAAATTCTGCTCCCAATCCTTCTCAGAAACTCCGAGCCCTCTTATGCTTAGGGGCGTCTTCAGTTTTCTTAGTATATCTCTGACCATATTGGATAAGGTAGCTGCAGGATCTTCCACACCCATAATGTTTAGGCACTCAAGAATTTCAATGTACTTATCCCTACACTCGGGCTTATTGAATTCAATAACGTATGGCAACATCACCCCAACACTGATCCCGTGGGGGATGTGGAAGGCTCCACCAAGTGCATGTCCACAGGAGTGGGCGAGACCCAGACCCGAGTTTCCAAAGCCTATTCCTGCCATGGAGGCGGCAAAGTGAACCTTTGCACGAACCTGAATGTCACCCGCTCCCTCCCCAGCAGCCATCGGTAAGTACTTAAAGAGAATTTTAATTGCATACAGATTTAGGGCTTGTGTGAAATCGCTTCCCATTTTACTAATAGCCCCCTCAATTGCCTGCGTTAAAGCATCAAGTCCAGTTGCAGCAGTAAGCTTTTGCGGCATTTTTAAAGTCAATGCAGGATCAAGAATCACGGCCCAAGGAATTAACTCAAAGGAAGCTAGGGAGACCTTCTGCCCCGTTTGAGTATTCGTAACCACTAATCCCGGCGTGTGTTCAGCACCGGTTCCACTAGTGGTTGGTATCAAAACCAGTTTGGATTTTTCCCTCAAATTGTACTCCACCAACACATTTATGTCATATAATTTCAGGGATTCTTGCCCGTAAAGGAAATAAGCCGCTTTGGCAGTGTCCATCGCTGATCCCCCTCCGATCCCAATGATAAGTTCTGGCTTAAATTTACGGGCAACATCACCACACCTCACCATAATTGTGTCCTTGGGATCAGGCTCCACCTCGTCAAAAATTTTTGTCTCTCTATCCTTGAAAATATCTGAAAGCTTGTCGCCAAACATTTGGATAACTGTTTTGTCGGATACAATCAAAATTCTCTTCTCTCTAAAATTCCTTAGGTGCTCAATAGACCCTACTCCGTGATAAATAATAGGTATTCTAATAGGTAACGACACATTTTTCCCTCCATTTAATTCTCCAAATTTTACATTATTCCCATCTTAATGGGTTCACATTTATTAAAAAGTAGCGTTAATTTAATCCTTCATCCAATTAAATTCCCTTAGAGATGCGGTTTCCCGATTATACTTTATCAAATTTTTATTCACGAAAATAAAAGTGAGAGAGAAACAACTTGAGTTTCAAAGGAAACTTCACTAGCCACCACTTTGGCGATAGAAACATGATTTCAATCGGTGTTTCCTAAAACCATATAAAAAAAGAAAAAAGTGGCCTCAGACCAGAAGGAAAGCGAAGATGACCGCGCAGACAAAAATAGAGCCCTTAAGGAACAAAGATTGAAGTATTTTTTAACACCTTTTGCTGCTTTTCGTCTCCAATTTTAGTGGCGAACCACCTTACCATTATCGGTGAGCAATTTATAATTTTGGTTTCAGTATTGCGCCTTTATCTGCAGAAGTTACAAACTGAGAGTACCAAGCGAGGAGGCCCTTCTTGTATTTTGGTTCTGGTGGCTTCCACTGCGCGAGTCTCTTCTTTATCTCCTCATCTGGCAGGTCTAACCTGATAGTCTTATTGGGAATGTCAACTTCTATTATGTCTCCTTCCCTTACTATTGCTAATGGTCCCCCCTCAGCAGCCTCTGGAGAAACATGCCCCACACAGAGCCCGTAGGTGCTGCCACTATAGCGGCCGTCAGTTATAAGAGCGCATGATTCTCCCAACCCTAAGAGTTGTATTATATGTCCCGGCACAGCCATTTCCCTCATGCCCGGTCCTCCCTTGGGACCCTCATACCTGATTATTACGCATTCTCCTGGCTTCACTTTTCCTTGGAACAGGTTTTGAATTGCCTCCTCCTCGTATTCAAAAATTTTTGCGGGGCCTCTATATTTGAACATGTTTGGAGGTGTGCCTGCCTTTTTAACTATTGCTCCATCTGGTGCCAGGTTTCCCTTTAACACCACGAGTCCTCCGTCAGGGCTGAACGGGTTATCCATGGGCCTGATAATTTCTTTATCTTTAATTTCTACATCTTTTAGTGTTTCTCTGAGAGTTTTTCCAGACACGTTTATGACGTCCAGATGCAGTAGGCTGCTTATGCTTTTCATGACTGCCGGTATTCCGCCGGCTTCATCTAGGGCTTGTATTGCCCTTGGACCGTTAGGTTTGAGGGCCACGATTTGGGGTGTGGTTTCACTCAATTCGTCGAAAAGGTCCAATTCTATTTTTATGTCAAGCTCGTGGGCTATGGCTGGAAGGTGTAAATAGCCATTCGTTGAGCCTCCAATTGCTAGGAGAACCCTGATGGCGTTTTCAAAAGCTTCCTTTGTCATTATTTTTGATGGTGTGATATTATTTTCAACTAGGTATCTTAGGGCTTCACCAGTCTTTTTAGCGTAGTCCAGCTTCTCCTTGCTCAGCGCAGGTAACAGTCCGGAGTAGGGTAAAGACATTCCTAAGGCTTCACACATACACTGCATAGTTACTGCCGTACCCAACATGGGGCAAGCCCCAGGCCCAGTTACTATTCCGTGGAGAGCCTTTTTAAACTCCTCCTCTGGAATCTCCCCTCTCTGCCATGCGAAGTAGAATTTACCAATCTCGTAGTGGGCAAACTCCTCCGCCTCATCAAATATTTTACCGGGAAAACAGTATGGAAGATGGTAGCCCCCAGTAATTATGGCTGTGGGAATGTTTATCCTTGCAGCAGCCATCAGTATTCCGGGAACAATTTTGTCGCATGTTCCAATCATAACCATTCCATCGAACCGGTTCACCTTAGCCATAATCTCAATGGAGGCAGCAATGATTTCCCTAGTTGGGAGAATGAATCTCATGCCTTCGTGTCCCTGTGCGATTCCGTCGCAGGGACCAATTGTGCTGAACTCAAATGGCGTCATACCTGCACTCCTGATTCCTTCCCTCACCTTCTCTGCAATCTTGTTGAGGTGCACTTGGCCAGGATTTAGCTCATTCCAAGTGTTTGCGATGCCTATTCTAGGCTTTTTCAAATCTTCCTCTGTGTACCCCATACCATATATCAGTGGAGGAATAACCACATTTTCCAACTGATCCTTAACAAATTGTGGAACTTCCGCCTTTTTCATAAGTTCCTCGGGAAGCTTAGACATATGTTAACCCCCTAATTCTGTTTATAAATTTAGAAGGTGTAATCACTTATAATAGATTTTCCCCGCCTCTATAATCAGTATCCCTGCTTTGTTAGTCTAGTATCATATTTTTCAACTCCTCAGTTTTTGTTCAAACAATTTTTCGATTTTCGATGGCAGATCCCCCAAGATGGAAAGAGCCAGAAAAAGACGGTGGAAGAAGAGCAGGGAATCCTTACGCGTATTACAAAAGGTTCCCAATCCCTTCGTCTCTTTAAGGATCGCACCCACCATACTTAAGATTAAGAAGAATCGAACCAGTGCAAGAAGCAGACGCCCCTGACTTGGGTGGTTTGAGATAACGTAAACTGGCTTCAAGTAAATGAGTGTGGCCTCGCTGGATAGGAGGGCTAAAGATCCTCCCAAAAAGAAGACATCGACTTGAATGGATAGTGGAGTCTAGGTTTGTGGCTGCTGTTCTGGTGGCTGCTTACCAGCTACAACCAGTTTCAAACATACATTCCATTTTCAAATACTGGTAGAAAATAAAAGTGAGTATGATCTGTTTGTAACTTTTTTAATTGTGCGTTTGGTTATGTGTCAAAATCTTCCATCTTCTTTAGGAAAAACACGGGAGAATTTGCCGCTGGTTTGACCTTCAACCTATACCCGTCTTTCAACGCTTTTCCTAAAACAATCTCACCATTCCAATTATTGTACGGATATGATGCATAAATATGATTGACCCCTTGATCGATTGAATACTAATCATTGCTATCGCTTCTTTTTCATTTACATTTCCGCCAATGTTACCCCATCATTTGTTAGTAAACACATACATCCGAAACCTAAAGCTGAAACCTTACAGTCAAGTTTTTCCAAACTTTCGGAATTACATTTTCGCTGCCCCTTTTACTAAAACTTTTCTTGCAATGAAAAATTTTTCATAATTATCTAAGAAGAGAAGCTTACGCAGGTTTTTATTGAATTTAAGATATTAGGCCTCAGATGTAAATCTCATTGTCTTTTTATTGATACATGGTCTATTCCACTCTTATCTTCATTAGTACTTCTCCCACACCACCGTTTTCAAGTCCTACATCCATACATTTGATACTATCTATCATGAGTTCACTTGTGTCGCACCCGGATGCTACACGGTCGAATATTATATAGCCGAGGGTTGCTAATGGTCCTATGGCGAAAAGGCACGGGTTTTCGCATGATTCCTCCTTTATCATGCCTCCTGCTACTCGGAAAACGATTTTATCTCCCACTTTGTGACAGGCGCAGTTCTTTGTTTTCACAATTTCCGCCACTATTTTTTTATTATAAAGGTCTGGGCTGTGCTGAATCATTTTTACAGCTTTAGGATTCTTTTTCATCATTTCAACCTGTTCATCTGTAAGTCCTAAAGCCTTCTGGTTTGCTTTCCAGAGATACTCCATATCCTTACTCATACATTTATCCTCCTTACCATTCCTATTTTTAATATCACTTTTAATGTTTGTGTTACCCTACTATAATTATAATCTAAAAGAAACAATGACTAAGAATTTAGCCAAAATGGTTCATTGCAAGCTTTGGCAAATAAACATAGCAGCTGAAATTATAACTATTTTTCAGGGCATTTCAGCCGTTTATCTGCACGTTATATTTTGTCCTTTTTGTGGAATCAAGATATGGTACTAAAAAACAGCAGACTTTAAATCCTAGTAAAATAGCTAAAAAGGAAAAAAATAATATTTGGAACTGGTTCAAACCGGATTTGCCCACACCACTCTTTTATTAGTATCTCTTTTGTATTCTGGCTATTTTCCATCCTACGCTTCCTGCTTGAGCCACCTCTTCTGGGGTTAAAAGCTCCACATCCCTCACTGGTACCCCTAAACTCTCTTGAACATTAGCTCTCACTTTTTCTTTGAAAGCTGCCTGATCCTTTACTTTATCCTGGATGTACCCTGTTCTAATGATTAAGCTGTCCTGTTTTTCTGGGGCTGTTTTAACCACTTGGCAAGCCATTGCACCGCCGGGGCCTATTTCGGGTATCTTGTAGAGTACTTCTTCAACCATTTGGGGAAGTATAATTTTACCATCAATTGTGATTTTGTCTGATTCTCTGCCCAGTATTGTTATTGAGAGGTGTGTTGTGCCACAGACACAGGGTTCAAAATCCATTTTTGTGTAATCTTCCATTCTCCACCTTATATGAGGCACCGCGTGGTTATGCAGTGGCGTAATGACCCAGTCTCCCACTTCATCAGGCTCTATTGGCTCTCCAGTTTTCATATCCACATGTTCTACTAAGTGTATGTCTTCCCAAACATGCGTTTTGAGGCCTTGTCCCTCAAGGCAACCTATCAATGGGACCATTGTGTCCCCTAAACAGGCCATGTTCAGAACTGCTTTGAAGCCGAAAACGTCTTTTAGCATGTCTCTTGTAGCTGTCGTGAGCGCTCCTCCAGCCCAACCTCCTATCATATTGTCAAAACCAAGATCCTCAACTGGATCCAATCCCTTAGAGTTCATGTAACCCATAAAAGCCCAGGATAGAAAAGCTGGGAAGTATATTGCTTTAATTTTGCCTTTGAAATCTTGGCAGTATTGAATCATTTTATCCATAAACATTGGTAAAGGTAATACATCGTTCCATAGTACAGTTATACCGATGTCCATCAGACTATCTGGTCCTCTCATTACTTCGAATCCGCCGTGAAATCTACCAGCGTTGCCTAAGAACATGTCACCGGGGCGAAGTTGATACATTGACCATACGGTTCTCAGGGTCATTTCGTATATCCATTTCCAATCCTCTTTTGAAAAAGCCCAATAAGTGGATCTACCTGTGGTGCCGGTACTTATGTAGATGTCTCTTACCTTTTCCCAGGGTAGTGCAAGCACACCGTAAAAAGAATCTTTAGTTTTTTCACGATAGTTTCGCAGGTCGTCCTTCACTGTAATGGGAACCTTTTTCTCCCAATCCTTCCAATCTCTAATATCGTCTGGCTTTATTCCCGCCTTTTTGAATCTATCATGATAGTATGGTGCATTTTCATAAGCATATTTTAACTGTCTCTTGGCGAGTTTAAACTGAAGCTCCCTCAACTCCTTTCTATCTATTGTCTCCATTTTTCTATTCCAGTACTTCTCCTCCTTTTTGGGCAGGTTATTGACATTTCTAAAAATATCTACCTCAGATACCATATATTCCACCATTTTGTTTGTAGTTTATTTAAACTATAAAATATATATTTTTTTCCTTTAAAAAGGCACGATGTAACTGGTATGTATTTTTCTGGTTTTTAGTATGTTGAGGCTCTTAAATCCTCCAATAAGCCTCGGAATTGGAAAAGAAGGCTTAAATAAAGGCCTCCCTTTTCAAGCAGTCAATAAACAAAACACATATCCCTTATGCAAAAAATATAGGCACTACACTGTGCCTGACCCAAACCCCAAAAAACATAATTGTTACATCGTGCCTTAACTTTAATGAAAAAATAAAATACGGGTTACCATTATCAATTCTAAAAACCTCAAGGTGATTGTTATGGCTAAAACAGAACCAGATTTAGCGAAATGGTATGGTATTAAGCCGTGGTATTATGAGAAGCTCGCTAACCAAGTTATTGATAATTTGAGAAAAAATAATATGGACGGTATGTATATACCAACTGCTAAAGAGGCGAGAACAAAGATATTTGAGATGATTGAAAAAGAGGTACCGGAAGGTGGCGTCATCTCGTGGGGCGGCTCGGTTACTCTCATTAATTTGGGTATTCTTTTCGATTTGCAGAAGGCTGGAAAGTGGAAGTGCATAAATCCATTCGAAGACATTGTCACACCTGAGGAAATTCACGTGGCAAGGCACTGGATGTTAACAGAGGGGGCCCTTGACAAAACCATTAAGAAGTGGCGTGCGGCGCTACACGCAGACCTTTATCTAACCAGCACAAATGCAATCACCCTAAAGGGAATGCTGGTTAATAGTGATGGATATGGCAACAGGATAGCCGCAATGATGTTCGGTCCCAAGAAAGTTTATGTTGTCGCAGGATGCAACAAAATAGTTAGAGACCTGGACGACGCCTTTGTTAGAGTGAGAAACGTGGTGGCTCCCCAGCTTGTGAGAATGATGGGGGGTGAACCCAAGAACAAGGATGAGGAACAATGGTATCCTCCCTGCTCCCGTCTGGGAAGATGTGGAGGTGAACCAAAAATTCTCAAAAACTGCGGACACAAAAATAGGGCATGTGGCATGACCACCATAATAGATCAACCCCACATACCAAACCGCATATTTGTGATACTCATAGGAGAAGACCTCGGATTCTAAATTCTCGGGAAGAGAATAATCTAAACTTCTCTCCCCCTTCTGATACTCTGAAAGGTTTTGGAGTTTTGTTTTGCGGTCGTGGAAACAGATTATTTTTTTAAGCTTGCCTTTTTTCGTATTACTTATGAGTAAAGAGTCTTTTGAGAAGGTTTTGTACAAGGCGGTTAGGGAGTACAATAAATACCGTTCGCCTGAGGCTAATGCTAGGATTGTTTCAAATGCCAAGTGCTCATTTAAGATAGAATTCACGGGGCCCTACTGTCGCACTTGTGGTTTCTATGATTACTTTGAAGACCTGGTCTACGTGCTCAAAGATTTTGGAGTTGAGACCAGAATAGATGAGGTGGAAGAAACAGATTCTGGTGCAATTGTGTCCTTTTCCGTAACTGAAAAACGGGAATCAAAATAACACTAAAAACCTTAAATGTTTAGAACCTATTGCCCGTATTGCTTCTTAAGGACTTTGAAAGTTTTATTTTTTATTTCCCTACAATCTTGATGGATTTTTTATAATTTTACATTATTAATTTGAAAAATTTTCAGAAAAAAATCAATATTTTGAAAAAAATTAAAACTGTTCAAGAGAGCCCTTAAGTAGGCTGATTATGTTTTTGGCTCTGACAACCGCTCTAACCTGGTACCATTCATGTTTCTCCATGCTCTGCTGCTTTTCGAGGAAGTTCTTGGCTTCGCTATAGATGTACGCTAACTGCCGACTTTTTGATTCCCTGCTGGGTTTTTCTCCTTGTAGCTTTTGTCCCCCTTCCCAGAAACCCTCAGCAAAATACCAGTCTTTAAACCAAGTGAAACCCAACATAAATAACTTGTAGCCCAATCGACTCACTGGTGGCGGTAACCCAGCCCCGAGCTGCCTCCGAGTTTCTTCGTCTTCATAGTACTCTACAAAAATACTCTCTCCCCCACTGAGGGCTTGGGAAAAAATCGTCAACAACTCATCCTCAACGGGCGAATCGAAAAACTCCAATGTTTCACTGCCCATAACGATGGGTGTTCTAATATCAAAGAATTCCACCCAAGGAGTGTGGTAAGGAGGCCTACCATGAAATACCTTGACATCCAAGAGCCGACTCTCCAATCCCTTCCTCTTTAAATATATTTCCAAGTTTTCTTCTTCCCTGAACCTGCCTTTAGAAACCTTTTTGCAATAAACTTGGAAATCCTCTACACTGAGACCCTCAACCATTTTCTGGACAACATTCCCCAACATTTCAAACAACCATGCAATCTAATTCGCCAATAAAAACAGTTACCACCCACACATTTTTTACAAAACCTTGGCGAGAAAGCCCCCGACTTTAGTCGTGGGGATGAATCGCCAAAAAGCTTATTTGAAAGTAGGGTATATAAATAGTTGTTGGTAGCTGAAGGGTTTGGCTTGGGCTTTAAGGGGCTAAACAAGACGCAGCCCCCATGAGGGTGCCAACATAGACGCCGTTCCCATGAGGGAAGGGCGTGCTAACTGGGTGATGGCACACCCAT